>NZ_CP025546.1:3671083-3977006 GCF_003614435.1 Mycobacterium paragordonae
GGATCGTCACGCAGGCGCTGTGGCAGCCTAAGCGCTTTCACACCGACAACGTGATCTGGCGCGTCGTACCTGAGGCGGGCCACTTTCCGTGGATAGAGCAACCCGACGCGGTACGGGACGCCTTCGCCGAACTGGCACGACGCATCGGCGTCAACCGGTCACCGAGCGCTCCAGATCGGCCAGCGACGCGCTGAGGTAATCCTCCGGAAAAGGCGGCATGCCGCCGATCTGTTCCCGGAACTCCCCGGGCGTACCGGTCCAGTCGTAGGTGAGTGTGACGTCTGTGTGGTCGCCTTTCGGGGCGAGTTCGTAGCGCCAGAACCAGCCGCCCGCAGCATGATTGCCCGCATCGTCGAGCCGGCCCGGCATCCAGGCAATGGCGTGATCTTTCTCGAACTCGGTGACCAGGTTGTAGGTGACGTAGTCCCCGCCGGCCGCCTCGAGATACATGTTCATGGCGAAAATCTGGCCGACTCCGGTAATCGGCTCGGCGTCCACGGCGTCGCGAACCCAGTCGGTGGGTTCGGTGTCGCAATGACGCACCGGGTCGGCCAGCACCGCGAAGATCGCCGTCGGCGTGGCCGAGATGGGTCGCGTGACCTCGAAGCGCTCGCTACTCATCGCCGTCCTCCGGTCCATAGGCGCGGGCAATGTCGGACGAGCCGGACCAGCCGGAGTAGGTGGGCCGCGACGGCCACCCGGGCGGCGAGTCGAGCCATTCCTCCTGCCGCCCCCAGGGCAGGATGTCGATCAACGCGAAAGAGTGGCTGAGCTGCTCGGTTCCGCGGCCATTGGTGTGCCAGGTGCGGTAGACGGTCTCACCATCGCGCAAGAACACGTTGACGGCGAAGCCGCCGCCGGGCGGTGCGTCCATGTCGGCGCCGAACGAGCTGTCCGAAGACGAGTACCACTGCATCCGGTTGCCGACCTTGCGCCGGTACTCGAGCGCCTCGTCGATCGGTCCGTTGGTGACGATGACGAAGCGGGCGTCGTAGTTGTCGAGGAACTCGAGCCGGGTGAACTGCGAGGTGAACCCGGTGCATCCCGGGCACTGCCACTCCGCACCCGGCGACCACATGTGGTGGTAGACGATGAGCTGCGAGCGGCCGCCGAACACCTCGGCCAGGCGGACCGGGCCGTCGGCGCCGATCAGCGTGTAGTCGGGCAATCGCACCATCGGCAGGCGGCGACGCTGGGCGGCGATCGCATCCAGTTCCCGGGTCGCGGCCTTCTCGCGTTTGCGCAGCTCGTCGAGCTCCGCGCGCCAGGTCTGCTGATCGACGATGGGCGGCTTGGCTTCAAGCATGGGATCCACCTTCTCCTGTGATGTGTCCAGTCTCTGGGTATGACCCGCCGTGCTCCCGAAATTCACCGTCGCGGCCGGTGTGACGGGGACAGGGGTTTCGTTCGGTACCCGCGGGGAACTAGTAACCCGCCGGCGTATGCCATGCCGGACTCCCGTCGGAGCTCCGGCGCCACGAAAGGCATGACCCGCTTGTCCGAGGAACTGAAGCCGCACTTTGACGATGTGCAGGCACATTACGACCTGTCCGATGACTTCTTCCGGCTGTTTCTGGATCCCACCCAGACATACAGCTGCGCATATTTCGAGCGCGACGACATGACCCTCGAAGAGGCGCAGATCGCCAAGATCGACCTATCGCTGGGCAAGCTGGGCCTGCAGCCGGGCATGACGCTGCTCGACATCGGCTGCGGCTGGGGCGCAACCATGCGTCGCGCCATCGAGAAGTACGACGTCAACGTCATCGGCCTGACTCTGTCCAAGAACCAGGCCGCGCACGTGCAGCAGAAGTTCGACGAAATGGACACCGCACGTAACCGTCGGGTGTTGTTGCAGGGCTGGGAACAGTTCACCGAGCCTGTGGACCGCATTGTGTCGATTGGCGCGTTCGAGCACTTCGGCCGCGATCGCTACCAGGATTTCTTTTCGCTGGCCTACAAACTGCTGCCGGCAGACGGTGTGATGCTGCTGCATACCATCACCGGATTGACCCGGGAGCAACTGGCCGAGACTGGTCTGCCCATCTCCATGAATCACATCCGGTTCGTGAAATTCATTCTCACGGAGATCTTTCCGGGCGGTCAGTTGCCGGATACCGATATGGTGGCGGGGTTCTCGCAAGCGGCCGGTTTTGCGCTGACCAGGCGCCAGTCGCTGCAGCAGCACTACGCCAAGACGCTCGATCGCTGGGCCGCAGCCCTGGAGTCGCGTCGCGACGAGGCCGTCGCAATTCAGTCCCAAGAGGTCTACGACCGGTATATGAAATACCTGACCGGCTGCGCCGACCATTTCCGCACCGGCTATATAGACGTCAATCAGTTCACCCTGGAAAAATAGGCCCCGCTCGGTTCGATCGCTCGGGTCGCGGCGCGCAATTCGACCCGTGTTTGGGAATGCGCGCTGCGGTGTATAGATAGCTACGACTCCGACCTTAGAAAGGGCTAGTGATGAAACCCCTCGCACCTGCCGCAATTGTCATCGCCGCGCTGATGTTCAGCGGATGTTCGGCTTCCAAGGTCATCAATACCGGTGGCGACACCAAGTGCAAAGACTTCACGACGCAGGACGAGAAGAAGCAGAGCGAAGAAGTCAGCAAGATGCTCAAGGACAAGAACGGCGCAGAGCCCAGCTCCCTGGAGATCAACGCGACCCGCCTCTCGGCGCAGACGTACTGCCAGACGCTGGGCAAGCCGGACAGCAAGATCTCCGAAGCGCCGCACGGCTGACCGAACGGTCCTGCTGGACGGCCGGACGGCTGTCCAGCGGGACCCGTTCCCCCGACAATCCAGCAAGGACGCCGACCAGGTTGCCGGCGCCGCTTCTCCGCCCGATAAGTTCAGCTGATGAGCGACGACGACACGGGCTCCACCGAGCGTTTGTTCGCGCTTGCCGAGCAGGTGCGCGGCTTCATGCCCAGCGACGAAGGGCAGGCGCTGCACGACGCCGCACTGCGCTACCTCGACGGTGGCATCGGTGTGGAGATCGGCACGTATTGCGGGAAATCCGCGCTGCTGCTCGGGGCTGCCGCCCGACAGCGCGACAGCGTGCTCTACACGATCGATCATCATCACGGATCCGAAGAGCATCAGGCCGGCTGGGAATTCCACGACACCTCATTGGTCGACGAGGTGACCGGGCTCTTCGACACGTTGCCGACATTCCGCCGCACGCTGGACGCCGCCGGCCTCGACGACCATGTCGTGGCCATCGTCGGCAAATCACCCGTCGTTGCCCGGGGATGGCGCTCGCCGGTGCAGTTCCTCTTCATCGACGGCGGGCACACCGAGGCCGCGGCTGCGCGCGACTTCGAAGGCTGGGCGAAATGGGTGCTCCCCGGCGGGGCACTCGTCATCCACGATGTGTTTCCCAACCCGGACGACGGAGGGCGACCCCCTTACCAGATCTATTGTCGTGCAATGGCTTCCGGTCAATTCCGGGAAGTCGGGGCGACCGGGTCGCTGCGGGTGCTGGAACGCACCGGCGGGCAGGCCGGAGAGCCCGTCGAGACTAACGGCCAGGGCCGGCCGTAACGCACTCGCAGTCGAAATCGGTCTGCAGGCCCACCGGTAGCGTGTGGCCACGGAATATCCCGCTGCCCGCCGTCGTGCCGGACAGCGCGTCGGCAGCCAGGATCATCGCCGCCCCGGTCCAGGTGGTGCGCTCTTCCGGCCACCGCTTGCCGTCGGCGAAAACCAAACCGGTCCAATAGGACCCGTCACCTTCGCGCAGATGCTGCATCGCGCCGAACTGCCGGTGCGCCGCAGACCGGTGACCGATGGCGTCCAGAGCCATGACCAGTTCGCACGTCTCCGCACCGGTGACCCAGGGCCGGTCGACCACACAGCGAATGCCCAGATCGCCCACCACGAACTCGTCCCAGCGCTGCCGGATCCGCGCCGCAGCGGCGGGGCCGCGCAACGCACTGCCGAGGATCGGGTAGTACCAATCCATCGAGTAGCGGTCCTTTTCGGTGAAGGCCTCAGGATGGGCAACGATCGCGTGGCCCAACCGGCCCAGTGCCAGTTCCCATTCCGGCTGCGGTTCCCCGATCAGCGCAGCGAGCGCCAGAGCACACCGGATGCTGTGGAATATGCTGGCGCAACCGGTCAGCAGTGCCTCCTCCAGCGGTCCAGCTTCGCTTCGCGCCCAACAGATTTCACCGAATCCGACTTGCAGGTCGATGACGAAGTCGATCGCCTTCTGCACCACCGGCCACATCAGCGCGGCGAACTTCCGGTCACCGGTGACCAGCACGTGGTGCCACACGCCGGTCGCGACGTAAGCGCAGAAGTTGCTGTCACTGTTAGCGTCTTCGACGATCCCGGCCCGGACCTGGATCGGCCAGGAGCCGTCCGGCCGCTGAATGCGGCGGCACCAGTCGAACGCAGCGCGCGCCGGCTCCAGCAGACCCGCGGCGGTAAGCCCCATGGCGCTTTCCACGTGATCCCACGGATCGGTGTGCCCGCCGGCGAACCAGGGGATCGCCCCCGACGGTTCCTGGGCGGCCGCGATGGACACTGCCGTCTGCCGGCACTGCTCGGGGCTCAGCACCCCGGCGACACCCGGTGCGCCGTCATCGCGAAGCAACTGAATACCCCTGCGCGCGAAGGCTTTGTACCGGCTCGGGCTTGGTGAAATACATGGCTACGCTCTTGCCCACAAGCGGATTCAGCGCATGCTCGGCCAGCTGAGTGATCTTGGGCCGCTGCATGAGATCCCACACCAGCAGCTTGTGATATGCGGTGACCGCCGGATGGTCGTTATTCGACGGCCCGACTGCGCATTTAAGCCACCAGAACGGCGAATGCAGCGCGTGGGCGTGGTGGGTATGCGTCAATTCCATTCCGCGACCGGCGATTTTGTCGCGCAGCGCACTGGCCCGGTAGATCCGCACATGGCCGCCCTCGTTGCTGTGGTACTCCTCGGACAGCAGCCAGCAGACTCGCTCGGGAAGCCATCGCGGCACGCTGACCGCCAGGATGCCACCGACTTTCAGTACCCGGATCAGTTCCGCGATGGCGGCATCGTCGTCGGGGATGTGTTCCAGGATCTCCGAAGCGATCACGCAGTCGAACGTCTCGTCCGCATAGGGCAGATTGAGCGCGTCGCCACGAACCACTTTCGCTGCGGCGGCTTGCGGCGCCTCGCCGGTCTCTGCCATCGCACGCAGCAAGGTGTCCACCGACCGGAGTTCGGCGGCGTCCTGGTCGAAGGCGACCACATCGGCGCCTCGCCGATAGGCTTCGAAGGCGTGCCGACCGGCGCCACAGCCCACGTCGATGACCTTGGTAGCAGGACCGATTCCGAGCCTCTCGAAATCGACCGTCAGCATCGCGGTCCGCCCTCGACGGCCCGTCGCTCAATCGCCTGCTGATACACCCGCACGGTTTGAGCGGCCACCGCGTCCCAGCTGAACACGTTGACCGCCCGCCTGCGTCCGGCCTCGCCCAGGCTGCGGCGCCGCTCCGGTGAGTCCAGGAGCTTTCCGATCGCCTGGGTCAGGGCATCCACGTCGGCGGGAGCCACCAACTCGGCGCAAGCACCATCTGTCCCGAGGACCTCGGGCAGCGCGCCGACACGGCTGGCGACGATCGGCGTCCCACTGGCCATCGCTTCCACCGCGGGCAATGAAAAGCCTTCGTAGAGCGAGGGAATGCACGCAACTTCGGCGGAGGCGAACAGAGCGGCGAGGTCGGCGTCAGGCAGGCCGCTGGCGATGTGGACGATGTCGGAGATTCCCAACTCGGCGATCAATTTGTGGGTGGGACCGTTGGCTTCCACTTTGGCGACCAACCGCAACTCGAGGTCGCGGCTGGTGCGCAGTTTGGCGACAGCGTGCAGCAGGGTGCTGACGCCCTTGAGCGGAGTGTCGGCACTCGCGATCGCCATCACCCGGCCGGGTTGCCGTGGTGACGAACCCGGCTGGAACAGTTCGGTATTCACCCCCAGCGGCACCACATGCAGTTGATCGGGGGAGACACCGAAGTCCGCGACGATGTCGGTAGCCGATGACGACGAGACGGTCAGCAGGTCGGGGATCTGCCGGGCCACCTGCTTCTGCATGCTGGAGAACCCGTACCACCTGTGCACCAACGGCTTTCGCCACCATCGCGCGGCAGCAAGGTCGAGCAATCGGTCGCGCGTGATCGGGTGGTGCACGGTGGCCACGACGGGCATGCCCGCATCCGCGATGGTGAGAAGTCCCGTTCCCAGGCTCTGATTGTCGTGCACGACGTCAAAATCGGCCGCCCGGTCCGCCAGTAGCCGCGCCGCACGCAGCGTGAAGGTTCGGGGTTCGGGGAACCCGGCCGTCCACATCGTGGCCAACTCGAGCAGGTCGATGGAGTCGCGGATCTCGCTCGGCCGTGGCACCCGGAAGGGGTCCGGCTCGCGGTACAGGTCGAGGCTCGGGACCTTGGTCAGGCGAACCCGCGGATCGAGCAGCTCCGGATACGGCTGGCCGGAGAACACTTCCACCTCGTGGCCGAGGACGACCAGTCCGCGGCTGAGATGCCGCACATAAACGCCCTGTCCGCCGCAGTGGTCCTTACTCCGGTAGGACAGCAGAGCAATTCGCATACTCAACCCTTCGCCGCCAGCGATCGACCAGGAAAAGGGGACGAAGGCGCCAATCTCATTGCTGTCAACGCACCCGTGAACGGCGGGACAGCAAACTGGACATGTGTCCAGATTATAGTTCGGTCAGCTAATTGACGCAAACGCACCCCCACCAGATCACCGCTTCCCGCTGTCCACGGTGCGCATCGAACCCCGGACCGATCGGGGAGCCGCGCACACCGCCGTTCCGCCGCGTGACAACGCTCCCAATTCGAGGCTCCCCATTCGAGCTCGATACCGGCTGCTCTGCTGAACCGGCCGACGCTACGACAATCCCGTCTCAAGCTACGACAACCACGACGTCAGCGCGAACCCGCCCGCTCCGAATGCTCCGCCGGCGAATGCCGGGCGCGCTTTCAGTTTGCGGACAGTTCCGTTAAAACGCGCCAAATCGGTTTAGTCTCATCGAGATGACTCGGCAACGACTCCCCAAAGAACTTCGCCACCGCGACCCGGAGTTCATTCGCGCCGTGCTGCCTCCGCTGTGGTTGGCCTCGACGGTGTGGTTCCGCGCCGAGGTTCACGGCTTCGAGAATGTGCCCGACGAGCCGGTGCTGTTTGTGGGCAATCACAGCGGCGGGGGCGCGACCCCGGACACGTTCGTCTTCCTGCTGGCCTACAACACCTACTTCACCGTCGAGGGCCGTCCTCTCTACGCGCTGGCGCACGACACGGTCACCGCCGCACCGGTCATCGGCGGACTGACCCGCAAGCTCGGCGTGGTCCCGGCAGCCAATTCCTTCGCCGAGCGCATCTTCGACAGCGGTGGGTCGGCGCTGGTCTACCCGGGCGGCGACGTGGAGGCCCTGCGCCCGTGGCGCGATCGCAACAAGATCATCTTCTCGGGCCGTAAAGGCTTCCTGCGGCTGGCGCACAAGTGCAACGTGAAGATCGTGCCGGTGGTGGCGACGGGCGGCCATGACACCTTGATTGTCCTCAATGACGGCCGCCGGACCGCGCAATTGCTGCGGCTGGACAAATTGGCGCGGGTGAAGAGCATGCCGATGACGCTGAGCATTCCGTGGGGACTGTCGCCGCTCCCACTGCCGCACTTTCCCCTTCCGGCGAAGATCCGCATGCAGGTGCTCGAGCCGATCGATGTGCGGGACAGGTTCGGCGAGGATCCGGATTGGGACCGCGCATTGGGCTATGTCACCAGCGTCATGCAGGTTGGATTGTCAAAGCTGGCCAGCAAGACCATCGTCCCGATGGTCCGGTGAGATGACCCAGACCGTCACCGTCGTCCGCCATATCGACTGCCCGCTCGAAACGAGCGGTGCCTTCATCACCGACCCCCACGCTCTGTTCCCCAAGGTCTCCACCTTCAGCCGATGCGGGTTCGTCAAGTCGCGCGACGACGGCGAACTGTGGGACGTCTATATGGACAGTGGCACCATTCAGCTCGGTGGCCGGGTGCTGATCACGCCTCCGACGGGCAGCCTGTTGAAGTGGCGGGCAGTGCAGGGAACGCGCCACTCGTTCGCCGCGCTGGTTGAACCCGACGGCGACGGTAGCCGCCTCACTCTGACGCTGACGTTTTCCACCACCGGCCTGGGAGTCGCCCGGCTCAGCGAGTGGCTCGGACGCGGGCTGGTCTCGCGGAATCTGGAGGCCGCGGCCGAGGAAATCCGGCACTTCCTGGAGTTCGAGAGATAACACCGCGGAGTGCCGGCCGTCGGACCGGCATTTCGGTCGCGGGCTGAATATGTGCTTTATTGGTAAAGGCTGTGCAAACAGCAGGCAACGAGCTGTTGTCTGGCGTAACGCTACGAGGTGATGTCCGCTCAGGGCCCGGATGGGGGATTCGGGCCGAGCGTCCATTGAGCGTCACCCGGAATGCGGCTGCCAGCCGACCACACCGATCGGAGGAGGCGTGATGGACTTCGCGTTGTTGCCGCCAGAGATCAACTCGGCGCTGATGTACGCCGGCCCTGGCGCTGGACCGATGCTGGCCGCTGCCGCGGCGTGGGACGCGCTGTCCGCCGAACTGTACGCAACCGCCAGTTCCTACCAATCGGTGATCACGGCCTTGACCGCCGGACCGTGGATCGGTCCGGCCTCGGCTGCCATGGCTGCCGCGGCCACCCCCTACGTGGCGTGGCTGGGAGTCACCGCGCTGCAGGCTGAGCACACCGCTGACCAGGCTAAAGCGGCGGCTGTCGCGTACGAGGCCGCGTTCGCCGAGACGGTCCCGCCGCCGGTGGTCGCGGCCAACCGCAGCCTGCTGATGGCGCTGATCGCGACGAACTTCTTCGGCCAGAACACGCCGCTGATCGCACTCACCGAAACCCAGTACGCCGACATGTGGGCGCAGGACACCGCCGCCATGCAGAGCTATGCGGCATCATCGGCGGCCGCGACCACATTGACTCCGTTCGCCGAGCCTTCTTCCATCACGGATTCGAGCGGTTTGCCGGCGCAGGCGGCCGCCGTCAGCCAGGCCACCGGCACCGCCGCGGGGGAGGTGCAGAGCCTCGTGTCGTCGGCGCAGCAGGCGTTGGCAGCGGTGCCCTCGGCGCTGTCCAGTCTCGCCGCTCCCGCCCCCGCCGCGGCCGTTTCGCCGTTCGACATCGTGACACTTCTGGACTTCGGCGCGGGTCTCATCGCCGGGACCTTGGACGGAGTCGTCGGGACGACGGCCTTGCCCTACGACATCGGCGGCTACCACATCGGGGTTCACACCGATGACATTGTCAGTGGCTGGGCAGGTATCGAGACCTGGCCCGGATCGGCGCCCGTCCCCCCGACCCAGTTCCCGGTGATCACCAATCTCGGCTCGCCGGTGTCGGCGGGCCTGGGCGAGGCGGGATCCGTCGGCGGGCTGAGGGTACCGCCGGGCTGGACCACGGCCGCTCCGGGCTTCCGGCTGGCGGCGCTGACCTCGCCGGCCGCCAGTGTGGGCGCTGCGGCGGAGGCTTCCGCGGAGGGTGCCGGAGCGTTGTTCAGCCAGATGGCGGTGGCCGGCATGGCCGGGCGGGCACTGGCCGGCAGCGTCGGCACGGGCGGGTCCGGCGGCGCACGCACCAAGGAGCGGGTCGGGGTGGCCCAGCGCGGGACACCGGCCGCCGCCGACGCGACGGAAGAGCCTGCGACGCCACCTCCGGTGCTGCCCGGAGGCCCGATCACCAGCATCGCCGCCGAGCTGCGCGAGCTGGCTTCGCTGCGCGACGCCGGGATCCTGACCGAGGAAGAGTTCACCGAGCAGAAGCAACGCCTGCTCCCGCACTAGGGTCACCTACTCTGCGCGAGCAGACGTGAAATCGCCTTTGGAGCGGCTGCTCCAAGGCGATTTTGCGTCTGCTCGCCGTTCGTACGATAGGTGCATGAATGAGTCGGCCGATCCCATGGGCACGATGGCCACCGACGCGCTAAAGCTGTTCCTGGACGCCGTGGAGCAGATCCCCGCGGAAAGTTGGGCACAGGCGTCCAACCTCGCAGGATGGAGCATTCGCGACCTGGTCGGTCATGCCACGGGGAGCGCGGCCAAGGTCGTTGCGCTGGTCGAGGGCGGACAGATCTGGGCGGCACCGTCAGAGCCGTCGGACTGGGCGAGCGACGATCCGGCAGCCCGGCTTCGCGAGTTGGCCACCCGCTTGCAACAAGTGCTGCCGGAAGCCGACTTCGCCGCTCCGCGCACATCGCCGGCGGGCGAGGCGCCCCTCGGGCAAGCGATGGCCTTCCCCGTCGCCGACCTTGCCCTGCACAGTTGGGACGTGCACCGATCCCTCGGCCGGGAGGTCGAACTACCGACCCGTTTGCTGGGACTGTGCCGCCAGTTGGTGGAGTCGCTGCCGGAAGACAGACTGCGTCGGCCGGGCGCCTTCGGGCCGGCACAACCGGCACCCCAGAACGCGACACCGACCGCCCGTTTGATGGCCTACCTCGGGCGCTCGGTCGGCAGCGCTACTTGACCCGGTTGGCGGCGAAGGTCGCGGCCTGGGTCGTCATTCCGTTCTCGATGTAGGAGACGTGCGCCATGATGTTGCCGCCGCCGGTGCAGATCGGGTCGTCGGTGGCGCACAGGCTGATCAACTTGCCGCTGTAAAGCGGGCTGATCGTCGGCAACGGGCCACCGCCCCACAGGGCGCTGGAGAATCCGCTGGACGGCTCGCCGAAGTAGGCGACCGCAGCGACATGGTCGGCAACCGGGGCCGGCATCTGTGTGCTGGCCAGGTTGATCACCGTGGCGCCCTGGGAATATCCACCCATCACGATCTTGGTGCTGGGGCAGCTGGCGACGGTGCCCTGGACGTGGGCGCTCGCGTCGTCGGCGCCGCTGGTCGCGCTGTTGTGGTAGTCGTCATTGGCGGGGTAATTAACCGCGTATACCTCTACCGACCGGCCGGCCAACTGCGATGTGAGCGAGTCGACGAACGCCTGGCCCACGTTGCCCAGTCCCGGTTCCTGGTGAGTGCCGCGGGCGTAGACGATCGAGACGTCGGCGCAGGGGTCGGCCGAGGCGGTGGCCGTACTGGTGATGGGCACGCTCAGCAGAGCCCACGTCGTCATGACGAAGACACCGGAGATCCGTGCGAGGCTGCGTGCAGTCATGCCCCAGATCCTGGCATACCGGCGGCGACGGCGTAGCCGGCGGCTCAGGTACCCACCCACTCGCTCGCCAAGCGGCGTTCACTCAGCCGTCACGCCGGAGTCCTGATCGTGGTTGCCGAACCATTTCAGAGCCTCGAGGGCCACCGCGACCCGAACGGTGGTGCGTTCCAAGGGCCGCGGCAACAGTCGTTGTGCGGCATCGAGTCGGCTCAACAAGGTGTTGCGATGAATGTAAAGCTGTTGAGCCGCACGGGCGGCGTTGCATTGCTCATTGATGTAGGTGAGCAGGGTGTCGCGCAACACGGAGCCGGCCGAGGCGAAGGCCCCGAGCGTGTGATTGATGAAATCGCTTGCCTGCTCCTGCTTTTGCGTGAGCAGCGCGACCATCTGAATGTCTTCGAAAAAAGCGACCTGCTGTCGTGCCCGCAATCGCACCATCATGTGTTGCGCGGTGAGGGCCTGTTCGTAGCTGTCGCGGAAACCGTCGACGCCGCGCGCGCTGGCTCCAATCGCGATGCGCAACTTGGGCGCGTCCTCGAGCACCCGACGGATCTGCTCACTGTCGATTTCGGCAATGTCCTTGAGCCACAACCAACGGGCCGCTTCACTGGCGATCACGGTGAAGGGTTGGGGGCATCCGACGGCGTGACCCAGGGCGGCGACTGTCCGGTCCAGCAGTCGATTGTCACCGTCGGCCTCGTCGCACCACAGGATGGCCGCGGTGTGAGATCCATTGAGCGCGTAGCCAAGTCGCGCTTCCGCGCGTTTGTGGTTCATCGACTCGCCATCGAGGATGAATTCGACGATCTTGCGTCGTTCGACGATTGCTCCCTGAGCCAGTTCGTTGTGCTCCAGTTTCATCTGCCTGGTGATCGCGGCCAACGTGACGTCGACGAAATCACCGGCCGAGCGCGTGACCACATTGAGTAGCTCGCGGAGTTCGTGAGGATCGGACGTCAGGTCGAACACGATGTCCATCCACCGTTGCAAAGCGACGTTCTGGCCGATGCGATAGACGTCCAGCGCCGACGCGCCGAGGCCGCGGCGCACCAGAATGCGGGCCATGCGCAGCGGCTCAGGCCCCAGGTATGGCGACACGACGCCACCCGGGTCACGCAGGTGGCTGGTGGCGAAGTGCACCAGGCTCGCACGGTTGGAAGAACTGACCGCCGCGGCCAAGGTGGGATCCCCGGCGATCGCGGGGCTGCTGGCCACGGTGGCCCGGTCCAGTTCGTCCAGCCATTCCGGGGAGGGATTGAGAGCGATCCAGGCTCCTTGGCGGATCAGCTCACGGACTTGGGGCGACAATTTGCTATCCACGAAAAACCATTCGGTCGTAGGCGCAGTTTGTACTTTCATCGAGTTCTCTCGGTGAGGTGGGGGGAGTTCCGGATCGACAGGCGTTGGTCCTTGACCGGCCTCTCCAAAGGCTACATCAGCGTATCGTATACAGTCAAGCATCTTATACTCTTGTGTATTAAATGACTGCCAACAGGGCTTTTCCGGCCCCGGAGCCGCCCTGCCGGGTCTAAAGTTCCAATCCATGCGTCGCACGTGGACCTGGACATTCGACCTGCCACCCGATCGACTCTGGCCGGTACTGGCCGACACCAACCGGTTCAACGAGGCCCTGGGCCTGCCGCCCTACACGCTCGACGAGACACCGCAAGCCAATGGGACGGTTTTGCGCCGGGGGCGGGGTAAGGCCGCCGGTTTCGCACTGGAATGGGAAGAGAAGCCGTACGAGTGGGTCGTCGGCCGGCACTTTCGCCAGTCCCGGGTGTTCAGCCGGGGGCCGTTCCGTCGCTTCGGCCCGGTCTTCGAAATCGAGCCGGACGACCAGGGCGGCTCGCGCGTCTCCTACATCTTGGAATGGGAGCCGCTGAACATGGCGGGTCGCCTGTTCGGCGCCCGGCTTGCGGCGCAGGCGGGAGAGAACGTGCGGCGGCGCGTCCTGGAAGCGGTTGCCTTCGTCCAGGCCGACCGACAACCCGGGCGCCCGACACCCTTCGTGATTCCGGAGCCGATACTGCCCCAGGGCGCCCGCGAGCGAGCCACCGCGATGGCGCGTCAAATCGACCGCAGCCCCTACGGCAACGGACTCGGCGACCGCCTCGCCAACCAAGTGCTGAACGCCATGGCGGCCGATCTCCACCGGGTGCGGCCCAAGGTCCTGGCGAACGAGCTGGGAGAGCCGCCGCGCGCCGTGACCGAGGCGTGTTTCACCGCAGTCCAGGCCGGTTTGCTCGCCATGAAATGGGATCTGTTGTGCCCCAACTGTCGTGGAGCCAAGGTCAGTGTCTCGTCGCTGGCCGACCTACCCCACGGCGCGCACTGTCCATCGTGCAACATCGACTACGACCGCGAATTCGAACGCAACGTGGAGCTGACGTTCACGCCCTCACCGACGGTGCGTCCCCTGCGCGAAGGCGACTTCTGCCTGTCCGGGCCGATGAGCACCGAGCATGTGGCGGTGCAGGTTCTGCTGAGCCCGGGGGAGCGGCGCACGGTCGACGTCGACCTGCCTGCCGGCCCCTACCGCCTGCGCACCTTGCACCCCGGCGCCGTCGTCGACGTCGAACACACGGCCGGCGCCTTTCCCAGCGTGCGCATCACGGCCTCCGGCGTGGAATTGCTCCCGGCGCCGGCAAACGACGAGCCGGGAAAGGTGACGTTCGTCAACGACGCCGGCTTCGAACTGGCGGCGTTGATCGAGGAACGAACGTGGACCCGTCAGGCTCTGACCGCACCGGAAGTGATTTCCCTGCAAGCGTTTCGCGATATGTTCGCCGAGGCGACGCTGCGGCCCGGTGACGACGCGGGCATCAGCCAGGTCGCGCTGTTGTTCACCGATCTCCGGGGTTCGACTGAGCTCTACGAACGGGTCGGCGATTCCACCGCCTACAACTTGGTGCGCGAGCACTTCACCTTGCTTGCTGAGGTCGTGCGCGACCATGGCGGCGCGGTCGTCAAGACGATCGGCGACGCGGTGATGGCGTCGTTCGACGATCCCGCGCAAGCGGTGCGCGCCGCTCTGGCGATGCAGGCCCGGATCGCCTCATCGGCGCGCGGCACCGAGCATCTGGTGTTGAAAGTGGGCGTCCACGCCGGACCCAGCGTCGTAGTGACGCTGAACGACCGCCTCGACTATTTCGGCTCGACCGTGAATATGGCTGCGCGCCTGCAAGGTCAGAGCGCCGGTGCGGACATCGTGCTGTCTGAGGCCATCGCGTCCGACCCGGCGGTACGCGAGATATTGGCCGGCGTGCCCCAACGTCGGGAAAAGGTCACGCTCAAAGGCTTCGCGGAACCGGTCGGTTTCCTCCGATTGGTGAGTTTGGGATCTCCCCGAGAAGGGGAAGACCGGGATTGAATCGGCTCGCGTGATACGAGGTGTGCAATGTGGACGACCATCTGTCGGCTGATATCCGTTGCCGCCATGGTGTTGGCACCCATGGCGGTCGTGACGATCGCGACCCCCGCGATCAGTTCGGCGCAGTGCGCCGACGGCGAATGGTGGGATCCGACCGGTAAAGTGTGCCGCCCCTTGGGTGTTGGGCCGCAGCCACTGGACTGTGAGGCGGGTCAGTGGTGGGATCCGACGGCCAACGTATGTCGCCCCTTGGGTGTCGGCCCACAGCCGCTCAACTGCCAGAACGGTGAGTGGTGGGACCCGGCCGCCAATGTGTGCCGCCCGCCGTTGGTACCCGCCGGGTGACCCACCGCCCTTACTTGAGGCTCTGGCTAGGCGGAAAACCGCCCGTGGCCACCGGCCCCCACCGGCGCGCAGTCACGCGCAGCAGGCACTTGTTCTGGTCTCGCATCGCGCGGCGGTAGTCGTCCCAGTCCGGATGCTCGCCCGCGATCGCCCGGTAGTAGTCGACGAGAGGCTCCACTGCGTCCGGCCCGTCGATCACCTCGGCGTCGCCATCGAGCTGCACGTAGGGTCCGTTGAACTCGTCGGAGATCACGACCACGCTCGCTCTGCCCGTCTTCCGGATGTTGGCGCTCTTGGCACGCTGGGGATAACTCGCGATCACCACCCTGCCTTCCGCGTCGACTCCACCGGTTACCGGCGAACTCTGCAGCGAGCCGTCGGCACGAAAGGTGGTCAATATCATCCGGTGTCGGGGGCGGATGAAATCCAGCAACTCGGCAAAGCCCACTACGTCCGCTGTCGCAATTTTCGGCGCCATGAGACCAACCTAACCCGGTTGGGGCGACCACTACTCTGGCCCGAGTGGCCGATCCGACCGTCAGCGAGTTGCGCAGACGTCTCGACGAGCTGACGATCCGGGACGCCACACGCCTGCGCAGGCGCCTGCAGAATCTGCGCGGCGGCGCCAAGGCCGACAAGATCCGGCAACTCGCCGAGCAGGTCGCCTCCGCGGAATCGCTGGTGGCCACCCGGCAGGCCGCCGTGCCCACCATCGGCTACCCCGACCTCCCGATCACCGAGCGACGCCAGGAGATCAGCGAGGCGGTGCTGGCGCATCAGGTGGTCATCGTTGCCGGTGAAACCGGCTCCGGTAAAACCACCCAGCTACCCAAGATCTGCCTCGACATCGGCCGGGGCGTGCGCGGCACCATCGGCCATACCCAGCCTCGTCGGCTGGCCGCTCGGACCGTCGCGCAGCGCATCGCCGACGAACTGCACAGCCCGCTCGGTGACGTCGTCGGCTACACCGTCCGGTTCACCGACCAGGTCAGCGACCGCACCCTGATCAAGCTGATGACCGACGGCATTCTGCTTGCCGAGATCCAGCGCGACCGCCGGCTGCTGCGGTACGACACACTCATCCTCGACGAAGCTCACGAGCGCAGCCTCAACATCGACTTTCTACTCGGATACCTGCGCGAGTTGCTGCCCCGCCGCCCCGACCTGAAGGTGATCGTCACCTCGGCGACCATCGAACCGCAGCGCTTCGCGGCACATTTCGCCGGAGCACCGATCGTCGAGGTTTCCGGGCGGACGTATTCGGTCGAGATCCGCTACCGGCCGCTGGAGATGCCCATTTCGCACAGCGCACAGGAAGATCCCGACGACCCGGACGACGAAATCATCCGCACCGAAACCCGCGATGAGATCGAGGCGATAGCGGACGCCATCACAGAACTGGAATCAGAGCCACCTGGCGACGTCCTGGTCTTCCTGTCGGGCGAGCGCGAAATCCGAGACACCGCAGAGGCATTGGCGGGCCTGAAACATACCGAAGTACTTCCGCTCTATGCCCGCCTGCCGACGGCTGAGCAGCAGAAAGTGTTCGCACCGCACACCGGGCGGCGGGTCGTGCTGGCGACCAATGTCGCCGAAACGTCGTTGACCGTGCCTGGAATCCGCTACGTCGTCGACCCGGGCAACGCCCGGATATCCCGGTACAGCCGCCGATTGAAAGTCCAGCGACTACCCATCGAACCTATCTCACAGGCCTCCGCCGCGCAGCGCGCCGGCCGGTGCGGAAGGGTCGCGCCGGGGGTGTGTATCCGCCTGTACTCCGAGGAGGACTTCGAAAACCGTTCGCGCTACACCGAACCGGAGATACTGCGAACCAACCTTGCCTCGGTCATCCTGCAAATGGCGGCTCTGCAACTCGGGGATATCGAGCAGTTCCCCTTTCTGGACCCGCCGGACCGGCGCAGCATCCGCGACGGGGTGCAGTTGCTGCAGGAGCTCGGCGCTTTCGACCAGCAGGGCATGATCACCGACCTGGGCCGTCGACTGGCACGGTTGCCTATCGACCCCCGGCTGGGCCGGATGATTCTGCAGGCCGACACGGAGGGGTGCGTGCGCGAAATCCTGGTGCTGGCAGCGGCACTGACGATCCCCGATCCCCGGGAACGGCCCGTCGACCGCGAGGAAGCTGCCCGCCAGAGCCACGCCCGCTTCGCCGACGATCACTCCGATTTCATTGCTTACCTCAACCTCTGGCGATATCTGCGGGAACAGCGGAAAGAATTGTCCGGCAGCGCTTTTCGCCGGATGTGCCGCAAGGAGTTTCTGCACTATCTGCGCATCCGCGAGTGGCAGGACCTGGTTGGGCAACTGCGCAGCATCGCCCGCGACCTGGGCGTCGTGGAGTCCGACGAACCGGCCGATCCGGCCCAGGTGCACGCCGCACTGCTCGCCGGGTTGCTGTCGCACGTGGGTATGCGCCGTGAGGACACCCGCGAGTATCTGGGCGCACGCAACGCGCGATTTGTGCTCGCGCCCGGCTCGGTGCTCACCAAACGTCCGCCGCAGTGGGTCGTCGCGGCCGAATTGGTGGAGACGAGCCGCCTGTATGGCCGGACCGCCGCGCGTATTCAGCCCGAGATCGTCGAGCGAGTCGCAGGCGAGCTCGTGCAGCGCACGTACAGCGAGCCACACTGGGACGCAAAGCGCGGAGAAGTGCTGGCCTTCGAGCGGGTAACCCTCTACGGCCTGCCGCTGGTCGCGCGCCGGCGGGTCGGTTACGCCGCGGTCGAACCGGCGGTGGCGCGGGAGTTGTTCATCCGGCACGCACTCGTGGAAGGCGACTGGCACACTCGCCACCACTTCTTTCGCGACAACGCGCGGCTTCGCATGGAACTCGAGGAGCTGGAGGAGCGGGCGCGCCGCCGCGACCTGCTCGTCGGTGACGAAGAAATTTTCGCGCTGTATGACGCCCGCATTCCCGCAGACGTCGTATCTGCCCGGCACTTTGACGGGTGGTGGAAGAAACAGCGGCACCGGACTCCGGACCTGTTGACCTTCGGTCGTGATGATCTGTTGCGGACCGAGGAAACGGCCGCCGACGAAGACCGCCCGGACACCTGGAGGACGGGCGATGCGGCGCTCGCGTTGTCGTACCGGTTCGAACCGGGCGCCGTTGACGACGGTGTCACCGTGCATGTCCCGATCGACGTGTTGGCCCGCCTGGGGGGCGACGAATTCGCCTGGCAGGTACCGGCTCTGCGCGAGGAATTGGTGACCGCCCTCATCCGCTCGCTACCAAAAGACCTGCGGCGCAACTTTGTTCCCGCGCCCGACACCGCCCGGGCGGTGCTGGCCGGCATCAACCCGGCCGGCGAACCGTTGCTCACCGCGTTACAGCGCGAATTGCGCAGGCGCACAGGCGTGGTGGTGCCCGTGGAGGCCTTCGACCTGGAGAAGCTCCCGGCGCACCTGCGGGTGACATTCGCCGTCGAGTCCGCGGACGGCGCCGAAGTCGCGCGGGGAAAGGATCTGCGTGTGCTGCAGGAGCGACTCGCGGCGCCGGCGCGTCAAGCCGTCGCTCACGTGGTCGCCGCCGAGTTGGAACGAGCCGGATTGCGTTCTTGGCCAGAGGAGATGGCAGAACTGCCCCGGCTCGTCGAGCGCGTTGTCGACGGTCGATCCATTCGAGGTTTTCCGGCGTTCGTCGACGCGGGCGCTGCCGTAGACCTGCGCGTGTTCACCAGCGCTGTCGAGCAGCAGACCGCGATGGGTCCCGGTCTACGCCGGCTGGTCCGGCTCGGTGTGCCGTCGCCGATCAAATCGGTTGAACGCCAGATTGATCCACGGACCCGGCTGATTCTTGGGACCAACCCGGACGGCTCGCTCTCGGCACTCCTCAACGACTGTGCTGACGCGGCCACGGATGCCCTGACACCGCAGCCGGTGTGGACGCGCGATGCGTTCACCGCGCTGCGGGAACGGGTCGCGGCCAACCTGGCGCCTACCACCCTCGACATCGTGGGCCGCACCGCCAAAGCCTTGTCAGCCGCGCAACAAGTCCAACTACGGCTGCCCAACGACCCGCCGGCGGCGCAGGCCGAGGCGATCTCCGATGTGCGCAGACAACTCGATCGACTCCTTCCTGCTGGCTTCGTCACCACCACCGGCGCCGCGCATCTTGAAGACCTGGCCCGCTACCTGACGGCAATCGAGCGCCGGCTGGAAAAGCTGCCGCAGGCAACACAGGGCGACCGGGAGCGGATGCAGCGGGTGCATGGCGTGCAGGAAGCGTTCGATCGGCTGCTGCATACGCTGCCTACCAGTCGGGTGGCTGCGACAGAGATCCGCGACATCGGCCGCCAGATCGAAGAACTGCGGGTAAGCCTGTGGGCGCAGCAACTCGGTACCCCACGTCCGGTGAGCGAACAGCGCATCTATCGGGCAATTGACGCTGCCCAGGAGCGATCCTGAAAGCGGCTGCAGCACCGACGATGCGGTAGCGCGCCTGAGCCGAGCCAATTTCCAAGCCGGTTCACCGCAATGCTTCGTCACCAACCGCGTGCCGACACGTGCAGATCGCGCCGCACGATGGAAGTATCGCGAGAGTGGCCACCAAGAAACCGCAGACCATCTCGTATCCGGCGCCCGAGGCGCGTCCGCATCGTCACGACAATGCCCCGCTGGAACCGCACGTCATTGTGTTGTTCGGCGCGACAGGGGATCTGGCTAAACGTAAATTGATCCCCGGGCTTGCGCATCTGGACCAGTCTGACCTCGCCCCTAACATTCAGATCATCGCGACGTCGCTCGAAGATCTGACCGACGACGAATTCTGCGAGATCGCCAAGAACGCGATCGACGAGTTCGGCGCCCACAAGCTGACAACCGAACAGTGGGACGAATTCGCCAAGATACTCACCTATGTCCCGCAAGACTCCGGGGCGGAGGCACTCGCCGAGGCCGTCGCGAAAGCCGAGGAAACCCTTGGCGACAACGTGCGGCGACTGCATTACCTGTCGGTTCCCCCCAAAGCCGCGCGCGACGTCATCGACATGCTGCGCGAAGCCGACCTCGTCGACCGCTCGCGAGTGGTGATGGAAAAACCGTTCGGCACCGACTTCGACAGCGCGGTCGCACTCAATGACTTTGTGCACGAAACCTTCGACGAATCACAGATTTTCCGCATCGACCACTTTCTGGGCAAAGAGGCAGCGCAGAATATCCTGGCCTTTCGCTTCGCCAACGGGCTGTTCGAGCCGATCTGGAATCGCAACTTCATCGACCACATTCAGATCGACATTCCCGAAACACTCGGACTCGACCAGCGGGCGAACTTCTATGAAAACACCGGCGCCTTCCGGGACATGGTCGTCACCCATCTGCTTCAGGTGATGGCGTTCGTCGTGATGGAACCGCCCACGGCGCTGGAACCCCGCGCGATCAGCGAAGAGAAGAACAAGGTCTTTCGATCGATGCTGCCGATCAAGACGTCGAACGTGGTGCGCGGCCAGTACAGCGGATACCACCAAGAAGACGGTGTCTCAAAGGATTCCGACACCGAAACTTTCATTGCACTCAAGGTGGGGGTCGACAATTGGCGTTGGGCCGGGGTGCCGATCTATCTACGCACCGGCAAGAAGATGGCCGAGGGGATTCGCATCATCTCGATCGCGTTCAAAGAGGCGCCACGAACCATGTTCCCGCCCGGGTCTGGAGTGGGAACACAGGGCCCCGATCACCTCACCTTCGACCTGGCCGACAACTCGAAAGTGTCGCTGTCCTTCTACGGAAAGCGGCCGGGCCCGGGAATGAAACTCGACAAGCTGTCCATGCAGTTTTCCACGCAGGAGATCGACTCCGCCGCAGATGTGTTGGAGGCGTACGAGCGGCTCATCCTGGACGCGATGCGCGGCGACCACACTCTCTTCACGACTGCTGAGGGCATTGAATCCCTGTGGGAGAGATCGCAGGATCTGCTCGACGACCCGCCGCCGGCCAAGCTCTACCAGCCCGGCACCTGGGGCCCCAACGCCATTCACCAGTTGATCGCGCCCAACGCGTGGCGATTGCCATTCGAACGGGAGTGGCGGGAACGCAGGAGCGAGCCGTAGGCAGGCCCGGGCCGGTTCAGTCGGGGATGTAGTCGAACTTGTCCGGATGCGGCCCGGTGCGGCCGTTCTCGCCCTGATCCAGCGCGCTGATCGATGCGACATGCTGATCGGAGAGCTCGAAATCGAAGAGCTCGAAGTTAGACCTCACCCGTTCGGCGGAAACCGACTTCGGGAAGACGATGTCACCGCGTTGGATGTGCCAGCGCAACACCACCTGCGCCGGCGTCTTGCCCAGCGCCTTCGCGATGCCGGTGATGACCTCGTCGTCGAGGACCTTGCCCTGAGCGATCGGAGACCATGCCTCGGTGGCGATGTGGTGCGCCCTGCCGTATGCCCGCACCTCGTCGTTGGCGAAATACGGGTGCACCTCGATCTGATTGACCGCAGGCACGGTCTGCGCGCCGTCTGCGAGCCGATCCAGATGGGCCGGTTGGAAATTCGATACGCCGATGCTGCGAGCACGTCCGTCGGCCGCGAATTCCTCGAGCGTCTTCCAGGTGGAGAGGAAGTCACCGTCGTACAGCGTCGGCAACGGCCAGTGGATGAGAAAGAGGTCCACGTAGTCTGATCCGAGTGCGGACAGCGTCGCATCGAATGCCGTGCGCGCGTCGTCCGGCCGGTGAAAACCGTTGTTGAGTTTGCTGGTGATGAACACCTCGCCGCGGTCCAGACCGGCGTCTCGAATGCCCTGGCCGACTTCCTTCTCATTGCCGTACATCTCGGCGGTATCGATGTGCCGATAGCCCACCTCGAGTGCGGCGCGCACGGCCGCGGCCGTTTGATCTGGCTCGATCTGGAAGACGCCGAACCCCAACTGCGGGATCGAGTTCCCGTCGTTGAGCGTGATTGACGGGACAGTGCTCATGCTCCAGCCTCCTGGTCTGTCGGGGGATCGCTGGAGGGGATGCCCACTTCTGGCCCGAACCCAACACCGGGGTTCGGGCGGGTCAGCTCAATTCGGCGCTGATGTAGCTGACGGTGTCACGGAACTTGGCGAGAATCTCGTTGTCCGGCAGCGCAAAGCCGTATTGGGCGTACAACTGTTCGGTGGGGTAGCGGGTCACTGTCCAGCCGGTGGCAGTGAGGTACTCGGCGGCTTGCCGGCGGTCACCCAGCCACACCAGTTCGGCGACGTCGATGTCCAGTCCGTGCTTGCGCCAGCCGGCGCGCATGTTGCGGGCGCGCTCATCGGTGAAGACACTCATGTCGCTGATGTTTTCCGTTGCCAGCCGGCTGCCGGGCGCGCTGAGTGCGGTGACGTTGTCCAGCAGCCGGTCCTGAGCATCCGGAGGAAGGTAGGGGAGGAGACCTTCAGCGATCCATGCGGTCGGTTCGGATGTGTCGAACATGTTGTCCCGCAACGCTTTCGGCCAGTCCTCCCGGAGGTCGATGCCGACCGGGCGACGCTCGACGGCGGGTTCTTCGCCAATCTGGGCCAGAGTCAGGCTCTTGAAGGTGATGACCTCGGGTTGATCGACCTCGAAGACCACCGTGCTCTCCGGCCACGACAGACGGTAGGCCCGCGCATCGAGTCCGGCGGCCAGGATCACCGCTTGGCGGATGCCGTCGTTGGTGGCAGTGGTCAAGAAGTCGTCGAAGAACCGCGTGCGCACCGCCATCTGCTCACGCCGTTGCTGGTAGGTCATCGGAAGGTCGGGATCTTCTGGAATCTCACCGTCCAGCATGCGGGTGAAGAACGGATGCCCGACGGCGCGTACCAGCGGTTCGGCGAACCGATCGTTCAGCAGCGGACCCGGTTCCCGGGAGGCCAATGCCCGGGCGGCCGCCACCATGGTGGCGGTGGCTCCGACGCTGGAGGCAAGGTCCCAACTGTCCCCATCGGCGCGCGCCGAACCAAACGATGACATCCGCTGCTCCCGTCCCCGGCCGGCCGTGTCGATACCTGCTCAGCGTAACTGCGGTGCGCCGGCCAGGCAGTCCACGGGCGGTGTCGGATGAAATGATGGACGCACCATGGCACCAACACTGCGCCCACGTCGATCCGCGCTGTACCTACCTGGCAACAAAAGCAGGGCACTGGAGAAGGGGCGCACGCTTCCGGCGGACGTGTTGATCTTCGACCTCGAGGATGCCGTCGGCCCCGATACGAAGGCCGAGTCGAGGACCACAGTCTGTGAGGCTGTTTCGTCCGGCGGCTACCGGCCCCGCGAAGTGGTCATTCGTATCAACGGCTTGGACACCGATTGGCACGACGACGACCTGGCTGCCGTGGCGCGTACGAACGCCGACGGGGTTCTGGTGCCGAAAGTCGAGACAGGCCAACAGGTTCAGGATTTGGTCGGCGCGTTGGGCGACCTGGGGGCGCCGGAATCGTTGCAGTTGTGGGTGATGGTCGAGACACCCAGGGCTTTCCTGCGCATCGAGGAGATCGCGTCGGCGAGCGAGCGCCTGGCCGCCCTGGTAGTCGGCACCAACGATCTGGTGAACGAGTTGCACGGCCTGCATGTACCGGGGCGGGCTCCCGTGGTGCCGGCGTTGTCGCTCGCGGTTCTGGGTGCCCGTGCCGCGGGAAAGGTCGTGCTGGACGGGGTGTTCAACGACATCACCGACGAGGACGGCTTCGCAGCAGAATGTCGACAGGGACGGGAGATGGGCTTCGATGGCAAGACCCTCATTCACCCGTCGCAGATCACCCCGGCCAATGACGCGTTCGGCCCGTCGGAGAAGGAACTGGCGCACGCCCGCAAAGTCGTGTCGGCTTATGAAGAGGCGCGGGCCGCGGGGCGCAGCGTTATCACGGTTGACGGTCGCATGATCGAAAACCTGCACGTGCGCGACGCCCAGCGGATCCTTACTCTGGCCGATCTCATCTCCGATCTCGAAGGTGCTGTCAACGGCTGATGTGCAGCGGGCCGATGCCGATCAGGTGATCACCGGTCAAACCGATGCCCAGGTTGTAGTTGCCGGTGTTGAACAGACCCTGGTTGAAGTTGCCCTCGTTACCGATGCCGAACAACTGCAACGGACCCAACGGCAAACCAGAATTGCCGATGCCCTGATTGACCAGACCCAGGTTCAACCGCCCGGTGTTCCACGCACCCACATTCTCCGAGCCGGTGTTGCTCAGCCCGACATTATTGATGCCGTCATTGGCGATCCCGAACCCACCGAAGGTGCTGATCGGATCGGTCGGGGTGAAATGCGGACTCACATTGCCGAACCCCAGGTTCAGCGTCCCGGTGTTGAGCACCCCGATATTGCCCTCACCCACATTGGCGTAGCCATAATTCGGCAACGCCGCCGCAGCCGCGGCCGGCAGGGCGCTGCTGCTGATGTGCAGCGGCCCGATGCCGATCAGGTGATCACCGGTCAAGCCGATGCCCAGGTTGTAGTTGCCGGTGTTGAGCAGACCCTGGTTGAAGTTGCCCTCGTTACCGATGCCGAACAACTGCAACGGACCCAACGGCAAACCACTATTGCCGATGCCCTGATTGACCAGACCCAGGTTCAACCGCCCGGTGTTCCACGCACCCACATTCTCCGAGCCGGTGTTGCTCAGCCCGACATTGTTGATGCCGTCATTGGCGATCCCGAACCCACCGAAGGTGCTG
Source organism: Mycobacterium paragordonae (assembly GCF_003614435.1). Classification (NCBI taxonomy): domain Bacteria; kingdom Bacillati; phylum Actinomycetota; class Actinomycetes; order Mycobacteriales; family Mycobacteriaceae; genus Mycobacterium; species Mycobacterium paragordonae. The sequence goes on from NZ_CP025546.1 coordinate 3,695,633, forward strand.
ATCGGATCGGTCGGGGTGAAATGCGGACTCACATTGCCGAACCCCAGGTTCAGCGTCCCGGTGTTGAGCACCCCGATATTGCCCTCACCCACATTGGCGTAGCCATAGTTTGGCAACGCCGCCGCAGCCACCGCCGGCAGCGCGCTGCTGCTGATGTGCAACGGCCCGATCCCGATCAGGTGATCACCGGTCAAACCGATGCCCAGGTTGTAGTTGCCGGTGTTGAACAGGCCCTGGTTGAAGTTGCCCTGGTTACCCACCCCAAGCAGGCCCAACAACGGCGCAGGCAGACCACTGTTTCCGACCCCCACGTTGCCGATGCCCACGTTCTGTAAACCGTGGTTTGCGATACCGAAGGAGCCGAAGGTGGTCAGCGGATCGGCCGGGGTGAAGTGTGGGCTGACGTTACCGATCCCGATATTCACACTGCCGGTATTGAACGCGCCGACGTTGTCCAGCCCGTTGTTGCCGATCCCCACACCCCCGAACAGAGTGATTGGATCGGTCGGAGTGAAGGTCGGGCTCATATTGTTAAACCCGAAGTTCAAAGTGCCTGTGTTGAAGAACCCGAAGTTGCCCTCACCGACATTGCCGTACCCGTAGTTCGGCAACGCCGCCGCAGCCGCGGCCGGCAGCGCGCTGCTGCTGATGTGCAACGGCCCGATCCCGATCAGGTGATCACCGGTCAAACCGATGCCCCGGTTGTAGTTGCCGGTGTTGAGCAGGCCCTGGTTGAAGTTGCCCTCGTTACCGATGCCGAACAACTGCAACGGACCCAACGGCAAACCACTATTACCGATGCCCTGATTGACCAGACCCAGGTTCAACCGCCCGGTGTTCCACGCACCCACATTCTCCGAGCCGGTGTTGCTCAGCCCGACATTGTTGATGCCGTTGTTCGCGATCCCGAACCCACCGAAGGTGCTGATCGGATCGGTCGGGGTGAAATGCGGACTGACATTGCCGAACCCCAGGTTCAGCGTCCCGGTGTTGAGCACCCCGATATTGCCCTCACCCACATTGGCGTAGCCATAGTTCGGCAACGCCGCCGCAGCCGCGGCCGATAACAACCCACCGGTCCTGGGTAGGTGCAGTGGGCCGATGCCCATCAGGTGATCGCCAGTCAAACCGATGCCCAGGTTGTAGTTGCCGGTGTTGAGCAGACCCTGGTTGAAGTTGCCCTCGTTACCGATACCGAACAACTGCAACGGACCCAACGGCAAACCACTATTGCCGATGCCCTGATTGACCAGACCCAGGTTCAACCGCCCGGTGTTCCACGCACCCACGTTCTCTGAGCCGGTGTTGCTCAGCCCGACATTGTTGATGCCGTTGTTCGCGATCCCGAACCCACCGAAGGTGCTGATCGGATCGGTCGGGGTGAAATGCGGACTGACATTGCCGAACCCCAGGTTCAGCGTCCCGGTGTTGAGCACCCCGATATTGCCCTCACCGACATTGCCGTAACCGAAGCTGGGCAACGCCGCCGCGGCCGGCGACACCAACCGCGCCACTGCCGCCGCTGCTTCAGCGTGGTAGCCGACCATCGCTGCGACATCCTGCGCCCACATCTCCTCATAGAGGCCTTCGACCGCGGCGATCGCCGGGGCGTTCTGCCCGAAGATGTTGGACAGCACCAGATTTACGAAGCCGGAACGATTGGCGGCTACTGCCGCCGGGTGCACCGTCGCCGCCAGGGCAGCTTCGAAAGCGCCCGCCACCGCCTGTGCCTGTGCCGCGGTGCCTGACGCTTGCTCCGCGGCGGTGCTCAGCCACCCCGCGTAGGGGACAGCGGTTGCCAGCATCGCCTGCGCCGCCGGGCCCTGCCAGGCGTCGGCCGCCAACGCCGAGGTGAGCGACGAAAACGACTCTGCGGCGGCGTCGAGTTCCGAGGCCAGTGCACTCCAAGCGGCCCCCGCCTCCAGCATCGGTGTGGAACCGGCGCCGGTGAACATCCGCCATGAATTGACCTCGGGGGGCAACACCGAAAAGTTCATCTACCTGTGCCTTTCTCGCCACTGCCGGCCAGTTTGCGAGGCCGATTTCGCTTGTGATGCGCGAATCTATCCGATGGCGAAACGCTTTACATGCTTTTTCGTATGCGATTTACCAATACATACGATCTGCTCACGTAGCCGTAAGGTTTCTCTCAGGCGCGTTCAGGTTCCTCTCAGATACCGGTGCCAGATTCCGGTGGCAAGGACGTAGCCTTGGGCCGATGACGGAGTCCGTTGTCGTCAAGGTCAAGCCCGGTAGCCGCAAAGGACCTCTGGTCGAAGTCGGCGCAGACGGGCAACTGACCATCTATGTCCGGGAACAGGCGGTCGACGGCAAGGCCAACGACGCGGTCACGCGAGTTTTGGCCAATTACTTTGACGTGCCACGGAACCGAATCGAGCTGGTCTCGGGAGCGACGTCGCGGCTGAAGCGATTCCGCATCACCCGGTAGCTCAGTCGGCCGGTAGGCCGCGCGCCCTCTTCGCCGCGTACATGTGCTCGTCGGCCAGTCGCAGCAGATCGTCTTCACCTGCGGCAATCCCCGCGCTGAACCCCACCGGCCCGCCGCGATCGGCCCAGTAACGCCGAAGCCGGTCGACGACCTGTTCGGCTTCCGAGCGATCGGCACCGATCAGCATGAGCAGGAATTCGTCGCCGCCGATCCGAAAGACGATGTCTTCCTTGCGGACCGACCAGCGCAGCGCATCGGCGAAGGCGACCAGAAGTTCGTCACCGGCCTCATGCCCGTGGTCGTCGTTGTAGCGCTTGAATCGATCGAGGTCGAGGAGCACCACAGCGGATTCGCTGGCGTGCAACGACAGCCGCGGCCCGAGCGTGCTCCGGTCGAGTAGCTGGGTCAGGGCATCGGTCTGTGCGATTTTCTTCAGCAACTCGCTCTGGGCTTCGAGCCGCGCGATGAGCCAAGCCGGCACCTCAGCGACCAGCACCCACATGACCGCGGTCAACACCACTTTCGGCAGGTCAGCCGGAAGCTGCTTGGACCCGCCGATCACGAAGGCCACCACGCCCAGCGGAACGACCGCAAGCGAACACCAGCGCGTGCAGGTAAGGCCGATAAAAGCGAAGGCAATGGTGATCGTCCCGGGGAAGTCACGGGTGGCGTGCGGATCGATCACCCCAGCGACGACCGTGACGATCAGCGACGCCACCGACCACCCGATGAGCAACCTGCGTCGTTCCTGCCGACCGAGCAACCAGCCGACCAGCAGGGCGAGACATCCCGCAGCGGCTGCACCGGCGAGTATCCAACGCAGCCGCGTTCCAGCGCCTGCGGCGTAGATGGCGAGCATGGCGAGGTATCCCGCCAGACCGATGAGGTGCCAACGCCCCGCTGAGGGCTGAGGGTTCACCTGCCAGGGCACCTGCCAAGGATAAGTGCGATGACGGCGCCCTACCCGGCTATGCCTTGCCGCTCCGTTCGATCCATTGGGACAGGGCGTCCTCCGTCGCCGCCGGCACTCCGACACCGGCAGCTTCGGCAGCCTGCTCGAACCGCTCGAGCAAGTCGGCCGACACGGACACGTTCAATCTCGAATGCGAAGGTTTGGCCTTGGCGGGCGGAGCGGCCGCCACGTGCTGGGCCGCGGTCGACTCCATGGTTTCCCGTAAGGCCGGCATCTCTTTTAGCAGGCGGGCGAGGTCGTCGCGGTCGATACGCAGCACCTCGGACGCTCCAATGGTGGTGACGGTTGCGGACCGCAATTGTCCACGGCGAAGCACGGATTCGCCGATCACTTCACCCGGGCCAACCACAGCAACCCGGTCCGCACCGACGTATACCCCGGCCTCACCGCTGAGCAGAATGAAGCAGGCGTCCGACGGCGTCTTCTCGCGGATCAAAGGCCAGGGCTGAGACTGCGACGTGTGGCGCGCGGAGCGTACGAGGCGCTCCAGATCAGCGTCGGAGAACTTCTCGAATGTATTGAATTCGCGTAACCGCCGAACATCTCGCTCGATGTCGCGCTGCAGTTCCTCGTCCTCTTCCTTTTCCTTCATTGCCGGCTCCTGATCGACGGTGACCATGACGTGGTGGAGCCTAACGCGATTTCGGCGCAATTCCGCCAAAGAATTTGGGGAAAAATGGTCGAGAATGGAGAATCAGCGGATGACGGCCTGAGCCGGCTTCTGACCCGTGGCACCATATAATCGAGTTCGTTTGTGGCAGATGGCTTTTCACCTATTGGTTCAACCGAGGCAGGGAGGCATGTGACGCGGTCACCGAGTGCAGCGGTGATTCTCGCGGTTGACGTCGGCAAGACATCGTGCCGCGCCGCGGTGAACGGTCGCAGGGCCGTCGGGCCGGGTGCTCCCGGGCTTGCGTCGCCCGGCGGGGCGCGCGCCGCCGAGTCCGCGATCCTGGCGGTCGCTCGCGAACTCGCTCCGGCCGACGAGGTGATAGTGGGTGCCGCCGGGGCGCTGACGGCACCAGATACCGTGCGCGCGTTGGGGTTTGCGCTGCTGGATTCGATGCCGGTAAAGCGCGTCACGGTCACCAGCGACGCCGTGCTCGCGCACGCCGGTGCGCTGGACGGGAAGCCGGGCGGCGTGCTGGTCGTCGGCACCGGTGTCGTGGCACTCGCCATCGGCGCCGACGGCACGCTCCGCACGGCTGACGGCTGGGGTCCGTGGCTGGGCGACGAGGGCGGTGGAGCGTGGATCGGCGCGGCGGGCCTGAGGGCCGCGCTCCGCGCCAGCGACGGTCGCGGTCCGGCTACTACCTTGCTGGAAGCCGCCGTCGTGCGGTTCGGCGCACCGCGGTCCTGGCCCGCGCACTTCACCGACGCCGCCACGCTGGGTTCCTTCGCGCCGGATGTTCTTGCTGCGCAGGACGACACCGTCGCGCGCGCGATTGTCAGGGCCGCCGCCGAGGCGCTCGCCGCAACCGCCCGTGCCCTGGGCGACGGGCCGCTGGCGATGGTAGGGGGACTTGCCGGGTTCGACTCATTGCGTGACGGACTCGATCTCCAACCGGCTGCCGGCGACGCGCTCGACGGAGCATTACGGCTTGGACAGATCCACGAACCGCATCTGGTCCGCCTGCGTACGCCCACCGTCCGGCACACGCTCGACGCACTCAGCACCGAGGCCGCCCGACCTGGCCTGGACGACCTCGACACGCGGCCCATCGGCGAGCTCGTCGCTCTGCTCGTCCGTGCCGAGGGCGAGGCCCACGGGGCGGTCGAAGCCGCAGTCCCGCAGATCGCCGTGGCAGCTGAGCTGATCACCGCACGGTTGGCGAGTGGCGGCCGCTTGATCTACGCCGGCGCGGGGACGCCCGGGCGGCTCGGCGTACTGGACGCAGCCGAATGCGGACCGACGTTCGGAACCAACCTCGTGCGCGGCGTAATTGCCGGCGGGCCAACGGCTTTGACCGACGCGATCGAAGGCGCCGAGGACCACTTCGATCCGGTCGATCTGGCCGATCTGACCGCCGCCGACGCGCTTGTCGGCATCACGGCGTCCGGCCGCACCCCGTATGTGCTGGGGGCGCTCGAGTACGCGCGGTCGCTGGGGGCACTAACCGTCGCGGTCGTCAACAATCCGGGCGCCGAAGCGGCCGCCGACCTGATGATCGAAGTGCTGACCGGCCCTGAGGTGCTGGCCGGCTCCACGCGGCTGACCGCTGGAACGGCGCAGAAGGTGGTCCTCAACGCGCTGTCGACGAGCGTGATGATCGCTCTTGGCAAGGCATACGGGCCACGGATGGTCGATGTACGCGTGACCAACGAGAAGGTGCGACGCCGTGCGGTGCGGATGGTCCGCGACACGGCCGGGGTCGACGAGGGCATCGCGGCCGCGGCCCTGGACGCCGCGGGAGGCCACGCCAAGACCGCAATCGTCGCGCTGCTGGCAGGGGTCGACGCTGCTGAGGCCGCCAGCCGACTGGACCGGGCCAGTGGCCGTCTGCGCGAAGCGCTCCGGGATTGAGGTGAGGCTGGATAGAGTTACCGCCGTGAAGAAGCTCGCACTTGCATTCCTGGCCACGGCCACCGCTACCGCTTTGCAGTTGGCGGTCGCGCCCTCGGCCAGCGCGAACATTTGTCCGGCCGCCGAAAACGGGGCGTCGGTCAACCTCGCCGACTGCCCGATCGGCAGCATCGCTGCGGCGGACGCGCTGGATGAGGCGCGACAGCGTTGGCAAGGCCGGCCGCCTTGCTACACCCGCGAGGGCGTGCCGTACTACACGCCCGGCGACGCGCCCTGCGCCTGACTCGTCCGCGCCCTCCCGATCAAACCCTGTACCCAGCTGAAACTTCGGCGCACAATTGGGGTGTCCGTTTGATCTGGGGAGCCGCGATGAGCGAGCAACTTAACGACTTTTTCGGCGAGATCTTCCGCCGGTACTTCATCCCCGCCATCGACACGTATCCACGGAAGGGACGCGCCCTCGTCGGTAAGTTGCTGGCCCTCACCGACGACGTCCCGGACCGGCTGGCGCAGAGCCGACACGCCGCGATCGCGTGGGGGAGGGCCGAGACCCCTGGCGCCAGAATCACCTCGGAGCTGTTCGTGACGACCCAACACGGACTGATGTACGCGGCCCGGCTCACCGAGTCGCGACGGGCGCTGTACTACCTGGCGACACCGCACGGGCTGTTCGATCCGTTCGTCGAGCAAGTCGACACAGCCGAACTGCCCTCAGAAACAACCGTTTTGGTGGACAACCGGATGGAGCGCGACCTCGCGTCGGCTCACCCGATGGACGCCGCGTTGCGCCGAATCCTCGACGAGCACCTGGCGCTGCGGGTGGATCTGCCGGTCTAGCTCGAGGCGCTGAGGATCTTGATGGCGAAGATGAGGGTGTCGCCCGGCCGGATCCCGGCGCTGGGCTGACCATCGGGGTAGCCATCCGCCGACGTCATCGCGACGGCGACCGTAGAGCCGACCTTCTGGCCCGCGATGGCCTTCTGGAAGCCGGGCACGACCCCGGTGAGCGGGAAGTCAACCGGGGCGCCGCGCTCGTAGGTCGTGTCGAACACCGACCCGTCGCGCCCGTTGACGCCCATGTAGCAGACGGAAACCCGGGCGGTGTTGGAGACCACCGGACCGTCTCCCGCCCGCAGCGTGTGAACCTGAGTCTGCGCAACGCTGAACGGCGCCGTCACCGTGACGCGTGGAGCGGTCGCATCGGTGGACCCGGTGACGGCGACGCTGCCGGTGGTGCCGGCCAGCGTCCACTCGGGTGTGCCGCCGTTTTGCGGAGCGACCGTCGGGCAGGCGCCGGCGACCGTCGGTGTGGCGGGCGCGGAGGGACGGGTGTACAGGTCGGAGATTGACGACGTAGTCGGCGAGTTAGACGACGATGTGTTGGTAGGGGAGCCGCATGCGGTGACTGTCAGAAAGGAAGCGGCGCAGACAGCGAGCGTGAGGACCGGAGACACCCGAGGAAGATTCACCGGTGCCACGCTACAGATGCCGCCTTGCGGGCTTAACGAAGGATCGCGACCAGGAAGTCCGAGTCGTCGCCGAACGGTCGCAGGTCCCAGGTGGACAGCAGCAGGTCCGTGGTGAATCCGGCTTCCTGCGCGTCATTGAGGAAGTCACCGAACTCGTAGTTGCGACCGGCGCCGAAGCCGATCACCGCTCGGCCGCCGCCGGCCAGATGCGCCCGCAATCGGGCAAGCACGCGGACCCGGGTGCTCGGTGCGAGAAAGGTCATCACATTGCCGGCGGAGACGATCACGTCGAACGGGTCGGTGATGCCCTGTGCCGGTAGGTCGAGTTCGGCCAGGTCGGCGACCACCCAGCGGGGTCCGGGATGGTCCTGCTGGGCGGCCTCGATGAGGACGGGGTCGACGTCGACGCCGACGACCCGGTGGCCGAGCGATGCCAAATATCCGCCGATGCGGCCGGGGCCGCAGCCGGCGTCGAGGATGCGGGCACCGCGGGGCGCCACCGCGTCTACCAGGCGTGCTTCACCGACCAGATCGTCACCGGCGCGCGCCATGGACCGGAAGCGTTCGACGTACCAGTGCGAGTGCCCGGGGTCCGCCGCGACCTTTTGCATCCAGAGACTTTGATCGGCCATGTAACTCATTGTCCCAAGTGGCACGGCGGGACCCGTCCGCGACCGACCATGTTCGGCGGGCTAACGCCGCCGTAGCGCGGCGCGCGCCAAATCTGCTGTCGCCGAACGCAATTGATCGGGAGAGTCCAGCGCCGAGGGAAAATCGACGCGGGCGCGGGCTTCGCCGCGCGCAGTGCGCACCCGCAGGTGCAATCCGTATCGGTCGATGCTGGCGCATTCCGCGGAATCGGTGTCCGGATAGCCCCCGAAAGCCCGGGCCATCGCCACCAGAGCGTCGGCGTGATCGGCATTGAGATGCGCAAGGGCGCGGGCTGACCCGAGCGCAACCGGATCCGGCGCGGCAGCGTGGTAGTCCTTGCCGGTGACCGACTCCATACGGCCGTATCCGCCCACCCAGCGCACCCGCTGGACCTGAAGCAGCCACAGGGTGAAATCGCTGAAGTCCAGATAGGAATGGGCGCCCGGCACCGCGTCCAGGTATGCCTGGCGAGCTGCGTCCGATTCAGCGACCGCGGGACGGGTGACCGTCCCGGCCAGGGTCACGCGGCTGCCGGCCAACGGGTCGGTGTCGTCGCTAGCCGCCACGATCGACATGCTTGCCCGCGGGTCTCCGGCCAGGTTGCGGCCGTGCTCGGCAAGGTTCGATACGCACAGAACCGGCGTCCCACCGACGAGTCCGTAGGCCACCAGTGAAGCCCAAGGGTCGCCGTCAGCAGTCAGCGTGGCCAGCGTCGCGGCATTCGCGGCGGCAGCGATGGTGCGCGCCGCCTCCGCTGCCGACGGGCCACCGCCCTGCGCTTGAACCGTCACGCAGGCGAGGTTACGCGTCGGGGCGTGCCGGTTGTCGGGCAATGGCGTCCTGTTTAGCTCGTGGAAATTCAGGCTGGGGCGGTCCTGGGTGAGACGTGTTTCGGCAACACCAGTAAAGCCGCGATCAGGAAACACAGTGCCCCGACGAACGTACCGATGTTGGCCAGCCAGGCGTCCTCGGTGATGCCCTTCTTTGTGATGAAGGCGCCGGCTGCCGAAACACCGAATGCGATCGAGCCAATCATGTTGATCCATGCGGCCAACCAATCACGTGACTTCAGTTGAAAGATGCCGACCACGAGGGATACCGCCCCAACCCCCAGGACCCCGCTTACCAGAAAGGCGACCGAGCCGGCCGCGTCCGGCCCCCAGACGAAGTGCCGGCGGGAGGGCAGTCGATGCGCCCACAACGCTGCGCCCGTGCTGACGTTGAAGCACAGGGTGCCCCCGAACTGCGTTGCCGCGGAGAGCCATTCAGCACGTATCGATGGTGTTGCCCAGGACCGATCCATCGACGGCCGACTGAGCACCAGCTGGAGGAGTGCCGCGCTGGTGAAAAACCACGAGCCGACGTAGCAGAGCAGATTGGTGGCGCCGGCTCCGCCGACCATGGCGAACCCCGGAGCCGTGGCGATCGCAAACAAGGACGAACCGATCGCGAACAACCAGCACTGGGTCCGCAGTATCTCAGAATTCATGGTGTCAGTAACCCGCGAATCCTACAAAATGCAACGCCGCCGCCGGCCGGTCCGGGTGTTACGCGGGACCGCTCAACTGCCGACGGCCCAGAACATTTCACTACGGTCTCGGTTGCGCAAAGGTGCTGCACCGTAGCCGCGAGGCGACGGCCGATGTCGCCCACTGGACTTTAGGGTTATTTCTTATGGCCGGACTGGGCAGACGTGCGAAGCGCTGGCGCACAGCGCTTCACGTGACCGTGTCGGCATTGATGGTAGCCATCTCGGGAGTCGCCATTGCGCCGGTGGCTCATGCGGCGGCGGCAGTGGCCACGCTGAGGGTGACATCGACGTGGCAGACCGGTTTTATCGCCAGCTTCACGATCACCAACATGAGCATGGCGCCGCTTTCCGACTGGAGGCTCGAATTCGACATGCCCGCAGGGCAGTCCGTCATCCACACGTGGAACAGCGCCGCTGCGCAAGCCGGTACGCACTGGGTGATCACCCCCGCGAATTGGAATCGCATGATTGCACCCGGCGGTTCAGCTACGGGCGGTATGAGGGGCGTGCTGAGCGGCACGTATACGGCTCCGTCGAATTGCGTGCTCAACGGGCAGGTTCCCTGCAGCTAACACCGCTGGGGTGGCTGCGCTGATGTGTCAGCCGATCGGCCGCCACGCGCCGACGACAGCTTCCCGGTACCAGCCCACTCGATCGCGAATCTGCACCCCGACGCGATTCTGGGCGTTCACTCGGCTGTCGAGGATGTGCCCGTCGTCGAGGTAGATCACCACGTGCGAAGCACGGCCGGCATCGCCGTTGGGATGCAGGTAAACCAGATCTCCGGGTTCGAACGGACCTTGTTGGGGAATGCGCCCGCCCATGGGACCGGCCGTTCCGTCTGCCTGCCGGTGGACGTCACCACCGAATTTGATTCCCAGACCGTAGTTGTAGACCCAGGCGGTGAAATTCGAGCAATCCAATCCTCTGCCCGGACTCCAAGCGGTTGGCCCATCGGGGTTGTCAGGGTCTGGATTATCTTCCGGGGCACCGGCATACGTCGAGGTCGTCGGGTCCCACCCGGGAATGTGGTGGTGCCGGTACTGCAATCCCAGCGCGTTGCCGGGTGCGTAGATATAGCGCATGGCAACAGCCAGGACGCGTTCCTGCTTCCACGTTCTGGAATTGCACTGCGCACCTTGCGGAATCACCGGCGCCGGCAGATTGTCCGCCGCCGGTCCCCATCCGTGGTTGGCGTAGTGGCCCTGGGCATCGGTCCGATACCAGTCGGCTGAAGGCTCGTGAGACTCAGGCAGTTGGTCGCGGCCGGCGAAATCCGCCGTCAAGGAAGGCCACGAGCAGGAGAACGGGTAGGCAAAATCTCCGTTACCGGCTCTGGCGAGCCCGACGGGTAAGAAGACGGCGATGGCCGACAGCGCGACAGAAAGCGCCGACCGAACCGAGCAGAGAAGCTGTCTCCGACGCGTCATCAGATCCCCTGCGTATCGAGCCATCACCCAGCAGACCAATGCTAGGCGGGACGAACTGGGCGTCGACGCATTTCTTTCAGGGGAGTGGCCGAACAGTCCTTGCGGTGTGGCCGATCCAGGTGAAGAGCAGCAGGGGTATAGCCCAGACCGTCAGAGGACCTTGCAGCGACAGAGGACCGCTGGGTGCGATGAACGCGATCATGAGGAGAACATGTCCGGCGGCCGCGACGGCTGCGATGTGCGCAGTTGATCGCCGCAGCACCCGATATCGGTAGACCGCAATGGCAAAGCATCCCAGAGCCACCGCGGCGGGGATCCCTGACATTGCCAGGAGACCCAGGGTGAGGTCGTACAGCAATGCTGATATTTCGGCACCGCGGGGTCGATACAACAGGAGATTGAACGCGGTGAATCCGCTGAGTATCAGCGTCACCATTCCGATGATCCCGAGGCTGAACCCGGTGGGTAGCGGCGATTCGGCAGGCAACTGGCTGCGGAGACGAGTCCATAGTGCCGCTCCGAAGACGATCCAGAGTCCGACACCCACGGTGTAAAGAACCTGGGTCGCAACCAGTCGGTCATGGTGGTTTGCTGCCCAGCGCGCGATGTCGGCACCCGACGTGTGCGTCGCGGGTACCAACCAGATTGGGTAGATGGGAATGGCGACCGCTGGGACGACAACGCCCAGCGTGCCGGTCCACCGTGCCAGGGATGCAGAACCGTCTTGGTGCTTTTCAAGGCGCGTTCCTTGAGTCATTTTCCCCTCCCGAGCAACTTCACTTACCAGTGGATAGATACCTTCCACTGGTAAGACTGCAGGATATGGCAGAACTTATCAATGGTCAGTTTCGTCGGTAGAGTGCCGTGCATGACGACGGAGTCCGACAAGCCTTACCACCACGGACAACTTGGCCGGGCCGGCATCGACGGGGCTGTGGAGGAAGTCGAGTCGGTCGGAGTGGCCGCGGTGAGCATGCGTCGAATCGCACGACGGGCGGGCGTGTCACACGCCGCTCTGTCCTACAGGTTCGGCGACAAGGCCGGGATATTCACCGCTGTAGCGACCGAAGGATTTCGCCTCGCGGCGGCGGCTATTGGCTCAAAAGCGTCTGGGCCCAACGGTTTTGTGCACGGCGGCCAGGCCTACATCGCATTCGCGCTGACCCATCGAGGGTATTTCGAGGTGATGTTCCGGCCGAACCTCTATCGCGGCGATGATGCTCAACTCGCGGAGGCGAGAGCTGCCGCCTTTGGAGTCCTCTACGGAAGCGCCAGAGCCAGTCTTGAGGCGCATCGCGGAGGTCCCGTCTCAGACGACGAAGTGCGGGGGTTGGTACTGGCGGGCTGGTCGACCTCGCACGGATTTGCAACCCTGGCTCTGACAGCTAATCTCTCGGAGCAGTTGGAGGCCGGGGCAGATGCGCTTGCCGCGCTTATAGTGCGCGGTACCGTCACGATGGGAGAACTGGCGCAGAGCGCTGAATCTCAACTGGACCCGGGCGAAAAGAACAGTGCCGGTTGATAATTGGGCCCAAATCGCTACGAGGAACGCGGTAGCGCGCTACCTTTGCGCCAGTCGTCCCAGCTGAGCGTCCAGTCGCCGTTCTGCTCGATCTTCAGCGGCGGCCCACCGGTGTTGTGCACCTCGACAACGTCACCTGGCACCGAGAAGTCGTAATACCATTTGGCGTTCTCGCCGTTGAGGTTCAAGCAGCCGTGCGAGGTGTCCGTATTGCCTTGAGCCCATACCGTCGAATCGAGCTGGTGCAGGTAGATGCCGTCGATGCTGATTCTGGTGGCGTAATTGATCGTCTCGCGGTATCCGAGCCGCGAATTCTTCGGCAGCCCGAAGGTCGACGAATCCATCACCACCGGATTCCCCCTGTCGAGCACGGTGTAGACACCCGGGGGAGTCCAGAACGACAAGGTGCGCCCGCCGACGGTCTCGGTGCCGCCCATGCCCATGGACGTGGGCATGGTCCGGACCAGTTTCCCGTTGTCGAATACGCTGACCAGCTTGGTCGCATCGTCGGCGATGGACACGTGCGCGTCGCCGATGCGAAACGACACCTTGCTGTCGTCCTGCCCGAACATGCCGCCGCCCAACGCAATACCGTAAATCTTGGCTTCTGCGGTCACCGCAGTGCCGGGCGAGTAGTAGTGCTCGGGCCGCCAGTGGGCGTTCTGAGAGTCGACCCAATACCAGGAACCTTGGACGGGGGGATTGGTGGTCACAACCAGCTGACGCTCGGCGGCTGCCCGATCGGAGATCTGCTCATCGAAGTGCGCGACGACGACTGTGCCGACCCCGTAGGTACCGCCTTCCCGCAAGGCAGCTTCTGACGTCATGGTGAACGACACCTTGGTCTGATTGGACGGCCGAACGGTGGAGAATTTCGAAACCTGTGAACTGTCAGCGCCGTTGGTCCCGCGACTGGTGACGGTCAGGGTGTAGGTGTGTGCGTATCCCAGCGGACCCGTCGGTTTCCACACCGTGTTGTCCGGCGTCATGACGCCGTCGATCTGCTTGCCGCCGTCGTTGACCATGCGTACCTCGACCAGCGTTCCCGCGTCGGCCTTCACCTCCACCGGTGCCGTCGGTTGGATGTCACGCGCATTCGGGCTGGGCGTGATCGTCACCCGCGCGGGACCTGTCGTCGGCGCGTCGCCCAGTGAATGGCGCGCGGAGCACGCTGGGACCGCCGCGCCCAGCACCCCTAGCACGAACAGCACGGACAGTAGAAGGCGGCGCCGCCTGCCATGAAACATGTTGGCTTTCATCGCCAAATGAGGTAGCCAACGGGCGTGAGCTTCAAACCGTTGGATTGCTCACCTGAACGCGGGTGATGATGAACTTATGGCCGACGACGAACTAGACGCCTTGTACCGGGTTCCTCCGAATCAGTTCACCACCGAACGGGCGAAATTATCCGCAGCGGCCAAAAAGCGAGGAGATACCGATGCGGCCCAACGGATCTCAGCAGCCCGCAAACCCACCACAGCGGCGTGGATTGTCAACCGATCGGTGATCGAGCACCGGGAGACGAAGACCCGCTTGGCCGAGCTGGGTGACAAGCTGCGCACCGCGCACGCCGCGATGGACGCCGTGCAGATTCGAGAGTTGTCTGCCCGCCAACACCATCTGATCAACGAACTCGCCCAAGCCGCATTCGATGCGGCCGAGGTGAAGAATCCGTCATCGACGGTGCGCGACGATATCGCCAGCACGCTGCAAGCCGCCATCGCCGACCCTGAAGTCCGAGCACGCCTTGGTCACCTGACCAAGGCCGAACGTTGGTCAGGCTTCGGTGACTTCGGCGACAGTGCGGCGGTGTCAGCTACCACCGGACCCAAGCGGACGGCGGCGCCGGCCAAACCATCCCGGTCGTCCAACGCACCGCAGCGCGACCAGGAAGCCGACGCCGCCCGGCGGGAGCGCGAAAGGCTGGCGTCAGCGGTGACCGCAGCCGAGCAGGCAGCGACGAAGGCCGACGGCCTGCTTTCCGACCGGCGAGCCGAGCGCGACGCCGCCCGGACGCGGCGTGACGACGCAGCCGCCGACCTGAGCAAGGCAGAGCGTGCGTTGACCAACGCTGAGAGAAAGTACGAAGAGGCGCGCCGGATTGGCCGCGATGCTGCGCAGGCGCTGAAGGAGGCCAGGGCACGGCTGAAGCGGTCGTAGCATTTCAGTGCTGCATTGAACTTAGATCCCGTGCTGCACGTGTCCTGTTTGCGGCTGCGCCGCCTGAAACCGCGAACAGTTCCCGGGCGGCCTCCACTAACCTGAGGCGGTCGCAGCGGGTTCATCGACAGTAGGGGAGAAGCCATTGTCTGAGGTGAACGCGTTTGTCAATGTTGTGCCCGATGTGGTCACGGCCGCGGCCCAGGACGTCGCGGGCGTCGGCGCTGCGCTTGACCAGGCGTACACAGCGCTGACGCCGGCGACCACATCGGTGGCGACCGCGGCCGCGGACGAAGTATCTGTCGCAATCGCCGAGTTCTTCTCCGGCCACGGACATGCCTTCGCAGCGCTCGGCGCGCAGGCTGCCTCGTTCCAGGACCTGTTCGTGCAGGCGCTCAACAACGCCGGCCAGCGGTACGCGGCCGCCGAGACCGCGATCGTCAGACAGCTGCAGGCGGCCACCGCCGCGCTGCATCTCCCGCCGATCTTCGGGCCGCGACCGGTGCCCTCCCCGGTGCCCGTCGATCCCGCCCAGTTCGCCGGCACCTACTACGAGCAAGGCAGCGTCAAGCAGTTCTTCTCGCTCGGCCTGGTGAACACCAAGGCGACGTACAGCCTCAATCCGGACGGCACGATCCGCGTCCAGAATTCGGGTAACTACTTCTTCAACAACGGCCTGCTGTCGTCGATCACCGGGTCGGCGGTGCCGCTCAACGCGACCAACACCGCGCTGGACGTCAGCTTCCTGCCGTTCAAACTGCCGTTCAGCCTCAGCGGCCCGACTGGCAACTACATCATCGTCGCGCGCGCGCCCGACTACAGCTGGGTCCTGGTCAGCGATCCCACAGGCTTCAGCGGCTACGTCCTGACGCGTGACCAGTTCATTGCGCCTCAGCAGTATCAGCAACTCGCGGGACAGCTTGTTTCCCTGGGCGTTTGGGGGCCGATCACGCCGACCCCCCAGTACGCTTCCTGACCCGTCCCGGCTAGCGGGAGGCGCCGGCTGCCTGAGCCGCCAAACGGTCCGTAACGAAAGATTCAGTTGCGTCTCACCGGTGATACAGTGAGCAACATGAATACCGTCACTGTGCGCGATTTGCGCAATAACGGGGGGGAAGTACTCCGCCGCGTTGAGCACGGCGAGCGGATCGTGGTGACACGGGATGGTGCGCCGGTGGCCGAGTTGCGTCCCTTGCCCCGTTCCAGCGCCAGCCCGACCGAACTGATTCGTCGCCGGAAGAATCTTCCGCGAGTGAACCCGGATTACCTACGTCGCGACATCGACAACCTGATTGATCCGTCCCTATGACCGAGGCCCCACGAAAAGGGATGTTGGACACCTCCACGGTGATACTCCTCGGTGAGATAACCGATTCGACCGAACTGCCTGACGAATCGGTCATTAGCGCGATAACTCTGGCGGAGCTCTCGTTGGGTCCCCATGTCGCGCACGATGATGCCGAGCGCAGCGCGCGTCAACAGCACCTGCAGCAGGCTGAATCAGACTTTGACGTAGTGCCGTTCGACAGCGATTGCGCGCGGGCTTTTGGTGGCGTTGCCGCGACGCTGCGGGCATCGGGACGCAAGCCGGCGGCGCGCGCATACGATGCGCTCATCGCCGCCAGCGCAATCGCACATGCTGTTCCGCTCTACACTTGCAACCCCGGCGACTACGCCGGTATCGCACGGCTGGACCTTCGGCCGGTCACCCACCCACACCGTCGATAGGAGCCCCGACGCGAGGGGGTGCGGAGGTCGCCGACATTGGCCTAGAGAAGAGCAGGGCGCTTTGGACGCCGTAGGCAAAAGCATCACCCTCGCGCTTGTAGCATTCCGCTGGAATTTGTAGCACCCTGCTACAGGAGGTACGGCCATGACGAACGTCTCCGACCGCGTCACCAGGATCGCGGCCGACCTGGTAGACAGCGCCGCTGCCGAAGGGGCGCGCCAGAGCCGATCAGCCAAACAGCAACTCGATCGAGATAGCCGACACCGCAAGGATTTACGTCATCGGTGCACTGGCGTGGCCGTCCTGGGCGTCGGAGGAACTGACCCGACGCTGGCCCCGCTAAGAGGCCCGGCAGGAATCCGCAGTCCGCTAATTCAGACGCGGATGAACTTCTGTTCGCCCATGCCGAACATCCCATCGACCGAAAGGTCGACGTCGTCGGTGTGGATCCGACCTTCGTACCAGCCGAAGGGGGCGTAATACTCGGCCAGCGATCGGCGCGGGCCGACGTGCATCTCGGAACGGACAGTCGGCGTGAATCGCACCTCGACCTGGCCCGAGCCGTCGGCGTCGCGCACGATCCAACAACGCCAGGGCCCGTCGGGGCGTTCCACGTGGACGGCGGGCAGGCGGTGGACCTGGTCGCCGAACCAGACGGCGTTCTCGTTGTAGCGCTGCGGGTCGCGCACCTGATTGTCGGTCAGGTTGAAGCCCTCGACCCTGCCCTCAGGGCTGCGGCGCACCGCGGTCACCCAGTCGTACCGCATGGGCGAGGGGTAGTCCCCGTGGTGGTCGTCAAGGATCATGAACGAACGGTCGGGGTCGAACACGGTGAGCTCGGCCCCGGCGCGGAGCGTGCCGGCGAACGGCATCATCGTCTTGTGCGAGTACAGCGCCCGATCGTCGGCGAAGGGGTGGCAGATCACCAGGTGTCCGGCCTCTCCGGGTCCGCAGCGCCCGGCGCCGTGCAACTCCAGCGGCGGTAGCGCGCCACGCCCAGGGTGGCTGGCGTCCACCGCGACCAGGCCCGAGTGCATCTCGTTGGTCAGCTGCAGCGAGAAGCGTCCAATATGACCGTGGGACCGGGTGTGGTCCAGGCCGCGAGCGACGTGCACCATCGAGGTCGGCACCTTCTGCTCCCACCGACGGATCGTCGCCGCCTGCTTGTCGACGACCAGAACTTGCAGCAGCGAGATCGACTTGGTGTCGTAGACGGCGCCAAGCACGAACACCGCGTCGTCACCAAGCTGGAACGCCTCCCACTCTTTGAGTCGGGCGTTGCGCGCGGCGCGCTGCAGGCGACCACGAATTCCGGTGGCGGTGACAACGTCGAGTGGGTTGATCTGCGCGATCGGGCCGTTGTAGGTGCCGAATTGGTAGCGACCGTCGGAAACCAACTGTGCGGGTGGCGGCTCGTGCGTGCGCAACAGGCTGGGCGGACCGGTCGGCGAGGTCTCGGTGTCCACCGCCGGAGCGTACCGGAGAGGCAGCACCTAGGGTTCCGCAATATTTCTCCGACACGATCCGTGAACCCGTCAAGGAGCGGCGAGGGGAGCGGCCTACCTATCGGCCTTGACGACGCCGGCCCGGCTCCAATTCATGTCCGGGTGGCAATGAAGTTACGGACCTGAGACGTATTTTCGGCGTGGCGCGGCGGTAGTGGTGACGCTCGCTAAGCATGGTGCGCTCAGACCACCACTCTGTGCTGTGACCGTTAGGGATCGTTACCGCAATCGCGATTTCGCGCTCGTATCTTTGGACATACGAGAACGCCTAACCGGAGCGCTCGAACCACATTACGCCTGTCGGCGTCTGCAAGTCTTGGGGGCTGAGAAATGACCACCGCAATCGGCACGCACAACCCAATGAAGTCATACGCGATTGATGAGCATGACGATTTCATGTCGGCGGTTGCAAGCATCAACGCAATTGACCGCCGGGGGGATGGCGCTCTCGTCGAATTGAAGCCGCGGTGGCGACTCACCGAAGAAGAGATTGTGCGCGCCGCGATCGCGGTAATTTTGATATCCCTCATGGTTCTGATGGGCCTGGCCGCGGGCGCGATCTTGACGATGGGTTAGCAGCGCCTGATTTCGATCTCGTTGCGTAGTTCACCGACAACGCTGAAAGGTGCGCAGCGCGGGCCAGGTGTGCATCGCGTGGTGGAAGCGGTCCGTGGTGCGGTAGCTGGCCGATCTGGTATTTACCGCGTTGTGGCGGTTTACGCGACACTGCTGACGATCGCGATAACCAGCCCGCCCAGGGTCAACACCCCAACTACTACTGCGGCGGCGATCGCCCGGTTCCGTCGGTGCCGCCGAGCGTCGTAGATCGCCATCGCGATGCCGGCCAAGATCAACCCAGCATAGGCCGCCAGCCCCACCGTCAACGCCGCCGTTGACGCGGCGCTAGCAAGGGTCACGCTGCGCACGACGTGAGCCTACGGCGCAAATGGAAGCATCGCTCCGATTATGGGCCGCCCGGATCCTGGCGACCGGAGGGCCGTCATTCACCCGGTGAAGCTAAGTATTACTTGACATAATGTCGCTTATCGGCAAAACGGGGATCTGGGGTTATCGGCGAACCCTGCGCGCCAACCGGGATGACCAGGTCATTTGCCCGAATCCAAGCAACGGTTCCGCGGGTCTCATCCCTCGAACATCAAGACGCAATGACTGCCCCCGCCCAGGCGCTCGAGCACTCAGGGCCGTACGTGCGGCGGCCGCGCACACGAGCACCCGGATGGCCGGCCCACTCGGGCAACGGCCCGCAACTCCGGCTTACGCCTCGACGACACTAAAACGTCACTGTGACGAAATCTCAGGCCGCGCAGGGCGATTAGGTCTCTCGCTAATCGGAAGCTGCAGACGCTGCCGGACCACACCGCCGTCGCGGGGCCGACAACTTGTGCCTGATCGACAGTTTGCAAGTATCGAATGATGGACCTCGAATTTGGCCCGCTCGGCAGCACGCCGCGTGAAGCGGACGCGTTCGTCCGCACGGAGATAGAGCGCTCGCTCCCGCCGGGATGGTGCGTGACTGGCCTCGATCAAGAATCCCCGCTTAGCGGCACTATTCGCCCGGACGATGGAGATTTGGACGGGGGCTATGGCGTCAAAATTGCACAAAGCCTTGATCTGCTGGCATTCACCTGGGGCAACGGTCATCCCGGCCCAGCGAGAATGGAGCATGCCATGAGCACTGCAATCATCTTGGAAATACCATTCTTGAAGACTGCGATACCCCACTGCGTCCGTCGACTGATCAATGAATTCCCGCAGAACAACTAGGGACTCACTTAATGGTTCACGCTGCCAAATTATGATGACCCCCATTACTCGAAATAAAGCCCGGTTGCACCAAATTTTAATGAAGAAGTAGCGGGTATTTTCATCGAGTACGAAAATCGCCTCAAATTAAGTGGAGAACGGACACACGACTTATGTCGATGCCATCACCTGAAGATGTTTTTGCCGCGATGCTGGATGAATACGCGTTGAACAAGCTTGTGCACGCGTACTGCCGCGCCGTGGACCGCGGCGACCTGGAAACGCTGCGAAGTCTCTACCACGACGACGCGCAAGACGAACACGGCGCGTTCTCATCGGGTTCGGTGGCCGACTTCATTCAGACACTCGCGGACTCCCGCCGATTCATCCTGTCCATGCAGCATCACATCACCACGACAAACTTCGCGGTGAGCGGGAGCTACGCGGAGGGCGAGATCTACAGCATCGCTACGCACACCTTCGCGACCGGCAAGGGAAAATCCGACTTGGTGATCGGTGGACGTTATCTCGACAAATACGAGAAGCGGTTCGGTGCTTGGAAAATCACCGAGCGCCAGATCGTCACCGACTGGGCTCAGGTGAACAACCCCTCCATCGTGGACTTCAGCCACCCGATGACGCGCGATACGCCCACGGGCAGCGCTGGTCCCGATGATCCATCCCACAAGTTCTTCCAGCTGATTGGAAGGGTCTGCTCCGACAGCAGCCGCCCTGCCCGCCCAGAATGATCACACCGGCCCCTATCCAACACCCAGCCCTGACCCCGTAAAACGTCACAGTGACGGATTACACTGCACGACACGGACATTCGTATTAATCAGGTCACTCCGTTATTGCCGGTTTGGCCGAACAACAGCCCGCCGGTGCCAGCGGTCCCCGGGCCTCCAGGTGTCGCCCCGAGCCCGCCGTTGCCACCATTGCCACCGTTGCCGGCCACGACGGCGTTGCCGCCGGCGCCGCCTTTCCCTCCAGGGCCCGCGGGCCCACCGGCAGTGCCACTCGTGCCACCGGCACCACCGGTTCCTCCGTTGCCGATCAGTCCCGCGTTTCCAGCATTGCCGCCGTCTCCGGCAATGTTCTGAAACGAATTTCCGCCGTCGCCACCGTCGCCGCCGTTACCGATCAACGAGGCACCGGCGCCACCAGCTCCGCCCTTGCCGCCGATGAGACCACCGAGGCCACCTTGGCCACCGGTCCCACCGTCGCCGACGAGCACGCCCGCATTGCCACCGGACCCACCCGCACCGGCGCTCTGCGTGCCGCTTCCGCCGGATCCGCCGGCACCTCCATTACCAAACAGCAGCCCCGCCTTACCTCCGGCCGCGCCGACCGCGCCATTCGTGACCATGCCCAACCCATCCCCGCCGTTGCCCCCGGCTCCGCCGTTGCCGGCAAGAATCCCGGCCGCGGCGCCGAGCCCACCGGCTCCGGCGGTGGCACCCGCGCCCCCGTTCCCACCGGCGCCACCGTTGCCGATCAGCGTGTCGGACCTTCCGCCGGCCCCGCCAACGCCGCCCACCGTGGCGCCGCCACCACCAACGCCGCCGTGACCACTGTTGGCGATCAGCATGCCGGCATTGCCCCCGTCTCCGCCTGCGCCACCCGCACCCGTCAGACCCGCCCCGCCATTACCCCCATCGCCGCCGCTGGCGAACAGCAGCCCGCTGGTGCCGCCGGCGCCCCCGGACCCGCCGTTGACAGTGCCCCCGCCGCCGCTGCCACCAGCCCCGCCCGCACCGCCAAGTAGACCGCCAACACCGCCGGCGCCCCCACCACCACCGTTGCCTAGCTCTCCCGCTCCGCCGGCGCCCCCCGCACCGCCGGCACCCAGAAGAAGTCCACCCGTTCCACCGACCCCGCCTGCTCCGGCAGTTCCGTTGCCGCTGGCGCCGCCGGTACCACCGGCGCCACCGTTGCCCCAGAGCAGACCACTTGCGCCGCCAGCGCCGCCTGTGCCGCCCGGATTGAAGCCGGACGCGAGTCCGCCGGCTCCGCCGTGGCCGCCGTTGCCTCCCAACAAGCCTGCAGCGCCGCCGACTCCGCCGTTGCCCCCCTTGCCGTTAAGCGCTCCGCCGCTGCCGCCCGCTCCACCGGGGCCGCCGTTGCCGAACAACCCCGCTGCCCCACCGGCGCCGCCGTCCTGATTGGCCGCTCCCGAACCTCCGGCCCCGCCGTTGCCGTACAGGATGCCGCCGGCCCCACCGGTTGCCCCGGTACCGGGCGCCCCGTTGGCGCCGTTGCCGATCAGTGGGCGGCCGAAAAACGCCTGCGCCGGCGCGTTGACGGCGTCGAGAAGAACTTGCAGCGGCGAAGCGTTGGCAGCCTCGGCGCTCGTATAACCGATACCAGCGGCGCTCAGACGCTGCACAAAGTCGTTGTGGAAGGCCGAAACCTGCGAACTGAGCGCGTGATACGTCTCCGCATACGACCCGAATAGCGCAGCGACAGAAGTCGATATCTCATCGACACCAGCGGACAGTATTTCCGTCGTCGGGGCCAGTGCCGCCGCATTCGCCGACGCAATTGCCGAACCGATGCCCGCCAGTTCTGGGACCGCCGACGTCAATATTGCCGACTCGAATACCACAAAAGACATTGCGCTCCCTTTGGTTACAGCGCGGCCCGAACCACACTGCCGGGCTGACGGTATCCACTCGATGAGGTCTTCGGCGGTCAAACCGCAAGGGGTGACAGCAACCCCACAACAAACTGCCAGCTAATAGCTAAAAGGGGTTCGCACGCGAGTGCGATCCGACGCTAGGAGCAGTCGCCCACCTGGTCGATGACTTTCTTCAGCGGAGCCGCGGGCGTGACGCCCGGGGCGTAGCCGGGATTGTCGGCAGACCAAGCAATCTTGGAACAGTAACCGGGGCCGGTCGGCTGACCTGCGCGCCAAGTCTCGAGCGTGGGCCGGCAGTTGTAGATGTCGGCCTCGTTGGCGAACACCGAACGATCCGGCACACCTGGGCCGTGCTGCCAGACGATGAAGCCGCTCGAGACCGGCAGATCGCAGGGCAGTTGAGGCACGGGAATCCTGATGATGTCGGCGTGTGCCAGCGGCGCCAGGGCCAACGCACTTGCGGCAAGCAATGCACCCATTGCAGATCTCACTGGAATGGACAATTCGACTGCCCTCTTTTCTGACCTGTCGCGAGGCATACCAAGGCGTGCTGCCTCTAGATTAGACCCAGGCGTTGACCAGCAAACAGCCGATCGCGTGGGTTTACGATGACGCTGTGGCGGATGTGACGGTGGCGATATTCACCTTCACCAAGAACGAAGCGACGGCCGTGACGGAGTTGCTGACACGCCTCTGCGTCGACCTACCTGCCTTCGGCACATCGGTCTGGGCGCCGACCAAATCGGGCGAAGAAGCGTTAGCAGGCCGCTTGTCGGACGGCAGGACAGCCCGGCTGGAGCACCATGCGCTGAGCGCCCAAGGGAATGTCGTTGCTGCGGCCGCGCTCAGCAGATCAACCCGCGAGAATCGCGCCGATTACTACGTCTTTTACGGCTGCTGCGGAACACTCGATCCCGGGCTGATCGGCCAGGTGTTCCGGGCTGAGAAGGTGTCGTACCTGTCGTTGGGAGTGGTGGCCGCCACCGCGGACGGCGAAGTCGTTCAGCTGCAGAACAAGTGGATCGTCCGAACGCAGCCCAGCGAGCAAGCCCCGCTCGATGCGATCGAACTGCGGGCCGGGTCAGCAGGCGCGCCCGGTTCGGTATGGGGATTGGACATTCCCGATGCTCACGTTCTCGCCACCGACAAGGTGATCAAGATTTCGCCAGGTGTTGCACCGGCGCCCTTGGAGTCACCATCGGGCTATCCCGTTTACGCTAAAGAGAATTGGACCTACTCGCTCGCACTTGCCCTCCATTCTCAGTTGGCCACCACACCCATACTCGTCGACATGGAGTCCTTCGGTATAGCGTCCACCATGCGCGCGTTGGGCTTGTGTGAGCGCGTGCTTGTGCTGCGCGTCGCATCAGATGCGTTGACCAACAAGGTAGATCAACGCGATGAGGATCAACTGGATTTTCTCAGAGCGGGCCTGCCTGAGCTGGCTGCTGCGGTAGCAACGATTTTGGGACTCTGAATGATGCCGGAAGACAGGCCGCGGACCCTCGAAGACGAGGTGCGCCGACTGCGCGCCGGCATCGTCCGGCAACCGCCGTCGACGCGCGACCCACGGGAATCGGAGATGGTTCGGGTCGTCTCCGCCGCCTCGCTCGCCTGGGATGGCCAACTCGACCGGGTTGATCGGTTCTCTCGCCCGCTGCTGCCGTCGGCCACCCTGAATGAGGAGCGCGCGAACCCGGCGATGACATCGCAGCTGTTCCTGGAACAGGTGGCTTCCGATTATCGGCGAGTGGCGTCCTGCTCGCTTGACCTCCGCGAGGTGGAAGCACGGCGCAATACCGCACAGGGCACGAGGATTCTCGAGTACGCCGGTGTCGCCAGTCGGCCGGTGGCACCTCTGGCGGTCGGGCAACACCTCGCGGCCGATGAGCGCGCCGCGGACCTGGCGAGTGTGGTGGCGCCGTGGCTGGTGTCCACTGCGGATCTGGACTCGCAATGTGCTGCGGCATTCGGTGACGTCCTTGGGCCGTTGATTCAAACGGCACTGAACAATTCGCGCGCCGACACCTCGATCGGGCTGCCCTCTTGGTCGGAGCGGGTGGGAGAAATGTGGTGCCAGGAGTTCCTCGCCGCAGGTGCCGAGATTTTGAACTGTCCTGCCCTGCTTTCCCGCTCACACATCGACGGCCGGGGAGCGTCACGGCAAGACTCGGCTGATATCACCGAGACCACCAACGCAGTCGTTGCGCTTGCCGAAACGTTCCGTTGTGTTGCGGACGTAAGAGTAAGTGCCACTGGACACTTGCCGAAAATCGGCCTCGTTCTCGCCGGCGACGCACTCAGCCAGGACGAGTTGGACCGGTTCACCACCCGTGCGCAGAACCTACCCGCGGAAGTGACGATTCTTCCTTCTTAGGTCTGACGTCCTAAGCTCGCGGCGCCGGAAAGTACATCTCCTGTCGCACCGTGCACACCAGGTCGCCGTTGCGGTTGAACATCGTGCCGCTCGCCAGCGCGAGCGAGTCGGCGCTACTCGGCGAAGACCGTTGGAACAGAAGCCAATCCGACAACACCGCCGGCGAATGGAACCACATCGAATGGTCGCGCTGGGACGACTCCCCGACTCCCCCGTACGCCGCGAAGGCCGGCTCCGTCAGCGTCACCGCGGACAGGTAGGCCACCAGGCTCGCGGTCAGCACCGGATCGTCGGGCACCGCGCCGTCCGGCCGCCACCACATCGCCGACCGTGCCGGAGGGACACTTTCGCTGTCGATGACCCGCCGCTCGAACCAGCGCAGGCTTGCGTACTGCCCCTGTGAATTCGGGTCGGACTCGGCGAGGTGCGGCGCCACCCACGGCAACGTCTCGGGCTCGGGCGCCGCCGGGATCGGCGGCTGATAAACGACCCGAGCAGACGCGGGATCGGCAACCTTGAACGACGACATCGCCTCCATCAGAATCTTGTCGTCCTGGCGCGCGGTGACCCGGCGCGCTGAAAAGGTCCGTCCCTCTTGCAGATTCACCACTTCGAAGTCCACCGGCCGGCGAGCGTCACCAGGGCGCAGGAAATACGTGTGCACACTGTGCGGCGCGCGGCCGGGCGCGGTGTAGGACGCAGCCAACAACGCCTGGGCCGAGATATGCCCACCGAGGATGTGGTGGTGCGGTGCGGGCAGCTGTCGACCGGCGAAGAGCCACGGCTCGACGCGGGCCAGCTCCATGGTGGCAAGCACGTCGCCGAGAGAGGATGACATCGCAACGTATCTTGCCCGATCACTACCCGAGCAGGCTCAGCAGCTGAGCCGCCGGTACCGCTGCAGCCGCCGCAGCGCCGCCGCCGACGCCGGAGCAGTGACGGGTTGCAGTGCCCGGATGAGGTCAGCCCGAACGGCGGGGACGTCGAGATGCATGCCGATGGCCACCAGACAGTTCCCGACGGCCCGCGGCGGAGCCTTGGCGATGTGGATGGCGCTGCCCACCAGGTTGACGACATAGTTGCGGACCGAACGCCCGTGCCGGACCGCCACCACGCCCTTGAGCCGGAAGACTCCGACTGACGGGCGTTCGAGCAGGTCAAACAACGCGTCGAGGTCGATGCAACCGGTGCTGGTGACCGTGACGGCGTCGGCATGGACGTGGTCGTGCTCAAGCTCCGAATCGAGCAACAGCTCCCGAAACGAAAGTTGCCCAGCCTCCTCCGACGACTCCAACGGGTCGAACAGCAGCGCGGGGTCGATCCGGCCACCGGTGGTGCCCACCACCTGAACCCGTGGGTTGCGTTGCGCCACACGCTGCCTGACACGCTCCAGCACGTCCGCCCGCTCCGCATCGGGCACCTGATCGAGCTTGTTGACGACCACCAGCGAGGCCGCGCCATAGCGCACCGGGGGCAGTTCGGTGCGGTCGACGGTGTCAAAGTGGTTGACCGCGTCCACGACGTCGACCAGGCCGCCGCTGCGAACCCCGGACAACTTGCTGAAACCGATGATCCGAGCGATCGACACCGGATCGGCCAGCCCGCTGGCTTCGACGACGATGGCGTCGAGGCGACGGGCCGGGTCCGCGAGCTTGGCGAGGGCGTCGTCGAGCCCACCGTCGTCGGGCAGGCAGCAGATGCATCCACCGGCGATCGAGGCGGGCTCGTCGACCTGGCCGGCCACCAGCCCGGCGTCGACATTGAGCTCGCCGAAGTCGTTGACCACTACCCCGAGCCGCGTACCAGGGCTGCGCAGCAAATGGTTCAGCAGGGTCGTCTTGCCGGCGCCGAGATGCCCGGTGAGCGCGATCACAGGAATCGCAGACAACACTCTCTCCCGACGTCGGCACCAGGTCATGGCAAGGCTAACCGGAGCGTCAGGCGGGCCGTTCGTCCTAGCCGTTTTCTTAGGTTTGGCTATCGGTGCCGTAGGCTTTGCGGCGATTTGTGAACGCAGACGCGCACCCCTCGGCGCTCAACCAACCGAACGGACTTCAAGCAAGTGATCATCGGAATACCACGCGAGTCTCTCTCCGGTGAGACGCGTGTTGCCGCCACGCCGCAGACCGTCGGGCAACTCATCAAGCTCGGCTACTCGGTGGTCGTCGAATCCGAAGCCGGAGCCGCCGCGAGCTTCCTGGACAGCGCCTACGACGAGGCCGGCGCCGACATTGGGTCGCCCGAGCAGGCCTGGACGGCCGACATCGTCTTGAAGGTGAATGCCCCGAACGACGACGAGATCGCCGCCCTGCGCGACGGCGCGACCCTGGTCAGCCTCATCTCCCCCGGGCTGCACCCCGAGCTGGTCGAAAAGCTGACCACCCGCAAGATCACCGTGCTGGCCATGGACGCGGTGCCCCGCATCTCGCGCGCCCAGTCCCTGGACGTCCTGTCGTCGATGGCCAACATCGCCGGGTACCGCGCGGTCATCGAAGCGGCGCACGCGTTCGGCCGGTTCTTCACCGGTCAGGTGACGGCCGCCGGCAAGGTGCCGCCCGCCAAGGTGCTCGTCGTGGGCGCCGGGGTAGCCGGTCTTTCCGCAATCGGGGCGGCGGGCAGCCTGGGCGCCATCGTGCGTGCCACCGACCCACGGCCAGAGGTCGCCGATCAGGTGAAATCCCTTGGCGGTGAGTATATTTCGGTCGACGACAGCGAGGCCGAAGTGTCCGCCACCGGATACGCCAAGGAGATGAGCGAGGACTACAAGGCCCGTGAGGCGCAGCTGTACGCCGAACAGTGCCAGGACGTCGACATCATCATCACCACCGCACTGATCCCCGGCAAACCGGCACCGCGGATCATCACGGCGGACATGGTCGCCGGCATGACCCCGGGCAGCGTCATCGTGGATATGGCCGCGTCCAACGGCGGCAACGTCGAGGGCACGGTCAAGGACCAGCTCGTCGTCACCGACAACGACGTGACCATCATCGGCTACACGGACCTGGCCGGACGGCTCCCCGCCCAGTCCTCCCAGCTCTACGGCACCAACCTGGTCAACCTGCTGAAGCTGATGACGCCGGAGAAGGACGGACAACTCGTCCTCAATTTCGACGACGTGGTCCAGCGGTCCATGACCGTGGTCCGCGACGGCGAGTCCACCTGGCCCCCGCCGCCGGTGCAGGTCTCGGCAGCACCTGCCGTCCCGGCGGCCGCCGCGCCGGTCAAGGAGTCGCACGCCAAGCAACCGATGTCCAACAAGCGCCGGCTGACGACCACACTGATCGCCGCGGCGGTGCTGTTCGGCCTCATCGCGATCTCACCGGCCGCCCTGCAGGTGCACCTCACGGTGTTCGCGTTGGCCATTGTGATCGGCTACTACGTGATCGGCCACGTCCATCACGCCCTGCACACTCCGCTGATGTCGGTGACCAATGCGATCTCCGGAATCATCGTGCTGGGCGCTTTGCTGCAGATCGGAAAAGAGAACCTCCCGATCACCGTGGTGTCCTGTGCGGCGATCCTGCTGGCCAGCATCAACATCTTCGGCGGCTTCGCGGTGACGCGACGCATGCTGGCCATGTTCTCCCGCAGCTGAGCCTGCGCACCCAATCGGAGGATCATCCCTTGTTCACGATAGAAACCGCCGCCAAAGCGGCATACGTCGTCGCGGCCCTGCTGTTCATCCTGGCGCTCGCCGGGCTGTCCAAGCACGAAACGTCGCGGGCCGGAAACACGTTCGGCATCTTCGGCATGGCCGTAGCACTGGCCGCCACCATCGCCCTGGCGATTAACGGACACATCGAGTCGCTGGGAGTGGCGCTGCTGGCCGGTGCCGTCGCGGTAGGCGCGGCAATTGGTCTGTGGCGCGCCCGGGTGGTCGAGATGACCGGCATGCCCGAACTGATCGCATTGCTGCACTCGTTCGTCGGTTTGGCCGCCGTGCTGGTCGGCTGGAACGGCTACCTGTTCGTGGAGCACAACCCTGGTGGCGCCGAGGCGGCCACCCTGCGCGCGGAGGGCCTGGGCGGCATCCACTCGGCCGAGGTCGTCATCGGCGTCTTCATCGGTGCCGTGACCTTCACCGGCTCGATCGTGGCGAACCTCAAACTCTCGGCGCGAATCAAGTCGGCGCCGATGATGCTTCCGGGCAAGAACTTCCTGAACGTCGGCGCGCTGGTGCTGTTCGGCGCCCTCACGGTGTGGTTCGTGATCAACCCGACGATCTGGCTTCTCGCCGCCGTCACCGCGCTCGCCCTGCTGCTCGGGTGGCACCTGGTCGCGTCCATCGGCGGCGGCGACATGCCCGTTGTCGTGTCGATGCTTAACAGCTATTCGGGATGGGCCGCGGCCGCATCCGGCTTCCTGCTCAGCAACGACCTGCTGATCATTACCGGTGCCCTGGTCGGATCTTCCGGTGCGTACCTGTCCTACATCATGTGCAAGGCGATGAACCGCTCGTTCATCTCCGTGATCGCCGGCGGCTTCGGCATCGAGGCGGGTCCGGCCGAGGACAAGGACTACGGCGAGCACCGGGAGGTCACCGCCGAAGGAGCCGCCGAACTGCTCGGCTCGGCCGACTCGGTGATCATCACGCCGGGATACGGGATGGCTGTCGCGCAGGCCCAGAACGCCGTCGCCGAGCTGACCCGCAAACTGCGTGCCCGCGGCGTCAACGTCAGGTTCGGCATCCACCCGGTCGCGGGACGCCTGCCCGGCCACATGAACGTGCTGCTGGCCGAGGCGAAGGTGCCCTACGACATCGTGCTGGAAATGGACGAGATCAACGACGACTTCTCCGACACCGCCGTCGTCCTGGTCATCGGCGCCAACGACACCGTCAACCCGGCGGCCGCCGAAGACCCGAGCAGCCCCATCGCCGGTATGCCGGTGCTGACCGTCTGGGACGCCGACAACGTGGTCGTGTTCAAACGTTCGATGGCCTCCGGCTACGCCGGCGTGCAGAACCCGCTGTTCTTCCGGGAGAACACCGCGATGCTGTTCGGCGACGCGCGCGACCGGGTCGAGGCGATCCTCGCGGCGCTCTAGCGTCGCGTCGCGCTTGTAGTGGCGGCGGTTCGGCTCGCCGAGATTGCCGCTACGGTCGCGGTTTGCCGTTCGAGCGCAACCACCACCGCGGTCTCGCGGGGGGCGCTGCCGTCGCTACTTGCGGCGTCAACGGTTCAGCTCGCCGAGATTGCCGCTACGGTCGCGGATCGCCTACCGAGCACAACCACCACCGCCGTCTCGCGGGGGGCGCTGCCGTCGCAGCTGCGGCGACGGCAGGTCGGCTCGCCGAGATTGCCCCTACGGTCGCGGATCGCCTACCGAGCACAACCACCACCGCCATCTCGCGGGGCAACTGCAGTCGCGCTGCGGCGGGGGATGATCCGTGTGAGTATTCGATGTGATGACGAACCGGTGTGCCGAAAGCCCGGAAGCCGGGCAGCGAACTCGATACGCTTGGCGCACACACCGGTGATTGACGCTTAGGGGGCGACGTGTCGTTTCTAGCCGTGGCTCCTGACTGGGTCACGTCGGCGGCAGCGGATCTGGAGAACATCGGTTCTGCGCTGGCCGCGGCCAACGCCGCGGCAGCTCTTCCGACCACGGGGGTCGCGGCCGCCGCGGCCGATGAAGTCTCGACCGCGATCGCTTCCCTGTTCGCCGGGTTCGGCCAGGAATATCAGGCCATCAACACCCAGCTCAGCGCGTTCCAGCAGCAGTTCGTGCTGTTGCTCGGCGGCTCGGCCGGCTCGTACGCGACCGCAGAGGCGACGGCCGCGTCCGTGCTCGACCCCGTTTTCGGCATCATCAATACGCCCACGCAGCTGCTGCTGGGACGTCCGCTGATCGGTGACGGAGCGGCGGGCACTGCCGCATCGCCCAACGGCGGGGCCGGCGGGTTGCTGTGGGGCAATGGCGGGGCCGGGTACTCGCCCGCGACCGGGCCGGGAGGTGCGGGCGGTTCGGCCGGATTCGTCGGCAACGGCGGCGCGGGAGGCACCGGCGGGATCGGCGCAGTCGGTGGCGCCGGTGGCAACGGCGGCTGGTTGTACGGGAATGGCGGCTACGGCGGCTGGGGCGGTGCAAACGCCGGGGGCGTCGGCGGAAACGGCGGTGCCGGCGGAATTGCCTATTTGCTGGGCAATGGTGGCTACGGCGGCGCGGGCGGCCTTGGCAACGATCCGCTACTGCCTCTCGGCTACGGCGGGACCGGCGGCCACGGCGGCATGATCTGGGGCAATCAGGGCTTCAGCGGCGCGGGCTGGGACGGCAAGACGATTTCGATGCCGACCGTCCAAACCACCGAACCGATAGTCAACCTGTCCGTCAACGGCCAAACCAGCGGCCCGATCCTGGTCGACACCGGATCCGCCGGACTGGTCATGCAGATCAAGGACATCGGCGGGCTGCCGGGATTGCTCAAGCTCGGCATCCCGCACGGACTCAACATCAGCGCCTACAGCGGTGGCCTGACCTACCTCTACGCCAGCTACCCCACGTCGGTGGACTTCGGCAACGGCATCGTCAGCTCACCCACCGCAGTAAATGTTGTGCTGTTCTCCCTGCCAACTTCGCCGTTTGCGATCAACGCATACTTCACCGAGTTCTTGAAGAACCCGTTCACGACGCCGTTCGACGCGTATTTCGCGACCGCCGGCGTGGACGGGGTGTTGGGCGTAGGCCCGAACGCGGTCGGCCCAGGCCCGAACATTCCGACCCAGGCTTTGCCGGGCGCGCTGGCCCAGGGCTTGCAGATCGACATGCAGAATCAAAAGTTGACGTTCGGTCCGAACCCGGACCCGACGCCCGGGTTCTCGATCAACGGCTCCCCGATCTCCACGCTGTATGTGAAAGTTGGGGCCGGACCGTTGCAAGCGGTCCCGTCGATTGTCGATTCTGGCGGCGTGCTTGGCACTATGCCGTCTTCCGTGATCGGTGGAGCGGGGAGTCTACCCGCAGGGACAGATATATATGTTTACGGCGACGCCGCCGGTACGAAGGAGCTTTACCACTACAACACGAGTTGGTACACACCGACGGTGATCTCGTCCGGCCTGATGAACACCGGCTACCTGCCATTCGCAACCCAACCCATCTACATCAGCAACTCGCCAGGCGGGGTCGGCACCACAGTCGTCAACACCCCTTAATCCAATCCCTCTGCCCCATCACTAAATTCACTCCTGTCACCCCCCGCCGCTAAAGTCGGCCCCATGTTGCAGACGATCGCCGTGCGCGGTTACCGCTCGCTCCGCGACATCGTGCTGCCACTGGGCCGGCTGTCCGTCGTCACCGGGGCCAACGGCACCGGCAAGTCGTCGGTGTACCGCGCACTGCGCCTGTTGGCCGACTGCGGCCGCGGCGACGTCATCGGCTCGCTGGCGCGAGAGGGTGGTCTGGAATCGGTGCTGTGGGCAGGTCCGGAGCAGCTAACCGGAGCCCGCAAACAGGGAAAAGCCCAGGGCACCACCCGCAGCCGCCCGCTATCGCTCGAACTCGGTTTCGCCGCAGACGATTTCGGTTACCTCGTCGACCTCGGCATCCCGCAGATGGCAGGCATCCGCTCGGCATTCTCCCGCGATCCGGAGATCAAGCGCGAGGCGATCTTCGCCGGTCCGGTCCTACGGCGCGCCACCACCCTGGTACTCCGCACCCGCGACTTCGCCGAAGTCAGTGGCGATTCCGGGTTCGACGAGCTGAGCCGTACGCTGCCGGCCTACCGCAGCGTGCTCACCGAATACGCCCACCCACAAGCACTTCCAGAGCTCGCGGCCGTCCGGGAACGGCTCCGTGGGTGGCGCTTCTACGACGGTTTCCGGGTCGACGCCGCCGCCCCGGCCCGGCTACCGCAAGTCGGCACCCGCACACCGGTGCTCTCCGACGACGGCAAGGATCTGGCCGCCGCGATCCAGACGATCATCGAAGCCGGATTCGACGACTTGAGCCGAATCGTCGCCGACGCATTCGACGGCGCCACCCTCGCCGTCGACGTCAACAACGGTCTGTTCGACCTGCAACTGCAACAGCCCGGCATGCTACGGCCGCTCCGCGCGGCCGAATTGTCAGACGGCACATTGCGATTCCTGTTGTGGGCCGCTGCGCTGCTCAGCCCGCAACGGCCGTCGCTGATGGTGCTGAACGAACCGGAGACCTCGCTGCACCCGAGGCTCGTCGGCCCGTTGGCCGCCCTGATCCGCATCGCGGCCGAGCACACCCAGGTTGTGGTGGTCACCCATTCCGATGCACTTCGGCAGCTTCTCAACGACGCTACCGAGATCGAGCTCTACAAAGATTTCGGCGAGACCCGGATCACCGGACAGAGTTTGCTGACGACACCGCCGTGGGACTGGGGCAAACGCTGAGGAAAGGTGCGACCAGTCTCTATTTGCGTGCAAAGTGTGCAGTTTGTGCAAATATGTGGGCATGGGCAATCACTTGGGCCTTCGCGAGCGCCGCCGCCGGCAGACCAGCGCGGACATCCGCGGGGCCGCCGTGCGCCTGGCGCAAGCACGCGGTTGGGACAAAGTCACCATCGAGGAGATCTGCGTCCAGGCCGGCATCTCGACCCGCACGTTCTTCAACTACTTCCCGAACAAGGAAGCGGCGATCGCCTACGGCCCCTCGGACCTACCACCAGAGCTGGCCGAGGAGTTCGTCGCCGCCGGCCCCGCACCGCTCTCGGTTGTCCTGGCGGATCTGATCACCCTGGCCGCCCACCATCTGCGCGACATGCCGCCGCAGCGCGAGCAGGCCGTGTGCATGCTGGACCTGGCCAAAACCACCCCCGCGGTGCTGGCGGCGTTCCTGGCCGACCTGGAGCGCTTCCAGACCCAGCTGACCGACATCGTCGCCAAACGCCAGGGCATGCCGTCCGATGACGAGATCCCGGCGCTGATCTCCGCGCTGGCACTGACGGCGGTCCGTTCGGGCATCGAGCGCTGGTCCAGCAGCGAACCGGAGGACGCGGACGACACGCCGATGCCCTACGTCGAGCGGGCCGCAGCGCTGGTCAACAGCATTTTCAGCAAGTAATTGGCGTGACCGAAAACACATAAACTTGCATGATCTGCAAAAAGTGCAGATTATGTATCCATGGTCCGGCGGCGGAACTCGACTATGCCTCGGTTGATCGAGACATCCGCCCGCTTCATGTCGGGCCGTTTTGGGCTGCGGGAGGCCCGGTCGAGGCTCCTGACGTTCGAACCTCCTGCAGTGCAACGCAACTCGAATCAGCTGATCGGATCGCCTAACCGGGAAGGGATCGCGTAGGTGCAGATGGCGAAGATGGTGCGCAACGCCTGGTTGCCGCTGTTGATCGTGGCCGTGGTCGCGATCGGCGGGTTCACCGTGCACCGGGTCAAGTCGTATTTCACCGCGGAGAACGCGGACACGTTGACCAGCCCGAAGGTGGACGACTCAAAACCGTTCAAGCCCAAGGTCGTCAAGTACGAGATCTTCGGTTCGGCGGCAAGCGCCAACGTGAACTACCTGGATCTCAGTGCGGAGCCGCGGCGCCTGGACGACGCGCCGCTGCCCTGGACCCTGGTCCTGAGCACCACCGCCCCCTCAGTTTTCCCCAACATCTCGGCGCAGAGCGACGGTGACTACCTCGGCTGCCGCATCACCGTCGACGACGAAATCAAGGACGAGAAAATTTCAAACGGCGTGCACGCTTTGACCTCCTGCCTGGTGAAATCAGCATGAGCACCACCCTCGAAGACAGACGGCCGGACAACTTCGACACCGCTCCCATCCCCAAACACGCGGCGCGTCCGGCGATTCCGCGGTTCCTGCGCAAGTT
This sequence comes from Mycobacterium paragordonae, assembly GCF_003614435.1. Classification (NCBI taxonomy): domain Bacteria; kingdom Bacillati; phylum Actinomycetota; class Actinomycetes; order Mycobacteriales; family Mycobacteriaceae; genus Mycobacterium; species Mycobacterium paragordonae. The sequence continues at coordinate 3,730,166 of NZ_CP025546.1, forward strand.
CGCGGTGCCCGTCATCATCGGCTGGATCGCGCTGATCGCCGTCCTCAACACCGTGGTCCCACAGCTCGACGAGGTCGGCAAGCTGCGCTCGGTCTCGATGAGCCCCGACGACGCACAGTCGGTGATCGCCACCAAGCGTGTCGGCGAGGTGTTCAAGGAGTACAAGTCCAACAGCTCGGTGATGATCGTGCTGGAGGGCCAGAACGCGCTCGGCGCCGACGCACACGCGTACTACGACCAGATCGTCCGCAAACTCGAGGCCGACAAGCAGCACGTCGAGCACGTTCAGGACTTCTGGAGCGACCCGCTCACCGGGGCCGGTGCGCAGAGCAACGATGGCAAGGCCGCCTACGTGCAGGTCTATCTCGTCGGGAACATGGGTGAGACGAAGGCCAATGACTCGGTCGAGGCCGTTCAGCACATCGTCGACAGCGCCAAGCCGCCCAACGGGGTCAAGGCCTACGTCACCGGCCCCTCAGCCCTGGAAGCCGACCAGCACCTGGCCGGAGACCGCAGCCTGCAGCTGATCACGATGGCAACGTTCGTCGTGATCATCGCGATGCTGCTGTTGGTCTACCGGTCGATCGTCACGGTGCTGCTCACGCTCGGCATGGTGGTGTTCGAGCTGGCGGCCGCCCGGGGTGTGGTCGCGTTCCTCGGCTACCACGAGATCATCGGGCTCTCCACGTTCGCGACCAACCTGCTGGTCACCCTGGCCATCGCGGCCGCGACCGACTACGCGATCTTCCTGATCGGCCGATATCAGGAAGCCAGAGCCGTCGGCGAATCGCGAGAAGACGCGTACTACACCATGTTCCACGGCACGGCGCACGTCGTGCTCGGATCCGGCATGACCATCGCCGGCGCCACCTTCTGCCTGCACTTCACCAACCTGCCCTACTTCCAGACACTCGGCGTCCCGCTGGCCATCGGCATGGTCGTGGTGGTGCTCGCGGCCCTGACGCTCGGGCCCGCGGTCATCTCGGTGGCCACCCGCTTCCGCCAGACCCTGGAGCCCAAGCGCGCCCAGCGAATTCGCGGCTGGCGCAAGATCGGCGCCGCCGTCGTGCGCTGGCCCGGACCGATCCTGGTCATGACGATCGGCATCGCCCTGGTCGGTCTGTTGACGCTGCCCGGCTACCGGACCAACTACAACGACCGCAACTACCTGCCCGCCGACCTGCCGGCCAACGCCGGTTACGCGGCCGCGGACCGGCACTTCTCCAAGGCGCGGATGAACCCTGAGTTGCTGATGATCGAAAGCGATCACGACCTGCGCAACTCCGCCGACTTCCTGGTCATCGACAAGATCGCCAAGGCCATCTTCCGGGTGCCCGGAATCAGTCGGGTGCAGGCCATCACCCGGCCCGAGGGCAAGCCGATCGAGCACACGTCGATCCCGTTCCAGATCAGCATGCAGGGCGTCTCGCAGCAGATGACGCAGAAGTATCAGGAAGATCAGATCGCCGACATGCTCAAGCAGTCGGATGAGATGCAGACGACCATCAACAGCATGGAGCAGATGCAGAGCATCACCACGCAGATGGCCGCCGACATGCACCAGATGGTCGGCAAGATGCACTCGATGACGATCGATGTCGCCGAATTGCGGGACCACATGGCCGATTTCGAGGACTTCTTCCGGCCGATCCGCTCCTACTTCTACTGGGAGAAGCACTGCTACGACATACCGGTGTGCTTCTCGCTGCGGTCGGTGTTCGATGCCCTCGACGGCATCGACACCATGACCGACGACATCCAGAGCCTGCTGCCAATCATGGATCACCTCGACACATTGATGCCGAAGATGGTGGCGCTGATGCCCGAGATGATCCAGAACATGAAGAACATGAAAACCATGATGCTGACCATGTATTCGACCCAGAAGGGCATGCTGGAGCAGCAACAGCGGGCGCAGCGCGACTCCTCGGCCATGGGCCGGGCGTTCGACGCGTCCCGCAACGACGACTCGTTCTACCTACCGCCGGAGACGTTCGACAACCCCGAGTTCAAGAAGGGGATGAAGAACTTCATCTCCCCCGACGGCCACGCCGTGCGCTTCATCATCAGCCACGACGGTGATCCGATGTCCGCGGAGGGCATTTCGCACATCGACGCGATCAAGAAGGCCACCTACGAGGCGCTGAAGGGCACCCCGATGGAGGGCTCCAAGATCCTCCTCGGTGGCACGGCGGCCACCTTCAAGGACATGCAGGAGGGCAGCAACTACGACCTGCTGATCGCCGGAATCGCGTCCATGTGCCTGATTTTCATCATCATGCTGATCCTGACCCGCAGCGTGGTCGCGTCCGCAGTGATCGTGGGAACGGTATTGCTTTCGCTGGGTGCATCTTTCGGGCTTTCGGTGCTCATCTGGCAACACCTGATCGGCATCGAACTGCACTGGATGGTGCTGGCGATGTCGGTCATCATCCTGCTGGCGGTCGGCGCGGACTACAACCTGCTGCTGGTGTCCCGGTTCAAGGAGGAGATCCATGCCGGCCTGAACACCGGCATCATCCGGGCCATGGGTGGCACCGGGTCAGTGGTGACCTCTGCCGGACTGGTGTTCGCCTTCACGATGATGACGATGGCGGTCAGCGAGCTGATCGTGATCGGCCAGGTGGGCACCACGATCGGTCTGGGTCTGTTGTTCGACACGCTGATCGTGCGGTCGTTGATGACGCCGTCGATCGCCGCGCTGCTGGGCAAGTGGTTCTGGTGGCCGCAGCGCGTGCGGCAGCGCCCGGTCGCCTCCCCCTGGCCGAAGCCCAGCGAGCAACCGGCGGAGAGGGATTCACTGACGTCGGTCTAACGCCGAGTGCGAATTCCGCGACGCTTCCGCGGCGTGTCGCGTCGTGAAGTTCACACTCGCCGCGGGGGTGACGGGCGACAGACGGTAGGCAGCGCTCAGTTCACGACGTCGAACACCGCCGCGGCCGACGTGACCGCTTTATCGGCGTTGCCCTCGTCGTGCAGCAGCATGCGCACGCCGACCCGTCCGGGTCCACCGGGGTAGGCCGAACCCTCCACCCGGAACGGGCCCACCTTGCCGCGGGACATGAACATCACGTGCCAGCTGACGACCTGCAGCCGCCGCGTCCCGGCGGCCTCCGCGGCGAGGTCGGTCGCGGCGGTCTCCAGCACCACGTGTTGCGGACCGATGTGCAGGGCCGCATCCGGGGAGGCGTACTCGGCGCTCAGCGCGGGCAACACCCAGTGCCCGTCGCCACGCTTGGCGGCGCCGAAGGCCGCCCACAGGGGCGGCAGGTCGGGTGAATCCTCGATCACCAGCTCGGTGCCCGAAACATCCATCCGGTCAAGGCCTTCCGGCGGTATGCCGATGATCGCGCCCTGCCCCTCGTTGAAGGCGAGCACCCGGTCCGGGTTGTCGGCATCGACGATCTTGCACCGCCCGTAGCCCATCGTGCGGCCTTGGTGGACGATGCCCGAATCCACGATCTCGATTCGGGCCACGTCATAGCCCGGGTCGATGATCTGCACCGAGGCGATCACCGGGTTGGGTACCGCCACCATGTCGGTCTGGCACCCTTCCGGCGACGAGATGGCAAGAGGCGCAACCATGATGCCGCCGGCCTCGTTGCGCATGTCGCGGCGGATGGTCACGGTGTGGTCGACCTCACCAAGGTTCATCGATGAGTGGTTGCGCCCGATGTAGCGATAGCTGAGCAGGCCGGTCCAGCGCCGGTGCAACTCATCCCGGTAGGCGTCCGGGTCGTCGAGCAACTCCCGGATGTCGCGCGGTTGACCACTCATTTTCCGGCCTTCCTGGACTCGTTGTGCGCCATAGCATCCCGGATAAGCGCCATCAGCGCTTCGTCGTCGATCGTGTCGCCCTCGTGGAAATCGATGGCACGGCGGGTGTTTCCGTCCAGGCTTGCGTTGAACAGCCCGCTGGGGTCGTTCAGTGCGGCAGCGTGCGCGAAGGTCACCTTGACGACGTTCTTGTACGTCTCGCCGGTGCAGATCATCCCGTCGTGGTACCACACCGGGACGCCCCGCCACTTCCATTCTTCGACGACGTCCGGGTCGGCCTGCTTGATCAGCGCACGGATGCGCGCCAGTGTCTCCCCACGCCAGTCACCGAGTTCCGCGATACGCGCGTCGATCAACTCCGACGGTGCCTCAGCCATGTCGCCCCCATCTGCATCGCGATACAGTTGCAGGGCTGATTGTAACGTCGATACTGCTGGACAAAAGGACCATGGGACATCCCTCGGGTGACGCGCGCACGGTGTTCACCTTCTGCCGCTATTGCCTGGCCTCCTGCGGCATCGAGGTCACCGTCGAGGGCAACCGGGTGTCCAGGATCGCCGCTGACAAGCAGAACCCGCACAGCTGGCGCGACTTCTGCGCGAAAGGCCGGAACGCCGCACAACTCGTCGAACACCCGCGCCGGATCCTGACTCCCATGCGGCGGGTGGCCGACCGGTACGTCGAATCCACCTGGGATGACGCTATTTCCGACATCGCGGCGCGGATGACGGCGTTGATCGAGGCCGACGGCCCCGATGCCGTCGGCGCCTACTACGGCAACCCGGCCGGATACTCGGCGTCGAATCTGATGTTCATGAACGGTTGGCTGGATGCGGTGGGCACCCAGAACCGTTACGCGGTGGGCTCCGTCGACCAGAACGCGGTGCACGTCGTCGCGGAAGCGATGTATGGATCCTCAATCATGGTGCCCGTCTCCGACATCGATCACTGCGACTATTTCCTTCTGGTCGGGGCCAATCCCGCGGTGAGCGCCTGGAACTGGCTGGAAAGCGCACCGGGCGGCTGGCAGCGGGCGCTGGACCGACAACGGCAGGGCGCCACCATCGTCGTCGTCGATCCGGTACGCACCGAATCCGCCGACAAAGCCGACGTCCAAATCGCGGTGCGTCCCGGCCAGGACTGGGCACTGCTGCTGGCGATGGTCAAAGTCATTCTCGACGAAAGCCTCGAACACCGGACCGACTGCGCACACCTGACCACCGGCATGCCGGCGCTTCGAGCGCTGATCGACGAAGCCGACCTGGATGACCTGGCCCGGCGATGCGACGTGCCACGCCACCAGATAGAAGACATGGCAAGGGAATTCGCGAACGCACCGGCCGCCATGGTGGTGACGCGGACCGGCGTGTCACTGCACCTGTCCGGGACGGTGGGCGAATGGCTCGGTCAGGTGCTCAACGTCATCACCGGGCGGATGGATCGCCCGGGCGGCCGGCGGTTCGAACCCGGCTACCTGGATGCGATTAAACTGGCCGGCGCCGTCAAGGCATCGGATCACCGCAGCCGGCTGACCAGCCGCCCGATGGTGGCGGGTGTGCACGCGTTGAGCGAATTGCCCGCGCAGATCACCACACCCGGCCCCGGCCAGATCCGCGCCCTACTGATCAATGCCGGCAACCCGGTGATCTCCGGGCCGGACGGGTCCGCCCTCGACGACGCCCTGGCGCAGCTGGACCTGCTGGTGGTCATCGACATGGTCCAGCGCGAAAGCCACCGCCATGCGCACTGGTTGCTGCCCGCTGTGCACTGGCTCGAGCGTGATGACCTGCTGGCGCTCACCAGCAGTCTGCATGACGAGCCGTATGTGCAGTACGGCCGGCGGGCGGTCGAACCCCCGCCGGGGGCGCACGAGGCCTGGCGGATGTTCGTCGACCTGACGCTGGCCATGGACGTCCCGCTGTTCGGCGCCAAGGGGATCAATGCGTTCATCAAGGCCAGCCGGCGGCTGGCCCGCGTCACCGGTCGTCCGGCTCTGGAATTCTCGCCGCGCTGGGTCAACCGGCTGCTGCTGCTCATGTCGCGAAAGGTCAACGGCCACAAGCTGAAATGGCGTGAACTGGTGGCCAGCGAGCACGGCATGGTGCTCGGCCCCCGCGAGTACGGTCACTTCAAGGACGCGCTGCGCACCCCTGACAAGCGCGTGCATATCGCGCCTGCCGCGTTGGTCGCCCGCGCCCGCGAACTGCTGGCGGCACCGGCGCCGGCGGCCCCCGACGGATACCCGTTCCAACTGGGCAACCGCCGCCATCGGCATTCGATGAATTCGTTTCTGAACGAGTTGCCCGGTCTGCACCCGGGCGGCAAGGGCAGCGTGGTGCTCATCCACCCAGCAGATGCCGCCGATCTCGGCATCGCCGACGGCGACCTGGTGCGGGTGCACTCCCCCGTCGGCGCGGTTGAGGTGCGAGCTGCACTCAACGACCGGCCCCGGCGCGGCCTGCTCGTGATGGCTCACGGCTGGGGGTCGCGGATCTTCGACCCGCAGGGTGCGGCGGCGCCACAGGTCTTTGGGGTGAACCGCAATCTGCTCATCGACGCTGAACCCGTGGATCCGCTGTCTCAGACTCCCGCGATGAGTTCCGGCTACGTGGCGGTGGAACTGGTCGCTGCCGCCACACCCACCGACATGACCGAGAGCCGGCACCCGTCCGGTCCGGTGCGCCAGACGTGATCGACGCCCGTGACGACGGCGGCGTCACCAGCTTTCAGCGGATGCGCGCCGTCGTCCAGGATCAGTTCGACCGAGCCGGAGAGCACGAGATCGAGGTCCACGGTGTCGGTGTGGTGCATCGAAAAGGCCACGCCTGGGCCGTAATCGATGATCTTCCAGTTGATGGTGCCGGGTGGGACCCCCAGGTCCAGGGTGTCGGCGCTCCGACCCCCATGGGAGATCGCGGGTGCCGACGGCGTCGCATAGAGCACGGAGTACAGGATGCCCTCGAAACCCGGGAAGCCGTCCAGCGTGACCGGCCCGTCCTGCTCCGCGCACGATCGGCCCGCGGCGTCGACGCCGGTGACCAGCAGCCGCCCACCGGGCGCGGACAGCGGGCCTTGCGACCCTTCCGGCAAGGAAACGAAGGCGCGCGCTGAGTCTTCTGACATGCGTTAGGACTCTAGCCGCAGCAACCTCAGCGACGAGCCGCTTCCAACAACGCGTCGGCGGCGATGCGACCGAGTTCGTTCGCGGCCAGCGGGCTGTCTCCGGTGATCAGTTTGCGGTCCTGGTGCGTCTTGCCGGTCATGTCGTCGTTAAGAATGGTCAGCCCCCGCTTGCTCAGCTGCTCTGCGACGAGCCATTTCAATTCGCCTGGCAGGTAACCCATTTCAATGTTCGCGCCGGAGTCCAGCGCGTCGGGGAACACGCACACCGAGTAGCCCTCGAAGGGCGATTCGGCTTTGTCCGCCGCGGCCGCGAGCAGGGCCGCCGGGCCGTGGCACAACGTGACGATGAACCTGTCGTTCGTCAGCGCCCATTCCAGCGTCTCCCCCACGGCGGGACTGTCCGGCAGGCCGACCATCGCGCCGTGCCCGCCGGGGATGAACACGGCAAGGTAGTCGGAATCGGGACCCAGCTCATTGGCCACCACTTCGGAAAGTTTCTTGGGCTGCTTGAACTTTGGCTTGAGCGCTTCGTAGGTGGCCAGCACGGCTTCGTCCTCGCCTGGCATCGCCCACAGCTCCAGCTTGACCGGATAGCCGGTGACGGTTGCGACGTCGACCTCGAATCCCGTCTCGATCAGGTGGTGCAGCGGAAGCAATGTCTCGACGGGATGGTTGCCGGTGGAGAACATCGTGCCGTTCTTCAGCAGAACGTAGCGCTCCTCGGCGCCGATCATCAGGACTTTCCACCGGCCTCCGGTGTACTCCCCTGGGTGCTGCGCGCCGTCGAAGTCGGTCTTCGGCTGCGTGTACTGACTCAGTGAATACGCCGACGGAAAAAACGCGTTGTCCTCGGCCTCGTCGGGCGTGGGGTCTTTACTCAGGTGGTCCGCATCGGTGGGCATCGAAGAGAACTGCCCGGCCGGTGGCTGTGGCAAACGTCAGATGCTTGGCACGGCGGAGTTCAACGGATCACCGCGCAGTCGGTGCGGGTCGGCAAGCCGGCGACGCCGAATCATGTGACCGAGCACGAGCACCGAGGCGGCCGCGGCATAGACGCACCACAAGGATGCGAAGGCCTGGACGTACACGACGGCCACCACCACCAGGCCGACCAGATTCAGCAGTCCAAACGCCACAATCGAGGGATAACCCGACACCACCGCCGGTCCGATCACCGCGACGATGTAGAGCACGGCCCACACAATGCCGTTCGGCACGGCTTTCTGGTATTCCAGCGCGTGCGGGTGCTCGACGACCGTGACGGGTCTGCTCAGCACGACGTAGGTCAGATAGGTCGACACGACCCCACCTAGCGCCACGAAAGGCACCACCCGCATCCGTGCGCCGCGGGGTTCGAGCATGAGGACCGAGATCGGCATGAGCGTCGGCAACAAACCCATCGCGATGAACAGATAGGCACGTACCGCCAGCGAGACCAACCCGGGCGAGATCACGCCGTGCGCGGTGGGCCATACCGCCGCCTCGATGAATTGGTGCACCGCGAACACGGTCGGCAACAGCGCGAAAGGTATTTCGCGCCAATGTTTTACCTCGTGCAGCGCGGCGATGGCGACGGGCACCAGGGCCACACCGACCACCAGGTCGGCTGTTGCCGAGAAGCACACCGCTGCGGTGTTCCCGCTCGGCGTCGGCGCAAACTACGAACAACCGCCGCTAGGGCAACCCGTTGATCCCGTTCTGGCCGAGTAGCTGTCCGCCAGTGCCGCCGGCGCCCGCGGTGCCATTAGTGCCCGGAGGAACGACGCCACGTCCGGCGTTCCCGCCGTTCCCGCCGAAGCCGAGCAATCCGGCGTTGCCCCCATTGCCACCATTGCCGCCGTTGAGCCCGCTGTCGCCGCCGGCACCCCCGGCGCCGCCATTGCCGATCAGTCCGGCCTTGCCACCGAGCCCACCGGTTCCCCCGGTGCCGCCGATGCTCTGTCCGCCGGCGCCGCCGGATCCTCCGGACCCGAAGAACATGCCGGCATTGCCGCCGGCGCCGCCACCCCCGCCCGGCCCCGAGGCGGCACCGTTGATCCCGCCGGTGCCACCGCCGCCGGCGGCACCCCCGGAGCCGAACAGCGCTCCACCGTTGCCGCCCGCCCCGCCGACACCCCCGGCGTTCAAGCCGTTTCCTCCGCCGCCACCGGCGCCACCGGCAGCGAACAACATGCCCCCGTTTCCACCCGCCCCGCCGGCACCGCCGCTGGCACCGCCACCGCCGGCCCCGCCGGCACCGGCGTCACCGAAGAACATGCCGGCGTTGCCACCGGCTCCACCGACGCCACCCACGGCGTTGGGACCGAGCCCGCCGGTGCCACCGGCCCCGCCGGTGCCGAACATCGCAGCCGACCCACCCGCTCCACCGGCACCGCCGACTCCGCCCGCATTGGTTCCGCCGAGCCCGCCGTTTCCGCCGACGCCGCCGGCACCGAACAGCCCGGCGGCGCCACCCGTCCCGCCGATTCCGCCGCTTGCCGACAGGCCGCCCGCACCGCCGAGCCCGCCGGCTCCTCCGACGCCGCCGAGGAGTCCCCCGGCGCCACCCGCTCCGCCGGTGCCGCCCACACCCAGTACCCCGCCGGCCCCGCCGGCGCCGCCGGCGACCCCGAGGCCGCCGAACAACCCGCCCGCACCGCCGGTCCCGCCGGCTCCACCGGTAACGGCCGATGCGACACCGCCCGCGCCTCCGGCGCCACCAACGCCGAACAGACCCGCCGCTCCCCCGTTACCGCCCTGCTGGCCCGCCGCGCCTGAGCCGCCCGCTCCGCCGTCGCCCGCCAACCAGCCGCCCGCTCCGCCGTTCTGCCCGGTACCCGGCGCACCGTTGGCGCCGTTGCCGATCAGCGGACGTCCGGTCAATGCCTGTACGGGGGTGTTGATCGCGTTCAGAAGTTGCTGCAGTGGCGACGCGTTCGCCGCCTCAGCGCTGACATAGGCTCCCGAACCCGCCAACAGGGCCCGCACGAACTGATCATGGAACGCCGCCGCCTGGGCGCTCAGCGCCTGGTATCCCTGGCCGTGTTCGGAGAACAGGCCCGCGATGGCCGCCGACACTTCATCCGCGGCCGCTGCCAGCACGCCCGTCGTTTGAACCGCCGCGGCCGCGTTGGCCGTACCGAGCGCGGAGCCGATGCCGGCAAGGTCCGTGGCGGTGCTTTGCAGGGCTTCCGGGAACGCGACTACCAGCGACATTTCAGACCTCCCGACAGCAGCGACAAATCACCGCTGGCTCAAGCAGATCACCTTTGCCGGAGGTCGTCGCTGTGAGTTCGCTGCCAATTCAGCCGTCGCAGCAGGACTCCACGTCCAGTCGGCAAGCGCAGGACGCACGGATCGGCACGTCGGCACGCGCGGCGGCCAGGGCGAGCTGCTGGCCGATGATCACCGCCTCCTCGTTACGCCCGAGCCGACGCAGGCACTCGTGATAGCCGTGCAGGCTCCACACGTTGCCCGGATGCTGGCAACACCGCGCCAGCGTAGGGTCCAAACCCAGATCAGCGGCATACACTGCGGCCGCCTCTTCGACATGCCCCTGCTCGAGAAGCAACGCGCCGTAGGCATGCCGGGTCGGTTGCATCCACCCCCACGGCTCGTCGTACGGCAACCCGTCGTCGAGCTCGACGGCACGCCGCAGGTATCTGTACGCGTCGTCGAAAGACCTTTCCCGATAGGCGATCTCGCCATCCAGCATGGCAGCGGCAACCGCAAGGATGTCACGGCTGGTGTTGTTGAACAGATAACGGGAGTCCGGAATCCGCGCGTAGGCCTCGGCAAACGCGGCACGCTCGGCATGCGCTTCGGAGAGTTGCCCGGTAGCCGCGAAAGCGACGCCACGCCCGTAGTGGACGGTCGTCGCGGTGGTGCAGTACACCTCCGGGTTGGCCGGCAGCGGTTGGGCAATGAGGTCGTCCCAGCGCCCGAATCGCACCAGCACGTGAGTCCGCAACGGCACGAACGCCTCCAGCCAGTCGGCCATCGGCGGGGACTGGATTCCCAGCAATTCAGGCGTCAGCTGTGCGGCCAGTTCGTCGGCGGCACGCAACGCGATCTGCGACAGCCCCTGAAACATCGCCGAGTACACGATGAAGTGCAGATCGTGCGCGCGATAGAGCGAGTAGAAGTTCAGCGGTCCCGCCCGCTGGACGAAACGTCGATCCGCTTGTACCGCAGCAGTATTCGCCTCCACCGAGCTGCGGTAGTCGCCGCACAGCACGTCGATGTGGCTCGGCATGTGTTGCAGGTGGCCGGCGTCGGGCACCAGGCCGCGCAGCAGGTCCGCCGCCGGCAGGGCAACTTCAGGGGTCGACGACATCTCCATGGTGTGCAGGTACAGGTGCAGGATCCCCGGGTGGGCACGGCCCTGCGGCCCGGCCAGCGCGTCCTCGAGGATCCGCCGCGCTTCCAGTGCCCGCGAGCCTTCGGCCGGCTCACCGGTGGCGGTGTCCCACAGCGCCCAGGCCGTGACGTTGACCAGCGCGTCAGCGGCCAGGGCTTGCACGTCGATGTCGTCGGGATACTCCGCGGCCAATGCCTTCATCGCGTCGGCGTACGCGAACCGACCCGCGTCCAGATCCTCCGGAAACCGCATGCGCAGTGCAGCGATCAGTCCCTGTTCGACAGCGCTCGCCCGCCCCCGGTCGGCCAGGGCGAGTTCCGCACGGGCGCGGGACAGCGATGCCGACAGTTCAACCGGATCGAACGCCTCCCACGCCTTGTTGTAGTTCGGACCCACCGAATACGCGATGCCCCACCGCGCGACCGCCAGATCCGGGTCGTGTTCGAGGGCGCGCTCGAAGCAGCGGACCGCTTCTTCGTGGTTGAACGCGTACGCCCAGACCAGACCGCGGTCGAACCACAGTTGTGCTTGCGGCGCAACGGTTTCGACCGGGCGATGATAATTGCCGAGGTCGAAGTACGACCGCTCGGAGGTCACGGGATGGTGAGAGCGATCTTGCCGACGTGTTCGCCGGCCCGCATCACCCGTAGGGCCTCATCCAGGTCCTGCCAGCCGAAGACGTGGCTGATGTGCGGTTTGATTCCTGACGCCCCGATCACCTCACACACCTCCCGGTGAGTACGCACGCTGCCGACGGTGATCCCGATGATGCGCAGGTTGTTCAGCATCACCTCGGCGACCGCGATGGGCGTCGTGTCGAAGCCGCTGAGCACGCCGATCACCGCGACCGTGCCGGCCATCCGCGTCGAATGCAGCGACTGCGCCAGGGTGGCGGGACCACCGAGTTCGACGACGAGGTTCGCGCCGCGCCCGTCGGTGAGCCGCTTCACCTCCGCGTCCCAACCTGGGGTGGTGCGGTAGTTGATGAGATGTGTTGCGCCCAAATCAGATCCGATTTTGAGTTTGTCGTCCGAGGAGGACGTGAGGATGGTCGTGGCACCCAGCGTCTGGGCCAGTTGCACGGCGAACAGCGAAACCCCGCCGGTGCCCTGCGTCACCACCACATCCCCCGCGCCGATTCCCGCCTCCTTGAGCGCCGCCCAGGCCGTCACAGCGGCACACGGAATCGTTGCGGCTTCGACGTCGCTCAAGTGCTCGGGTGTCGCGACCACCCCGGTGGCGTCGGCGACCCGGTACTGCTGCAGCCATCCGTCGCAACTGTCGCCCGGCAGGTCGCGCTTGTTCTCCGGGGTCGGCGGGCCGTCCTGCCAGCCCGGGTTGAAGGCGCCCATCACCCGCTGCCCGACGGCCAGGTCCGTGACGTCGGGGCCGACCGCGACCACCTCGCCCGCACCGTCACTCATCGGCACCCGCGGCCAGGGCCCGGGTAGCAGACCCATCAGGTTGACGTTGTCGTGGAAGTTCAGGCTCGAGGCGTTGACCTTGATCAGCACCTGTCCCGGCCCGGGTTCGTCAACGGGTCGTTCCACCGCCACCGGTGCGATGCCGGGTCCGTTCATCACCAAGGCCTGCTGACGGTCGGGAATGTTCATGTGCCGACTACCTCCTGGTCGATCCGGTTGCGCCGCCGATCCGCTCGACGATAATCCGCCGCGCGGCGCGGCCTTCCGGGGTGGGAGTCAACGGGTACACATGTAGCAGCCCCGGCTCCTCGTGGTATTCGATGTCGACGCCCGCAGCGGTGGCCTTCTCGACCAGCAATCGCGCGTCCGGGTTCAACAGGTCCCGGGTTCCGCTGAAGACGGTCAGCGGGCCCAATCCGGTCAGGTCGGCCTGCAGTGGGCTGACCCGCGGGTCGTCGACCGGGAGATCGCCGCGCCATGCGTCGGCGTAAACCTGTATCGCGTCGCGCCCCAACCACGGGTCCGTCGGCTCGACTGCTGCGATGGCCGGGTTGCGCAGCGCCACGTCCACGATGGGCGAGATCAGCACCGTGCCCGCCGCGGTGACGCCACGTTCGTCGCGCAGCAACAGTGCCGCCGACAGAGCCATCTGCCCGCCGGCGGAGTCGCCTGCCAGGCACACATCGGCGTGCTCAGCCGCCATGTCGACGATCACGGGCAGGACCTCCGCGGCGGTGGCGGACGGCAGCAGCGGATAAATCGGCACGATCACCGTGGCGCCCGCCTGATGCGCGATCTGGGCCGCCAATTGCCAATGCTGACCTGTGATTTCGTTGACCCAGCCACCGCCGTGCAGGTAGACCACCGTGAGGTCGGGCGCCGACCCGAGCGGTGTCAACGTATAGATCGGCCAACTGGATCGATGCTGCAACGTGATGTCCACCTTGGGCCGCAATCGCGGCGGCGGACCGAACGGCACAGGGTGCAGCCCTCTCTGTTCCAGGTGCGCCCGGGCCGCCTCGGCGCTGGCGTACGGCCGGTGCCTACCCGTCAGGCGAAGCAGTGCGGGCATGGCCCGGCTTCTCCAGCTGGTCATCGGTCACACTCTCCTGCCACTGAACCGGTCCAGCGCGGGGGGCGGCCTTGCAGAAACGCCTCGACGCCCTCCCGCGCATCCGCGCTGCCCATCACCCGGTGGTGTAGCTGCGTTTCCAGGTCGGCGACCTGGCGCGGCGGATAGCCCTTGATCATGGTGTCCCAGAGCAGTCGCTTGCTCAGCGCCGCCGACACCGGTGCCACGTTGACGGCGATGTCGCGCGCGATGGTCATCGCGTGCTCCAGGACCTGCGGTCCGGGCAGGGCCCGGGAGGCGAGCCCGAAACCGACCGCTTCATGGCCGTCGAAAGTGCGGCCGGTGAGCAGCAACTCGGCCGCTACCGCGCCGCCCACCAGATGCGGCAGCGTCCAGTGCGACATGCAGTCCCCGATGACGCCCCGGCGCGCTTGCGCCACAGCATATTTGGCGTCCTGAGCCATGACCCGGATATCGGCCTGCAGCGCAATGGTCAGCCCGATCCCGATGGCATGTCCGTTGACCGCCGCGATCACCGGCGTGCGCAACTCGAATGCCGCGGGGTCGGTCGGCGACGCGGTGAAAGCATCGCCCGCCGGCGAGTCGAAAGGGCTTGTCGGAGCTGAGAAGTCGGCCCCCGCACAGAACGCGTCCCCGGCGCCGGTGAGCACGATCGCTCGCACCGCGTCGTCGGCGTCGCACTCCCGATACGCCTGGTTCAGCAGGGCGCCCATGTCGGCGGTGTAGGCGTTGCGCCGTTCCGGCCGGTTGAGGGTGAGCAGCGCGACCCCATCGGCGATTGCGACGGTGAGATCGGCTCCCATCCCAGGGAACTTACCGGGTGGGTCGTGGCTCAAATCGCAGGCACTATCGTGGGCGCATGAGAGAGCAGCCGCAATGAGTGTCCACAGTTTGGACACCGACTACCTCGTCATCGGTGCGGGCGCCATGGGGATGGCGTTCACCGACACCGTCATCACGGAATCCGACGCGCGGGTGGTCATCGTCGACCAGGCCCACCAGCCGGGTGGGCACTGGACCACGGCCTACCCTTTCGTACGCCTGCACCAGCCGTCGGCGTACTACGGCGTCAACTCAAGGGCGCTGGGCAACAACACGATTGACTCCGTGGGCTGGAATCAGGGACTGAACGAATTGGCCCCCGTCGGCGAAGTCTGCGCCTATTTCGATGCCGTCATGCAGCAGCAGTTCCTGCCCACGGGTCGCGTCCAGTACTTCCCGATGTCCGAGTACCTGGGTGACGGCCGTTTCCGCACCCTTGCCGGAGCCGAGTACACCGTGAATGTCCGGCAGCGCGTCGTCGACTCCACCTATCTGCGCGCGATCGTGCCGTCCATGCGCCCGGCCCCGTACGCCGTGGCCCCGGGCATCGACTGCATTCCCCCCAACGACTTACCCAGGTTCGGCGCGCGGGACCGCTACGTCGTGGTGGGCGCGGGCAAGACCGGCATGGACGTGTGCCTCTGGCTGTTGCGGCACGGCGTCGACGCCGGCCGGCTGACCTGGATCAAACCCCGCGACTCGTGGCTGATGGACCGGGCCACCCTGCAGCCGGGTCCGTCCTTCATCAAGCGGTTCCGGGACAACTATGGCGCGACTCTCGAGGCCATCGAGGCAGCCACGTCGATCGAGGACCTGTTCGACCGATTGGAAGCGGCCGGCACGCTGCTTCGACTTGACCCATCGGTCCGCCCACGCATGTATCGCTGCGCGACGGTGTCAGAGCAAGAATTCGAGCAGCTGCGCCGCATCGAAGATGTGGTCAGGATGGGCCACGTCCAGCGCATCGAGCCGACCGCGATCGTGCTGGACGAGGGATCCATCACCTCTTCGCCGTCGGCCCTCTATATCGACTGCACCGCGGATGGGGCCCCGGAACGACCCGCGGTACCCGTCTTCGACGGCGACCGGATGACCCTGCAGGCGGTGCGTGGCTGTCAGCAGGTGTTCAGCGCCGCGTTCATCGCGCACGTCGAGTTCGCTTACCAGGGCGACGCGCTGAAAAACGAACTCTGCCCACCGATTCCGCACCCCGACCGCGACGTTGACTGGCTGCGCCTGACGCGCTCCGACCTCCGCAATTTCGCTCGGTGGCTCGACGACCCTGACCTCACCGACTGGCTCAGCTCGGCGCGATTGAATCTGCTCGCCGAGTTGCTGCCACCGCTGTCACACAAGCCGCGGTTGCGTGACCGGGTGGTGTCGATGTTCCAGAAGAAGCTCAACACGGCCAGCGAGCAGCTGGAAAAGCTGCTCAGTGACGCGTAGGAGGAGCGGGCGTGCCGCATAACCCAGAGGCTGACGCACCGCTGGTCGCCGTTCCCGACGAGGGTTACGTCTTCCAAACCGGTTGGCGGCTGGCCACATCGGACATCGACGAGCACCGCAGACTTCGGTTGGACGGCGTCGCGCGCTACATCCAGGAGGCCGGCGCCCTGCATCTGGCCGATGCCGGGCTGGCGGAGGTCCATCCGCACTGGATCGTGTTGCGCACCGTGATCGACGTGCTGGAACCGATCGAAATACCCAGCGAGATCACCCTGCGCCGCTGGTGCGCGGGACTGTCCAGCCGGTGGTGTGACATGCGGGTGCAACTCGAGGGCGACCAGGGCGGCCGCATCGAGACGCAGGGCTTCTGGATCTGCATGAATAAGGACACCCTGACGCCGTCGCGGCTCACCGACTACTGCGTCGAACGCTTCGGCAGCACCACCGCCAACCATCGGCTCAAGTGGCGCCCGTGGGTCACCGAGCATGTCCAAGCCGGCAGCGAGACCCCATTTCCACTGCGCCGCACCGATATCGACCTTTTCGAGCACGTCAACAACACCATCTACTGGCATGGCGTACATGAGATACTGACCCAGTTCCCCGAGCTGGAGAACAACCCGTACCGAGCCGTACTGGAATACCGCAGTCCCATCAAATACGGCGAACCATTGACCATCCGTTCCGAACGCACCGGCGAAGCGGTACGCATGGATTTCACCGTCGGTGAGGACGTCCGCGCGGCGGCCCTGGTTCGCAAGATCTAGTCGCGGTCAATCCATTTCAGCTGCGCCGCGCTGTGGTGTTCCCCTGCCGCCGGGGTGAGACCATCGAGCCTGGCCAGCTGTTCGGCGGACAGTTCCACAGCGTCGGCACCAACGTTCTCCTCAAGGCGTGCAACGCGTTTCGTTCCCGGGATGGGCACAATGTCGGGGCCTTTGGCGAGCAACCAGGCCAGCGCGACCTGCGCCGGTGTGGCGTCGATGTCTCCGGCGATTTCGCGCAATTCATCGGCGCTGCGCAGGTTGTGTTCGAAGTTCTCAGCAGTGAAACGGGGATTCGTCTTGCGGAAGTCGGTGTCGGGGAGCCCCTCGGCGGATCGTATTGCGCCGGTGAGGAAACCGCGTCCCAGCGGGGAATAGGCGACGAACCCAATGCCCAGCTCGCGCAGTGCCGGGAGCACCGACTCCTCGGGATCGCGCGTCCACAACGAGTATTCGGACTGCACAGCGGTGATCGGGTGCACGGCGTGCGCCCGTCGGATGGTCTGCGCGCCTACCTCCGAGAGACCGATGTGCCGGATCTTGCCGGCGTGCACCAACTCTGCGAGAGCTCCGACGGTGTCCTCGATCGGGGTATCGCGGTCCAGGCGGTGCTGATAGTAGAGGTCGATGCGATCGGTCTGCAGGCGCTGCAGTGAACCGTCAACCGCGATACGGATATTGGCGGGACTGCTATCGAGGCCGTTGCGGCCCGTGTGGGAAATCATGCCGAACTTGCTCGCCAGCACCACCCGGTCCCGGTGGCCGTGCAACGCGCGCGCGAGCAGTTCTTCGTTGGCGTAGGGGCCGTACACCTCGGCGGTGTCGATCAGGGTCACCCCGAGCTCCAGGGCGCGGTGCACCGTTCGGATCGACTCGGCATCGTCGCTGCCGGCGCCGGCGTACGCCACGGACATCCCCATGGCGCCCAGTCCGAGCCGTCCGACGGTCAGGTATGCAAGCTGCGCGGGTTTCATACGGTCCTCATTCGGTTATTGTGCCGGGTAACCTCGCGCTGGTGGACCACCGGGATGCCGCTCGACCCGCACGCAATGTCGCGGTTGATTTTCTGCGGGCGTCCGGGGTGATCCTGATCGTGCTGGGGCACTGGCTGGCGTCATCGGTGACCTATCAGAACGGCCGGTTCGGCCGCCAGAACCCGCTCGTGGATCAGCCTTGGACGCAATGGTTGACGTGGGGTTTTCAGGCCGTGCCGACCTTCTTCATGGTGGCCGGTTATGCGACCGCGGTGTCCTGGGCGCACCGGCGCGACGACGAGGGGTTCTCGCGCCAGAACTGGCTGCGCCACCGCCTGGCGCGGGTTCTGGGTCCGACGGCGGTCTACGTCGGCGTGATTCTGACCGTGGTCGCCGTGCTGCGGCTCACCGGCATGGCCGGCTCGGTGGTGCAGTACGCGGGCTGGGCCGTGGCGATGCAGTTGTGGTTTCTGGCGGTTTATGTGGTGGTGGTGTCGTTGACACCCATTGCGCTTGCCGCTCAACGCCGTTGGGGCCTTTGGGCACCGGTCTTGTTGGCCACCGGGGCCGTCCTCGTCGACGTCGCCACGATGATGTACCAGGTGCCCCATATCGGGTTGCTGAATTATCTGTTCTGCTGGGGTGCGTTCTATCAAATCGGAATTGCCTGGCGTGCAGGCCAGT
The DNA here is from genome assembly GCF_003614435.1 of Mycobacterium paragordonae. Lineage (NCBI taxonomy): Bacteria > Bacillati > Actinomycetota > Actinomycetes > Mycobacteriales > Mycobacteriaceae > Mycobacterium > Mycobacterium paragordonae. The sequence goes on from NZ_CP025546.1 coordinate 3,748,612, forward strand.
TGAACGGTCTGCGGCCGGTATTGCTGGCTGCCGGATCGGGCACTGTGCTGGCGCTGCTGGTGTGGCTGGGGCATTACCCGATCAGCATGATCGGCGTGCCAGGCCAGCAGGTGCAGAACACGACGCCACCGACCGTGGCGTTGCTCGCGTTCGGCTGCACGCAGATAGGCATCGGCACCGCGCTGGTTCCGGCTCTCAACCGCGTACTCCGCGCCTCGCGAGCGCGGCGGGTGGTGTCGATAGTCAACGACAACGTGATGGCGCTGTACCTGTGGCACATGGTGCCTGTCGTGCTGGTAGCCGTCGTCGGCTACCCGGGCGGGCTGTTTCCTCAGCCGGCCGAAGGCACCGTGGACTGGTGGTTGTTCCGTCTGGAGTGGATCGGCATCCTGATCGTCGTCACCGCCGGCGAGATCACGCTGTTGTCCTGGGGGCGAGGATTTTTCGCCGCTACACTGCCCATGTTGACCTCGCCCATCCCGGAACACTGGACCGAACCGGTGCTGCTCGCCGGGGCGGCGATGACCACCTATGCCTTGGCGTGCTTCGCGGCCGACGGCTTCGCTCCCGACGGACGCTTCCCGTGGTTTCGCGCGCTCGTGTTCGTTTTAGGAGCGGCGCTGGTCACCGTTAGGGCCAGAAGACCATCGCATCAGTGACTTATGGCCCATCCGCGGACGCCGTCGGCTACCTACCCTCCGAGGCGAAGCGGAAGGAGCCGTGGGATGGCGAACCGCAGTACGCATCTCGGAATCGTCGTGGGCGTCGACGGCTCTGCGGGCTCCGCCATCGCCGTTGAATGGGCCGCCCAGGACGCGGTGCTGCGCGACGTGCCACTCACCCTGGTTCACGCGGCCCGGACCCGCAGCCAGCGCCAGCGCGGACAACAGGTGCTCGACGAGGCTCTTCGGGCGGTAACCGCCAAGGTGCGGGTGCGATGCGAAATGCCCTGTGCCACGACCGTTTTTGCGCTGGCCGACCTGTCGGAGCACGCTGATCTGGTGGTGGTCGGCTGTCCTGGCGGCGGCGCATTGCGGGAAACTCAGCTGTGTTCGGTCAGCTCGACCCTGATCCATCACGCGCATTGCCCGGTCGCCGTCATTCCCGACGACGTCCAACTGACTCCCGAGAGCCTCGGGGCGCCGGTGCTGGTGGGCATCGACGGGTCGCCGGAGGCGGAGCTGGCGATGGAAATCGCCTTCGACGAAGCCTCAACACGCGGAGTGGGGCTGGTGGCCGTGCATAACTGCGATGCCTCCACCAATCTCGACGAGACTCTGGCCGCGGTTGCCGGATGGACCGACCGTTATCCGGGCGTCCCGGTGCAACGGGAACCCGCCCCGGCCGACCCGGTGCCGCAACTGGTGGATCACGCCAAGAAGGCTCAGCTTGTGGTGGTGGGCAGTCAGGGTAGCGGCGCAATCGCGGTGACCGGCGTGCCGATCATCGTGGCCAGGACGTCACCGGCCAGAGCGGGCATGAACTAGCAGGCTCACCCCGCGTATCGCGACTAATCCGCGGCGAAGTCCGGCAGCGGCCGTTGACAGACGGCGTGGGCCTCCTCGGCGGAAAGTCCGAACAACCGCAGCACGTTCTCGGTGGCCGTGTCGGCCGCCACTGCCCCATCCCGATCCGGATCGTTGCGCAACAACGCTCCGAGGCCCAGGAGCGCACCACCGGCGATGGCCAGGGCGAACTCCGGATCGTCGGTCTGGAACCGGCCGGCCGCTGCGGCCGCCTTGATGTCGCGCAGCGCCCGGGGCGCCAGGCCACGATCCGACCACAACAGCGCCGGTCCGTTGGCCAACAAGATCTCGCTCTCCTGCGGGCGCTGACGAAAGAGCCGACCGGTGAGCCGAAAGCTGGTCGCGAACGTTTCCGCCGGATCCTCGATCGACTCGGTCAGCCGGTCCAACAGGGCTCCGTGGGCGTCCAGCACGTCGGCCACCGCGGCCTCGAACAACTGCTCCTTGCTGTCGAAGTGGTTGTAGAACGAGCCCATCCCCACGTCCGCGGCCTGCGTGATCTCGAGGACGGGCACATTGACCTTGCCCTCGGCGATCAGCCGTTGCGCGGCCTTGACCAGCGCTGACCGGGTGCGCTGCTTGCGTCGCTCCAAGCGGCTGGAGCCGTCACTTGGCATCTCCACACCAGCAGTATGCCTCAGATTTGAGGAATTCGTCAGAACTGCTTGACTGTGTGCCATACGTATGTGACGATTTCGTCAGTTACTAATCAGAGGTGGTGATGGATGTGCCTGGCTCCCCGGTTGAAGCGCACCGCGGCCTGCACAGCGAGCAGGGCGCCCGGTCCGACGAACATTGCGGCCGGTCCCGCAATCCGGTGATCAAAGTCGCCGACCTCGCCTGGCTGGAGTTCGAAAAGCCCGACCTCACCCGCTGCGAGGCGTTCGCGCGGGCTTTCGGATTCCAGACCGCGCACCGTGGATCCGACGAAATCGCCCTGCGCGGAACCGACGCCGGCGCGCCCTGCGTGATCGTGCGGCGCGGCCAACGGTCACGATTCACCGCGGTGGCATTTCGTGCCTGTGACGAGGTCGATGTATTGCGACTGGCCGACAAGTCCGGTGCGGCCGCCCGTCCGTTGCCGGAAGCCATCGGTGGCCTGTCGGTCGATCTGCGGGACCCCACCGGTACGCCGGTGCGGGTGGTCGCCGGAATGCACGAACTACCGGAGTTGCCCGCCCAGCAGCCGCCGGTCTTCAACTTCGGACCGAAGCCGTTGCGCACCAATGCAACTCAGCGCCCGGCTCGGGTGCCGGCACGGGTTCAGCGGCTGGGACACCTGGTGTTGCAGTCGACGAAGTACCTACAGTCGCTGAACTGGTACCTGGACAACCTCGGGATGATCGTCAGCGACTTCCAGTATTTTCCCGGCCAGCGCGAGCGCGGGCCCACGATGAGTTTCATCCGGTGCGATCGCGGGTCGACACCGGCCGACCACCACACCCTGGCGTTGGCGCTGGGTCCGGTCAACCGCTACCTGCATTCGGCTTATCAGGTCAGCGATCTCGACGCGCTGGCTGCCGGCGGCGAATACCTCAGAGAGCGCGGCTATCTGCGCTCCTGGGGAATCGGCAGACACATTCAGGGCAGTCAGATCTTCGACTATTGGCGCGATCCGGACGGCTTCCTGGTCGAACACTTCACCGACGGTGACATGTTCGACAACACCCTGGAACCGGGCTGGGCACCGCTGACCGCTTCGGGTTTGGCCCAGTGGGGACCTCCGGCCACGCGTGACTTCCTCGGTACTGATGCCAAATCGGCACGCCACGAGCTGGTTTCGATGATCGGCGCGCTCCGGACAGACAATGAGTTCGACTTCAACCGCATGATTGGTCTACTGAAAGTGGCTGGCAAATGACGACTTCCGTACTACACACCACCGATGGCTGGTGGGTCGAGACCCCCGCCGGCGCCGCCAGAATCGCCACCGATGCCACCACCACGGCGCAACTGCTGTCCGACCGGGCCGCCATCGAGGCCGCCGCTTCGGCCGCGGACACCGTTCCTGTGGCGAGCTTGGACCTCATCTCCCCGGTGACCAGGCCGTGCCGGGTGGTCGCGCAGATGACGAACTTCGAATCGCATGTCAGGGACGCGGGCATGGACCCCACATCGATTCCGCTGACCTTCTTCCGCAAGGCATCCGCCTCGATCTGTGGGCCGTCCGCCGACATCGTCAAGCCCGCGCATGTGCAGTTGCTCGACTATGAGGTGGAAATCGGGTTGGTGATCGGGCGCCCGATCGCGGTCGGCACCAGCATCTCCGACACCAACCTCGCCGACTACATCGCCGGCCTGGTCGTCACGAACGACGTGTCGGCACGCGACATCCAGCTGCCGCAAACCCAGTTCTATGAAGCCAAGTCTTATCCGACGTTCACGCCGGTGGGCCCGAGGTTGGTGCTGCTGAACGCCGATGAGCTCAAGCGCTTCGGGGATCTGCGACTGCGGCTGCGGGTCAACGGAGTGGAGCGCCAGAACGCCCTCGTCGAGGGCGACATGCTGTACCGGCCACTGCAGGCACTGCAGTCGCTGACCCAGTTTCAGGAACTGGCGCCGGGTGACTTGATTCTCACCGGAACGCCGGTCGGCACGGCGCTGAGTGCACCGTCGAAGCCGGTGGAGATCATCGGAAACCTGTTGCCACCGGCCGTCAAGTGGAAGGCCTTCTTCAAGCGTCAAGCCGGCAACCCGAAGTATCTGCAGAACGGCGACATCGTCGAGGCGTCGGTAGCCACCGATGACGGGGCCATCGACCTGGGGACCCAGCACAATCCTGTTCGATACGCATGAGCGCCAAAGCGATTCGGCGTGTGCCGGTGGTGATCGTCGGGGCCGGACCCACCGGCATCACCGCCGCCACTCTGCTGGCGCAGTACGGAGTCAACAGCCTTGTTCTGGAGCGCTGGCCCGGGGTCTACCCGCAGCCGCGGGCCGTGCACCTCGACGATGAAATCTTCCGGGTCATCGCACGCCTCGGCATTGCCGACGAGTTCGCGGCAATCTCGCGGCCCACGCTCGGACTACGGCTGTTGGACAACAAGTTCAACGTATTCGCCGAATTTCACCGCAATCCCGAGCACAGCGTTCACGGTTACCCCCAGGCGAACATGTTCGACCAGCCGGAACTCGAGGGGCTGTTACGGGCCAACCTCAAGCGGTATCCGAACGCCGAGTTGCGCGGAAACGCGGATGTCACGGCGATCGCCGCGCGGGGCGATGGTGCGCGAATCACCTACACCGACCGGACCGACGGGACCATTCATCAGGTCGACGCCGACTACCTGCTGGGCTGCGATGGCGCCAACAGCCTGGTGCGAAGCCACATCGGCTCCACCATGCGGGATTTGAAGTTCGAACAGCGTTGGCTGGTCGTCGATGTCGCTACCGACGCGGACCTCAGGCAGTGGGAAGGCGTCTATCAGATCTGCGACCCGGCGCGCGCCGGCACCTATATGCGCATCCGAGAATCCCGATACCGCTGGGAGTTTCGGTTGCTGGACGGGGAAACCGCCGGCGACTTCGACAACCTGGCCGCGCTGCGTCCGCTCATCTCTCCGTGGACCAGCCATCTCGCCGATAGCGAACTCAGTTTGTTGCGCGTCGCCGAGTACACCTTCCGGGCTCAGATCGCCGATCGATGGCGCCGGGGCAACATCTTCATCCTGGGTGACGCCGCGCACCTCACTCCCCCGTTCATCGGCCAGGGCATGGGCGCCGGACTGCGCGACGCCATGAATCTCAGCTGGAAGATCGCGGCGGTGTGCAACGGGACGTTGCCCGCCCACATCCTGGACAGTTATCAACAGGAGCGAAAGCCACACTGCCGCGCGCTGATCCGCCTGGCGCTCACCGTCGGGTGGTCGATGACCGGCGGCGGCAGTCTGGGTGATCTCACCCGGAGGGCGGTACTGCCCCGTGCCGGCCTCATCCCGGGACTGCGGAACAAGATCGTGGACTCCGCCACGCCCCCGTTGCGCCGCTCTGAGCTGGTACACAAATCCCGCCGGCCCCGTCAGCTCGCCGGAACCCTGTGCCCGAATCCGTTGCTGCCGAACGGCAAACGGCTCGACGACGTCGCCGGTACCGGATTTTTCTTGGTCACCCGGGCTCCGCTCGAGACGGCTACCGAAGCCCTGCTGCTCGAACGAGACGTGCCGATCATCCGGGCGGAGCCCGGAAGTCAACTCGACGCATGGCTGCGCCAAGGGCAGGCCTCGGCCGCGCTGATCCGTCCGGATCGAACGGTCATGCGTGCCGGTCGCGATGCGGCACTGGTGGCCGCGCCGGCGCCAACACTGCCAAAACCGCAAAGGTGTCAGTAGTCGGCAAGCCCTTGGGGTAGCCGGCGCGCGCGAAGTTTACGATCTTCGTGAAGGCGTGGCCTGCAATCATCTATCTCTCCTAGCGTGCCTTGAAGCTCGTCTGGTTGCCCGCTGTTCCTCTGCTCAAACATGAGCGAAATCCAAAGACACTAAACGAAGTTCGGTTTTCGGGTGAGCCAGCCCACAGGTTTGAGGCTTCGGCAGTTCGGCAACTCTGTGGCTGCGGGGGGCTCCTGGAACGACGCGGACGTTGGTCCAAACCCCTTGTTGGCTGATCGCACGAGAGCGATGCGTGAAGTTGCCATGCAAGCGAGCAAGTTATGCAGGAGGAATCCATGTCGGATAAGAGTGGCCCGCAAGAGGGCGTCGAAGGCGTCGTCGAGGGCGTTAAGGGCAAGGCGAAGGAAGTCATCGGCGCGGTCACGGGCCGTGACGACGTGAAGCGCGAGGGTCAGGCCCAGCAGGACAAGGCCGACGCTCAGCGTGACGCCGCCAAGAAGGAAGCCGAGGCGGAAGCCGCGCGCGGTGGCGCCGAAGCGGCCGAGCAGCGCCAGAAGGCCAACCAGTAGCTTGATGCGAGAGTGGGCCCAGACCGGCAACGGACTGGGCCCATTCGCTTGTCTGGCGCCCTTGAAGTTTCCTGGGCCCCTCCAATTTGCCTGGGTCCCTTTAGTTTGCCTGGGCAGCTTCAATTTGCCTGGATTGCGCCGGGTCGAGCCTGCGGTGACTACTCCGCGGCCAGCGCCGCGATCCGAGTCTGCTCGATGTTGGCGAGCAGCTTCTCGGTGTTCTCGAAAACCTGGGCCGCGCCGGCATCGTGTAGCTCCGAGGCCGACACTCCACCACTGAGCACGCCGATGCATGACAACTTCGCACGGGAGCAGGCTTCGGCATCCCAGATCGCGTCTCCGACGAAGACTGCCCGCTCCGCGGTGACCCCGGCCCGTTCGAGTGCGATTTCGATGATGTCGGGCTTGGGTTTTGCGGTGTCCACATCGGCTGACGAGGTGACCGCGGCGACCAACTCGTCACAGTCCAGCACCTTGCGCAGCAGCTCCAATTCGTCGTCGGGCGCCGAGGTCGCCAGCACCACCTGCAGGCCAAGGTCTGCCACCCGGCGCAGCAGTGCACGAGCCCCCGGCAGCGGACGCAGCAGCGACGCGACTTCCCGGTAATACCGGGAATGCAAGTCCTTCAACTGCTTCTGTGTGTCCTCCGGTGCGTTATCGGACAGCGACTTCACCAACGTCGAACCATCCATTCCGATGGACCGGTGAATACGCCACGTCTCCACGTCGATCCCGACTTCACCGAACGCACGCTGCCAGGCGTCGATATGGAGATAGTTCGAATCAACCAATGTGCCGTCGATGTCGAACAGCACCGCGGCCGCGCTTTCGTTGGCAGTCAAGGTCAGAACAGGATCGCGATAGCAGCGAAGTCGGCAGCCAGCAGAGCCAGCGCGACCACGGGAACGACCCAGCCCCGGCGCCGCAGCGCGGTGAAGAACGAGGCGATTATCGTCAGGCCGGCGATCACCGGAGCGCCGTAGAACAGCACTCCGTAGAGCACGCCGCCGGGCCCCAGGTCAGGGCATTGCGCACTGCTGCACGCGGCCATACTCATTGCTGCGCCGACTGCGAAGATCATGACCAGCGCGGCTGCCGGCACCGTCAGCGCCGCCAGAATCCAATTCACCACACCCCGACGACCACGCCCATGGCCGGCGTCGGCCGCCGGCACATGTGTGGCATCTCCCGAGGTGACGTTGTCGTCTACCCGCGTGTCTCCATCGCTGCGCACACTCATCAATTTCGACTACCCAGGCTGGTTTTCCCGAAACATGGCCGCCAGTCCGGTGGGCTTTTCGTGTGTGCGCCGCTTTCCCACTCGGTTGAACTTGAAATGCTTGACGGCGTTCGTCTGGTACGTAAGCGCCGGGTCGATCCCGGCGTCGTCGAGCGCTCGGTTCAGCAACCGGCCCGCCGGTCCGACGAAGGGCACACCCTGCTGGTCTTCGTAATCGCCTGGCTGTTCACCGACCAGCATCAGCGATCGGCCGGCACAAACTGCTGCGCGCCGGGTTGGTCAACGCCTCTGCGCACGGCGATTGTATTTCTTGATCGCTTCCACCAGTTCAGCTTTCGTCATCGTTGACCGGCCACGCACCTCCAACCGGCGCGCGATCTCCAACAGGTGCTTTTTGCTGGCGTTGGCGTTGACGCCTTCCTGCGATGGCACGGGGTTGTTCAAGCCGCCCCGTTCGGCGTGCGCATCGGAAGGACCCTTCTCCTCCTTGGCTTCCCAGTGGTCACCGACCTTTTCATAGCTGTGCTTGACGGCGGCATAGGCGACCCGATGCGCCCGCTCCTCGCTGTCGTACTGTTCGGCAGCCGCATCATGGGCCTTGGCGAAAGTGCGTTGCGCCTTTGCGCTGGAACGCCGCAGCGTGCTTGGCAATTCGTCCTTCTTCGCGGCACCGCTCTTGTTCGTTTTCGGCATCACATCACCTCAGGATTCAGCGGCCTCGGTGTTTCTGGGGGGGATTCTGGGCCCATTGCTGGGCTATCGCGTAGCCAAGCTGGAGGAAATCGGCTCCGGTGAGCGCCGTGAACGTGCCGGCGACCAGGCGGGTGAATCGGGGTGCGAAGACCAGTCCGATCACGAACACCGTCGCCACCCACATGTCCAGGCAGAAGGGGCAGGTCAGCAATTCGCCCATGCTGTGCCGGAACTGGCTTTCGTTCCGCGTCTCCTCGTGCACTTCGGCGGGTCCCCCGGTGCCCGCGTACCGGGTGAAGGGGGCGCGCAGCGGGCTGGTGACGGCGTCCTTGGTGAGCGTTCGGGACAACTTGTGGGTGCCGAGCGTGACGGTGATCAGATCCTGCACGTGCCACCGCACGGGCAATCGGCGGCCGGTGAGCACCGCCACCAGCGTCGTAGCGCCCACCAGCGTGCAGTAGATCACCAACACGGCAAAGTACCCACCCAACGGACGCGGATCGTCGCCGCGGTATTCCTCGGCTTCCTGCCGAGCGCGGTCCCGAAGGCCGGTGACGTTCTTCTCAGTGGCCAGTTCGGTCATGAAACTCCTTGAGAGCGTTGGGGAGACGTGTTCTACGTCTCGTATGGGGGGTAACTCTGCGCCTTCAGCGTGCGTGCCAGATGGGCCGCATTGCGCGCCGCCGCAGCGGTGGCCGACGCGATTTCGTCCGGTACCTTGTCGAGGTCGTTGAAATCGGTGCCCTGCATGGCAGCACCATTCCAGTAGGTGCAACCCTGGGCCGGGATGCTGAACCCAATATCGTTGAGCGCCTGAAAAAGATCCGCGACCACCTTATGCGCGCCGTCTTCGTTACCGACCACGCTCACCAGGGCGACCTTGCCGACCATCGCGGGTGTTCCGTTGTCGTCGGTGTTGGACAGTTCGGCATCCAGGCGTTCCAGCACGCGCTGGGTGACGCTGGAGGCGTGTCCGAGCCATATCGGCGTGCTGATCAGCAGGATGTCGGCGTCAAGGACCTTGCGCCGGATAACCGGCCATTGGTCGCCGTCGCCCATGTCGTCCTCGACGCCCGGCGCGATGTTGTAGTCAACGCTCCGGATCAGTTCGGACTCGACGTCGGCCTTCTTCAGTTCGCCGACAACGTGTTCGGCGATCAGGGCACTGCTGGACGCCGCTGGACTGGGTTTGAGGCTGCACACCAAGCCGGCGGCGCGCAGGGGCTGATCGCTCATGGGAAATCCATACCCGGCATAGGGACCGGTAAACCGGGTATGCGGCGCTGATGGACCTGTCTCAGGCCCCGATACTGCGTCGGCTATCAGTTCCGCTGCCCGGGCCAGAAATCCGGCGCGGGACTGCCGGTCATCGAGACCGCTGCTGGCCTGCACGTCGTCGCGAAAAGGCTCCTTGCCGAGTACTTCGAGCACGCGAGGGTCGGCACCGCGGCCCTGCCGGTGGCCGGGCGGCGTGAAACCGTAACGGTCACGACGGTGGTAGTCGCGCAGCGCGCCGCGGCGTTCTTCTCCGGCCTAGACCGTGCGGGCTCAGAGGCCTGAACCTGGCCTACACCTTGCGAGGCATGGGCTTTCGGGCGGATGTCTTCGAGTTGTCAGCTGCCGCAGTCTGTTTGGCCGCGCCTTTCAATGTTCGATTGGCAGATCGAAGGTCACTGTTGGCGGCCGACAGCTCCGCGTTGTCGTCCTCGAGACTGAGGATCCTCGCGATGCCGGCGAGGTTGACACCGGCGTCGACCAGCGCGCTGATGCGACGCAAGCGGGCCAGGTCATCCGCGCTGTAACGCCGCGTGCCGCCGTCGCTGCGGGCCGGCGTGAGCAGTCCGTATCTTTCATAGAGGCGGAGTGACTGCACGGCGACACCAGAGAGTTCCGCAGCCACCGAGATTCCGTACACGCCGTGATCAGACGCCGGCGGGTCCACGTCGCCTGCACGTTCGGTCATCGAGCATCTCCTCAGCTGTCGCTAGAAAACCTATCTACCACACTTGCGCTGAGGTGTCGACAGTGTTATACAAAATCTATGTCGTCAGACATAGGAAAATTAGAACCGCAGACGAGAGATTGGAGTTGAGAGGTGACTGCCATGCTGATGCGTTCCGACCCGTTCCGTGAACTGGACCGATTCGCCCAGCAAGTGCTCGGGACCGCCGCACGTCCAGCGGTCATGCCGATGGACGCTTGGCGCGAAGGGGAGGAATTCGTCGTCGAATTCGACCTGCCCGGTATCGACGCCGATTCGTTGGACATCGACATCGAACGCAACGTGGTCACAGTTCGCGCCGAGCGGCCGGGGGTCGACCCCAACCGGGAGATGCTGGCTTCGGAACGGCCGCGGGGAGTGTTCAGCCGCCAGTTGGTGCTCGGCGAGAATCTCGACACCGAGCGGATCGCCGCCTCGTACGACGAAGGGGTGTTGCGCTTGCGGGTGCCGGTGGCCGAGAAGGCGAAGCCCCGCAAAATTTCCGTGGGCCGCAGCGAGAGCCGCGAAGCAATCAACGCCTGACCGGCGGTGAACGGGCGGCGGCCGCGGCCATCTGCCACGCGCCGCGGCCGCCCGCCTAGTACCGCGGTCACGCACCGGGACCGACCCGAGGAGGCCGATTCGCGATGACATGGGATCTCAACGGCCAGTCGGCCGCGGTGGAGGAAGCCTTGGCCGGCGGTGCCCCGCAGCGGGTCGGTTCGTTTCGTTTCTACCTCGCCGACCAGCGCTGGGAGTGGTCTGAGCAGGTTGAGCAGATGCACGGTTATGAACCCGGCAGCATCACGCCGACCACCGACCTGGTGCTGTCCCACAAACACCCCGATGACCGCGGTCACGTCGCCGCGACCATCGACGACATCCTGCACACCCATAAGGCCTTCAGTACTCGTCACCGCATCATCGACACTGCTGGACAGGTGCACCACGTGGTGGTGGTCGGCGACCGCATCGTCGACGAGCACGGTGCGGTGGTCGGGACGCATGGCTTCTACGTCGATGTGTCGAGCGCACCCGACCAGAATGAGGTCACCCAGCGGCTGGCGGAGATCGCCGAAAACCGGGCGGGGATCGAACAGGCCAAAGGCATGCTCATGCTGGTCTACGACATCGACGACGACGCGGCCTTCAACCTACTGAAGTGGTTGTCCCAGGAATCCAACGTCAAGTTGCGGCCGCTGGCCGAGCAGATAGTGCAGGATTTCCGCGCTGTGCGGCACGCTGTTACAGCGCAACCGGAGTTTGACCAGTTACTGCTGACGGCGCATACGCGCATGACCGAGGCCTAGTTCGACGTACCTTCAGTGTCGTCGAAGAATGCCCAATCGCCGTCGGCGTTCACCTCCATGCGCCACCCGAGCTCGGAGTTGTCGGCACGGGAGTCGACGAACCATGCGTGCGCGTCTTCGGCGCTTTCGATCTCTTTGGTGGCAACGACTTCGCCCCGTGGGTCGATAACTCTGTATTCAGCCATGCGTCTTGGGTTTCCCCGGCGGCCGTTTTTCAACCGCGTTCCAACGCGCTAGGCGCGCGCGACGATTACCGGCATCCGGGCCGAGTGCACGATCGCGTTGCTGACCGAACCGAGAAGCATGCCGGACAAGGCACCCCGACCGTGGCTGCCCACCACGACCAGTTGCGCCGACTCCGAGCGCGCCACCAGCTGGCGTGACGGGCGATCGCAGACCACCACGCGGCAGACTTTGACGTCGGGATAGGTTTCCTGCCACCCCGCCAGCCGTTCGGCGAGCGTGATTTCGGCTTCCGCCTTCACCTTCTCCCAGTCCAAACCGGGTAGCTCAACGACTTCGAGGTCATTCCGCGCATGCAGTGCGATGAGTTCCACACCTCGGCGCGAGGCTTCGTCGAAAGCCACTGCGGTGGCCGCTTCGGAAGCCGGTGATCCGTCGATGCCCAGCAGGACGGGGGCACGCAACGGGTGCGGCATCAACGGGTCCTCGTCGTGGATGATTGCCACCGGGCAATCCGCGTGCCGCACGACGCCGGCACTCACCGACCCGAGCAGCAACCGCGCCACCGCTCCCCTGCCGGCCGCTCCGAGCACCAGAACGGCTGCGTTCTTGGACATTTCGATCATCGCGGCCACCGGAGTGGAGTGCACGAGCTCGGTCCTGATCGTCAGTTTGCGGTCGGTCAACACCGCCTCTTCGGCGATCTTCACCGCCTCGGCGATGACCTTGCGTCCTTCGTCTTCCTGCCAAACCGCCCAGGTCTCCGGGTAGGGCATCGGCGGCCAGGTCGCCACATCCGTGTTCACGACATGAGCGACGGTCAGCGGGAGGTGCTTCATCTCGGCGTCCCGGGCCGCCCAGACGACGGCAGCGTTGGACGCCGGTGAGCCGTCCACCCCGACGAGGATGCCCAGGCCCTTATCGGTTCCTGTTGTTGCTGAGGTCATTTCGTGATACCTCCGGTCAGGAGCAGTTGGCCGGCATTGCCGCGATCATCGGGGTGTCGACGCCGATGCGCCCGAGAGCATCTGCGCCGCCCGGCGTCCCGAGCGGGGCGTCCCGTCCGGGAAGAATCTGCTGGAAGAAGGCGGCGTTGTCGTCGAGGAACTGCAGTTCGTCCTCGGGAAGATCGCCTTCCCAGTGAATGGCGTCAACACGACATGCCGGTTTGCACGCGCCGCAGTCCACGCACTCTTCCGGGTTGATGTACATCGTCCGGGCGCCTTCGTAAATGCAGTCAACGGGGCATTCCTGTACGCAAGACTTTTCAGCCACGTCCAGGCATTCCTTGCCGATCACATAGGTCATGCGTCCAAGTTATAAAGCGTTCGCCGCCGGTGGCGTCGGTCGAAAGCCACTTGCGTCAGGGACCAAAGGCCTTTATCGGCTACGAACGGACCACGATCACCGGCGTTTTGGCAGAGTGGACGACCGCGGAGCTGACCGAACCCAGCAGCATGCCGGGAAATCCGCCGCGACCGCGACTCCCGACGACCACCAGCTGTGCCCGCTCGGACGCCTCGAGCAGCCATTTCGCCGGCGTGTCACACACCAGCGACCGCTGCACGTGGACGTCCGGATACTGCTCCTGCCACCCGGCCAGGCGTTCGGCAAGCACCTCTTGCCCCTGATTTTCCCGGTCCTGCCAATCCATCCCGAGTGCCGGAAACACGCCGACGTCGCTCCACGCATGCACGGCGATCAGGTCAACGCCGCGCCGGGAAGCCTCGTCGAACGCCCAGGCCGTCGCGGCTTCCGATGCGGGTGAGCCGTCGATTCCCACGACGACCGGGCCCTGCGGTACTGGAACGGCATCCTCTCCCGAGCGGATGACGGCTACCGGGCAGTGGGCGTGCTGGACGAGGGCGGAGCTGACCGAGCCCAACAACAGACGGCCCAGGGCGCCGATGCCCTGGCTCCCGACTACCACCAGCTGCGCCTGCTTTGACGCTTCGATGAGCGTGGAAACCGCGTTGGCATAGGCTAATTCGGTGCGCACCTCAAGTTCGTCGGATCCGCCGGAGCTTTCCGACGCCGTCTTGCGGGCGTGCAAAAGGACGCTGTCCGCTATGTCTTTCTGCCAGTCCGGCATGTCCTTATAGAGTTGCCCGACCGGCCAGCCGACGACGATCGGCGCGACCACATGCAGCAGGGTGAGTGGCACCCGGTGCAGAGCGGCCTCGTGGGCTGCCCAAGCGATCGCCGCATCAGATTCCTCCGAGCCGTCGACAGCCACCAGGATTCCGTATTTTGTTGGTTCCGCTGACATTCCATGCTCCTTGCCGTTTGCAGCCTTCATCCTACGAGGCGTGGCGTCGTCGGTGTAGAGGTCTAAAGACTCTACGTTTCGGGGCGGGTCCGGCGCGTCGCAGGGCGGCGCCGTGTCAGATGTCGGCATATACATGTTGGCGCACAATGTATTTCACCGACTGCGTTAAAAGGGTGGGGGTTCTTCGGGGCCGGATGGGCGTTGGGGTTGGGGCGCGGGCTGGGCGGTGTGCGCGGTGGCTTCGGGCGGACTGAGTTGGGCGAGGTTGTAGGCACGTTCGCCGTCGATGCGGGCCTGGCGGTCCTGAGCGCGCGTGCGGGTACGAGTGGGCATCATCAGGGTGCGGGGCTGATCTTGGGGTGGTGTCGTGCAGGCGGGCAGGGGTGCGCTGGGCTGGTTGAGGGTGGGATAGAGCAGTCGGCTGCCGGGGCGGGTGGTGTAGGTATGGCCGGTGGGCGCGGTCCAGATGATGGTGCCGTCAGGTAGTTGCCGGTCGCGCCAGCCGTGGGGTCCGCCCCAGAATGTCTTGAGCAGGTGATGTTTTCGGCACAGGCAACGCAGGTTGGCCCGGTGAGTTGGTCCGAACGGGTAGGCAATGGCGTGATCGATGTCGCAGACGTCGGCAGGGCAATCACAGCCCGGGAATCGGCAGGTCATGTCGCGGGCACGGATGAAGCGGGCCAACGCCGCGCTGGGCCGATAACCCGGGGTGGGCTCGGGGCAGTAGTCGATCGCGGCGGTGCGGGCGCCGGCGGCGATGAGCGCACCCAGGTGGGCGGCGGGGATGGTCTGTCCGCCCAGGATTTGGGCGGCCGGCAGGCAAGTCGCGGGCGGGTCCGGGTCAGGCACCGGGCGCAGCGGGTCGGCGGGATCTACCTGCGGGGGTTGCTCGCCGTTCAGGCACGGATCGGGCGGAGCAGACACGGTGGCGGGCTCGGCGATCACATGGATAACCACCGCACCGGCACGGGAGTCAGGGATCCGGGCGGAGCAGTCGGGGTCCGCGCATTGGCAGGCCAGCTGCGTCCCGCCGGCAGCCAGGGCACCTAGAGCATCGGCACGGCGCTGGGCCACCGTCCGCGGATCGGCGTCACATACCTGGCGGGCCATATCTGACAACCGGCGATCCAGCACCGCGGCATCGGTGCCCAGCAGCGTGCCCCATATCTGGGCGGTCCCCGAGCCGTCATCGGCGGAGGTGATGACCACCTCACGAGACCGCGCGCCAATGCGGGCGCGCCGAACCGCGGCGGGGTCATAGCGCTCGATGAGGGCGTCGATGGCGCGGGCGGTTTTGGGCTGCGACAGCGGCGCGTAGCGCAGGGCGTCGTTGGCCAACAGGGCGTCGACCACGCGCAGCACGGCGGGGTCTTTGATCAACTCGGTGTGCCAGATGATCGTGGTGACCAGCCGTAGACTCAGCCGCCCTTCGGCGAACAGCGTTGCGACCGCGGGCAGGCGCTGGCGCAAAGCCAGCGCCTGATACATCTGGTGCGACGCCAGGTTGTGACTGATGTTCAGGGCCGCTCCGACCTGGGCGGCGATGGCGTCCCAGTTGTCACACGACCAGCGTCCGCAATCGGTGGCGCCTACCGCGTGGCGGGCCACCAGCTCGGCGATCGCGGCGAAGCGACGCGCGGCGGCCACGGCCTCATCCCGGTTGGCCGCGGCCATGACGGCCACCACCCCGGCGTCGTCGGCTTCCGCGACATCATCGAACATACTTTCGAATCTAGTCGGCGGACGCCGTCACTCGCCGCCCCGAAGGACCCGGCTGTGGACAAACCTCCAACTGTGGATAAAGACAGAGCTCCGGTAGCGAAAGTTCAGCTCACGTGCCGGCCGACCATGCTGGATTACTCTGACTCGCAGGCGATTCCGTCGTGATCGCTCAACTGAAGTCTTCGCAAATCGAGCACATTTCTCGGCTCAGGCATCGCCTTCACGAAAGGCGCCGATAGCGTTGATCACGCCCGAAATCTCTCCGTCACTGAGCTTTTCGCCATCGAAGACATGGTTCAGCAGAACCTGTAGATCCAGCATCTGCTGCAGATACACCAGGCACGGCGGACACTCGTCGAGGTGTCTGGCCACGATCGCGCCCCACTGCCCCGGATCCGACTCGACCAGATCGTCCACCAACCGGACGAATTCGATGCAGTCGACCGCCGGAACGGTGTTGTCGTAGACGGTCATCGTTGGTACCGCCTTTCCAGTTGATTCCGCAGATTCCCCCGGGCGCGGTACAACAACGCCCGCTGTGCGTCCGGCGAGAGTTCCAGGATCTCCGATGCCTCGTCCGAAGACATGCCGATGAGATCCCGCAGGATGATCAGTTGTCGTTGCCGCGCCGGCAGCGCGTCCAGCGCGGCGCGCACGTATCCCACCAATTCGTTTGCCACGGTGTGGTCCTCGGGAAGGAATCGCCGTGACGGCGGCACACTCCAGTGGCCGGCGTCGGGGTGTCCGGGCGGATGCATCCGTCCGGCCAGCGGGTCACCCTCCGACGTGCCCAATACTTCGTGCTCCCGGATCCGCGACTCGCGGCTCCGGTGGCGCGACGCGGTGTTCTTGACGATCCCGAACAGCCAAGTGGCCACCGACGAGCGGCCCTCGAACGCTGCCGAAGACTTGAGCACCTGTACCCACGCCTCCTGCACCGCCTCCTCGGCCACCGCCGGTGAATTCACCATGGTGCGAGCGAAATTCACCATCGGGCGTTGGTGGTCGCGGACCAACGCGGCCAACGGAACCCCACCGACCAGATGCCGGGGTTCCGCACCCTCGAACGACGCCAATGGCGTCAAGCGCATCCGCCTAGTTCCCAACGCAATTGGGCTTCCGACGGCGACTGCACCGGGATGAAGGCCGCCTCACGGTAGCGGCGGCTGGCGGGCGTCCTGCTCGCGTATCCTTTGCCGCCGGCGGTCCGAACCTCCAATGCGGCACTGGCGCTGGCAATCTCGGCCGCGGTGAGGCGCAGCGACAGCAACTCCTTCTTGCTCGGCGGTTGATGTCCCCCGACTGCGGCAGCCAATCTCGCCAAAGTGGTTTGCGCCCAGACCAATCTCTCCGCGACCTCGTCGACCTCGGAGGCGAAGATCTCATTCACCCCTGAGAGCCCGAGCCGGGCATGCCGCGCCGCCGTCTCGGCTAGACCGACACACATGGCCGACTGCAGCACAAGGAAAGTGGGCCGGACCGCGCCCAGGAACCCCTCGAAGTCGGTGGACAACACCTGCCCATCCGGGACGAAAACGTCCTTCAACTCCAAATACGACGAGGCTGTGCTGTCCATTGCCAACAACTTGAAGTGATCACCCACCGTGACCCCGGGGCTCGTCAACGGCAACGCGACGATCACCTTCGCGCCGGGTTCGGTAGCAGCGGCAGTGACCAGCAGCGAATCGTCGTACAGGTTGGACGCCCAGCGGATCGGACCGCTGATCCGGTAACCGCCCCCGACCGCGGTCGCCGCCAACTCCAATTGACCGCAACCGGCCAGCGTTTTGAAGGCGGCCGCCATGCCGGTCACTCCCAACGACGTCCCGGCCGACAGCGACTCCGCAGTCGCCAAGCTGAAAGGCGTTGCGGCAGTGAGCAGATACTCCAGCGCCATCCGGTTCGCCCACACCGAGAACCCGGTGCTCATACACTCCCCGGAAATCAGCCTGATCACGTCGGCCATCTCGGCGAGCCTGCCGTCGGCATTGCCGGGCGCGCCGACATCGAGCAGTCCCGCGGCCCCCAGACCCGGGAAGCTACGGCGGGCCGTGGCCTCGCCCCGGTCCAGAGCGCCGGCGTGGGCACGAATGTCTGTTATCAGCTCCGAATCGAGCAAGCCGATCACGGCATCGGTCGTCGTGGTCATTCTGCCTGCCTAACCGATGGACAGTGCGGAGTCGACAGTTACAGGACGCGTGAATGTATTGACCACGGGCGACCACGCAATGGCGCTGTCGTGGATCTCCTTGAGGGTCGCGTCCTCAGCGTCGCCGGCCAGAGTCACCTTGCAGCGCACCGCGGTGAAGCCGAGGATCTTGCCGGCGGGAGTGTCGCCGACACCCCACACCGCGGAGATGTCGATGTCGCCTTCCATCTCCACCTCGATCTTCGTCAGGGTGACGCCGCGATGGGTGGCGTTGGCCAGCAGGCCCACCGAGATGCACGATCCCAGCGCGGCCAGGCAGGTCTCCGAAGGATTGGGCGCCGAATCGTCACCCAGCAGTGCCGGCGGCTCGCCGACCAGCATCGGCGCAAGATCACGCACATAAGTCATGTTGCGGAAGCCGGACTCGCACACGGTCTTGGCCTTCAAGGTCTTCTTGCCGGTGGCGGGGTCGGCCTTGGCGTTACAGGACAGCCGGTCCAGACCCTGAGCGTCGATGACGAGCGCGTCGGTCATGCACTTCCTCCATTTCTCTGCGAAGAGCCGGTCAGGAAGTTAGTGCCGCCGCATCGAGAAACGTGACGGTGACCTCAGTCACACCGGTTGCGTCACAAAGTCGATCAGTTCCTCCACCCGTCCGATCAGGGCCGGTTCCAGGTCGTTCCAGTCGCGGACCGTCGACCTGATCCGCCGCCACGCCGTGGCGATATCGGTCTGGTTCGCGTGCGGCCAGCCGAGCGCCGCGCAGATGCCATGTTTCCATTCGATGTTCCGGGGCACCTTCGGCCAGGCCTGCAGGCCGAGCCGTTGCGGCTTGACGGCCTGCCAGATGTCAACGTAGGGATGCCCGACGACCAGGGTGTCCGCTCCCCCGGGACCCGTGCGCACCGCCTCGGCGATGCGCGACTCTTTGGAGCCGGGCACCAGGTGGTCGACCAGCACGCCGAGACGGCAGCCCGGGCCGGGCCGGAATTCGGCGACGATCCCCACCAGATCGTCGACCCCGCCGAGGTGCTCGACCACGACGCCCTCGATCTTCAGGTCGTCGCCCCAAACTTGCGCGATCAGCTCGGCGTCGTGCCGGCCCTCGACGTAGATCCGCCCGGCGCGGGCGACCCTGGCGCGGGCGCCCGGCACGGCGACCGATCCCGACGCTGTGCGTGCCGGGACGGCAGGCCCCGATCGGCGTGGTGGGGTGAGGATCACCGGCTGACCGTCGATCAGATACCCGGGTCCCAGCGGGAACGGACGGGTCTTGCCGTGCCGGTCTTCCAGCTCGACGCGGCCGTACTCGACGCGGACCACCGCACCCACATAGCCCGTCTGCGCATCCTCGACGACCATGCCCAGCTCGACCGGGTGCTCTACCGAACGGGGCTTGCGCCGCCCGCCGCCTGCCAGCACATCGGTTCCATAGCGATCGACCACCCGGCCATACTAGGGAGCCGGCGCAGGGATCACCGGCGCGGCGCGCCGCAGCAACGCGCGAAATTGGTTGTCCATCACGATATTCGGTGCCCGTCGGTGGCGAAGAAATGCAGATGGCCGGGCTGCGGATGCAGGTGCACCCGACTGCCTTTGCCGGGCGGGTCATGGCCGTCGGTTCGGGCGATGATCGGTTTGCTGATGACCGTGTCGGCCCCGGTGATCCGGCCGTAGAGGTAGGCGTCGGCGCCCAACTCCTCGACCACGTCGACCTCCATCTCGACGCCGACGCTACCCAGCTCGAAGTGTTCGGGGCGGACCCCGACGACGAGTTCGGCGGCAGTGCCGGCGATCTCCCGTGGCACCGGAATATTCCAATCCCCCAGCGAGACAGCGGAGTCAACGACCGGCAGGGTGAACAGGTTCATGGCGGGCGACCCGATGAATCCCGCGACGAACACGTTGCCCGGGTTGCGGTAGAGCTCCCTTGGTGTCGCACACTGTTGCAGCAGCCCGTCGCGCAGCACCGCGACGCGGTCACCCATGGTCATCGCCTCGACCTGGTCGTGGGTCACGTACACCGTGGTGGTGCCGAGTTGGCGCTGCAGCGCGGCGATCTGGTTGCGGGTCTGCACGCGTAGTTTGGCATCCAGGTTCGACAGGGGTTCGTCCATCAGGAAGACCTGCGGACGGCGTACGATCGCCCGTCCCATCGCCACCCGCTGTCGTTGCCCGCCGGAGAGATCTTTGGGCTTGCGTTCGAGATACTGCTCCAGATCGAGCATGCGTGCCGCCGCCAATACCCGTTCGCGGGTCTCGTTTTTCGGTGTTTTGGCCACTTTCAGCGCGAAGCCCATGTTCTGCGCCACCGTCATGTGCGGATAGAGGGCGTAGTTCTGGAAGACCATTGCGACGTCGCGGTCCTTGGGATCGAGGTTGGTGACATCGCGGTCGCCGATGCGGATGCGCCCGGAGTCGAGGGTTTCCAATCCCGCCAGCATCCGCAGCGACGTTGTCTTGCCGCATCCGGACGGCCCTACCAGGACCATGAACTCGCCGTCGCCGACCACCAGATCCAGGCTATCCAGGGCGGCCCGGTCACTGCCCGGATAGCGCCGGGTCGCCTGCTCGAAACTCACCGAAGCCATTGCGCTAACCGCCCATCCCGGTGACGGCGATGCCGCGGACGAACGAGCGCTGGGCGAAGGCGTAGATGACGACCAACGGCAGCAGGATCAGGATCGAGGTCGCCATCAGAACCGGCCAGCGGGCAACGTATTCGCCGCGCAACCGGACCAGCCCGAGGGTGAGGGTGGCCAGGCTGCCGCGCTGGATCATCAACAGCGGCCACAGGAAATCGTTCCACACGCTGACCCACGTCAGCACGGCGAGCACCATCACCGCGGGCCGGGCGTGAGGCAGCAGAATGCGCCAGTAGATCTGCCAAGGCGAGCATCCGTCGAGAATCGCCGCCTCCTCGAGATCGGTCGGCAGGGTGCGGAAGAACTGCCGCATCAGGTAAGTGCCGAACGCGCTGCCGAACAAACCCGGCACGATCATAGCCCAGGGCGTGTCGACCCATCCCAAGGTCCGCATCACGATGAACTGCGGGATCACTGTCACCGTCAGCGGCACCATCAAGGTGCCCAGATACAACAGGAACAAGGTATCGCGGCCGCGAAAATCCAACCGCGCGAACGCATATCCGGCCAATGAGCAGAACATCACCTGGCCGGCCGTGACGCATCCGGCATACAGGACGGTGTTGAAGAACATCCGCCAGAACGGCATCAGATCGAACACCGTGGTGTAGTTGGACCAGCGCGGGCTGGACGGCAACAGCCGCGGTTCGCTGATCTCGCCCTCCTTCTTCAGGGACCCGGAGATCGCCCACAGGATGGGAAACAAGGCGCACCAGGCAACGAAGATCAGCGCCGCGTAGGACGCGACGGCCCGGAAGACGGCGCGCTTAGCCGAGACCACGGGACGACTCCCAGGTACGACGGCGGGTGATGCGCAGCTGCAACACCGTCAGCACCAACAGAATGGCGAACATCACCCACGCCAGCGCGGACGCATAACCGAACTCCAGGAACGAGAACGCGTGCTGAAACAGCATGATGCCCAGCACGTAGGTGCCGGTTTCTGGTCCGCCGTTGGCACCGGTCAGGACGTAGACGAGATCGAAAGACTGAAACGCGTGGATGATCGAGATGACCACCACGAACGACATCGCACCGCGGACCAACGGCACCGTGATGGACACGAACTGCCGGATCTCGCCCGCACCATCGATTCTGGCGGCCTCATACACCGTTTCCGGAATACCCTGCATCGCCGCCAACAGGATCACCGTCGCGAACGGAACGCTGCGCCACACGCTGACCATGCACAACGACACCATGGCCCAATGGGGTTCGACCAGCCACGGTATCGGGCCGATCCCGACCCAGCCGAGCATGATGTTGAGCAACCCGTTGTCGGTGTTGAACACGAACTGCCACACCACCGCCATCACGACCGAGGAGATGGCCAGCGGCAGGAAGACGATCGTGCGAAACACGCCGATCCCCTTCACTTTCCGGTTCAGCACACCGGCAACGACGAGACTGATCAGCACCGTCGGCAGCACCGTCCCCACCGTGTAGATCACCGTGTTGCGCATGGCGATCAGAAACAGCGGGTCCGAGGTGAACAGATTGTGGAAGTTGTCCAGACCGACGAACTTGGCCGGAGTGAACATGTCCCACTTCTGCACGCTCATGTACAGGGAGAAGCCCAGTGGGAACAGCATGAAGAGCAGCACCGCGGCGAGGTTGGGTGCGATGAAAAGCCTTCCGGCCCAGGCGCGCCGGCGCCACGGGGGTGTCTTCGCGGGGGTGGGCGTGTCGGTTGCGGTCACGGGTTTCGCAGCACCTCGTCGACCGAATGCGACAGCCCGGCCAGTGCGGTCGCGGGCCGTGCACCTCGCAACACCGGTCCGAAGTTGCGATCCATCAGGGCGACCACCTTCTCCCAGGCCGGGGTGATCGGCAGACCCTCGGACACCACCGGCCCGTCGGTGAGCACCGCGAGGTTACCGATCCTGCGGTGCGCGTCGGCGAATCCGGGTGAGTTGATCGCGGATCGCAGCACCGGCACGAACAATCGAGATTCACCGATCAGGGCCTGACCGATGGGTCCGCAAGCAAACTTCACGAACTCCCACGCCTGTTCCTTGCGTTTGCTGGTCGCCGCGATGCCAAGGCCCGTGACACCGATGTTGGAGCAGGCGGTATGCCCGCCCGGGCCAAGCGGCAGCGGTGCGACGTCGAAATCCAGGCCGTCGGCTAGGTCGAAGGTCTGGTAGCGCCAGTGCCCGCCCAGCGCGATCGCGGCCCTGTTCACGGAGAAGAGGTCGGCGTTGGACATCGACTGCTGCTCCGACGCGCTGGGCGAGACCTTGTGTTTGTTGATCAGGTCGGCGTAGAACTGCACCGCCTGGACGAACGCCTCGTCGTCGAAGTTGAGATGGGTCGGATTGGTCCGCGGGGATGACCACCGCACGCCGTTGTTCATCGCGAACAGGCCCGCCGAGTAGAAGGACACCCAGGCGTTGACGAATCCCCACTGCGTGACTCGTCCCGACGCCTCCCGCTTGGTGAGAGCCCTTGCGGCATCGAGGAATTCGGCGAAACTCCAGCTCTGCTGCCAGGTGCCCGGCGGCGGACGCACCCCGGCGGCCTCGAACATGGCCTTGTTGTAGAACAGGTAGTTTCCCGACCACTGCTCCGGGAACGAGTACTGCCCGCCTTCCGGACCGGCCGGGTAGGTGAACGTCCGGTACAGCGCGTCGATGCTGTCCGCGTGGAGTTGCGCGGCAAAGTCCTGGTCGCGCGCCAGCAGCGAGTTGAGGTCCAACAGCACACCGCGGTCGGCGAGTTCGGCGTAGGTGAGTTCCCACGTCATCAGCACGTCCGGACACTTGCCGCCCGCACAGAACGTCGACAGTTGCTGCATCACGCCGGGTCCCGACAGCAGCGCGCGG
Organism: Mycobacterium paragordonae; assembly: GCF_003614435.1. Lineage (NCBI taxonomy): Bacteria > Bacillati > Actinomycetota > Actinomycetes > Mycobacteriales > Mycobacteriaceae > Mycobacterium > Mycobacterium paragordonae. Next base: position 3,772,052 of record NZ_CP025546.1, read on the forward strand.
ACCTTGATGTCGGGGTGCCGGCGCTGAAATTCGTTGACCACCCGCATCCGCGGCCGGATCTCGTCGGGATTCGCGGCGAAGAAGAAGGTCAGCGCGTCGTCGTCAGCGGCGCATGCCGCCGCCCACGGTGTCAGCGCGAACGCCCCTGCGCCCCGTAGCAGGCTGCGCCGTCCAAACGGCTTGTCGATCATGGTGCTCCCGGAACCGGCCCGTTGCCGCCCTCCCGCGGCGGTGTCTGATGTTCTTCATAGTCGACAGTTCTGTGCGCCGCCTGGGATGCGCCAGTTCCCAGAGCCGATTCTCAGGACGACCGCGCCGGCGGCAGGGTCAGGACGGCGTTGCGCAGCCGTTCGGGGTCGCCGGTGATGTCGACGACCTGGATCAAGTTGTCCGCGCCCAGGGCGATGCGCAACAGCGCCTGCAGCCGCCCGGCCGGGGCAATGGCGATGCCGGGCCGCCCGTCGATCAGCACCACCGCTGCGGCGCGCGCCCGATCGGTGAATCGACGGGTCTCCTCCGCAACGGCTCTGGCACCGCGCATTTCGACGGGCACATCGGCGGGAACCAGCGCCGGGTCGACCGTGCGGACCACATCGGGAGCCAGCAGTCTCACCAGCGTATCGATGTCACCGCCGCGTGAGGCCGCCAGAAAAGCCCGCACCACCTCGAGGTGCTCAGCCGTGCGCGGCGCGGGCGCGGACGGGGCCGGGTGCAGGCGTCCCCTCGCCCGGCTTGCCAGTTTTTTGGCGGCGGCCGGCGAGCGGTCCAGCAGGTCGGCGATCGTCTCGAACGGCACGGCGATCACGTCGTGCAGGACGAACGCGACGCGTTGCGCGGGCGGCAACCGATCGAGCACCACCAGCAGCGCGCGGCTCACCGACTCCGCCATGAGCACCTCTTCGTCGGCTGCGGCCGCGACGAAACGTTCGCCGACGGCGGCATCAGCGTCGGCGTCGGTCAAGGGCTGTTCCGCGCGACGCTTCCGGGCACGGAGTTGGTCGAGCGCCTCACGTGCGGTGATGGTGGTCAACCACGCCGTCAGATTGGCGACGGCCGCGTATTCGGAGCGACTGGCCTTCAACCACGCCGCTTGCACCGCATCCTCGGCGTCAGAAAGCGAGCCGAGCAGCTGAAAGGCCACTGACTTCAGGCGCCCTCGATCCGCCTCGAATCGCTGGGCCAGATCGACAAGGTCCACTGCTGTGTTCACGGGGGTCACCTTTCCCGGGCAGAAATCGTCAAGAAGCTGAGCGCATCTGTTCGACCTGCGAAGGAGACCTTTCCCATGACTGTAATGCACATCGCCTATGTACCGGTCGTCGTCACCACCATTGCCGCCACCGCGGCAATCGCGATACCGGACCTGGTTCCCGCGCAATTCGTGCTGGCGAATTCGGCCCGCGTCGGCGTCTCGCGCTCCTGGCTCCCGACGCTGGCCGTGCTGAAGCTGGCCGGGGCCGGCGGCCTGTTCGTCGGTCTTCTTGGCTTGCGGCACATCGGAATTGCCGCAGCTGTCGGGCTGGTGCTGTACTTCGCGGGCGCCGTCATCGTGCACGTCCGGGCGCGCGTCTTTTCGAACATCGCCTTCCCCGCCGGCTACCTGCTGCTGTCGGTTCTCTCGTTGGCGCTATCGGCGTCCCACTGATCAGGCGGCGAAGTAACGGACGGCGTTGATCCGGTTGCCGCGCCAGGCGACGTCGGCGAACACGATGCCCCGCCCGTGATCGGAGGCCACCGAAACCACGACGGTGGACCCGGCACCGATGACCTTGGCCCAGTTGGCGCCACGCAGGTGCTCGCCGAGTTCCGCAAGCTCCAACGGCTGGCTGTCACCCAAAGTTATTGCGGCATCGGATGATAACATCTGCCGGGCGATCGATTCGTCGCCTCGGGCAGCGGCCCGCAGGAAGCCCTCGACCAATCTCTTGTGCCGTGCACCCACCCGCCGGAACCCGGTCATGAAGCCGACGGCGCCCCGAGGACCCTGGTTGCCCAGCAGGCCCTTGCCGAGTTGGACACCCGGTGTCAACGCACGGGTCCCGGTTTTCAGGAACTGCACCATCATGGCCGGCAATTCCCAATAGGCACGCAGGCGCGCAACCTTCCACTCCCCGCCCACCTCTCGCAGGTCATAGCGCAGGAAAGCCGGAATGAACATCGTCACGGCGTCGCCCATCGCCACCTCGAGTTCGAGATCGCGGAGCACGGTGTCACCCGACACGATGTCGACGTCGCGGTGAAAGGTGATGCCGCGCGGGCCGATGAAGGTGTCGTAGAAGCGGTAGATCTCGTCGTGCCCGACGTGCGGGCTCGATCCCACCGGGTCTTCGACGCGGCCGTCCTGGGTGAAGACCTGGACCCACCCGTCGCGGTCGTGCGCCGAAACCGCTTGCGGTGAGCGCTCTACCGCGGCCAGCAGGTCGTTTCTGTGCGAGGTCGTCATATTTGCTTTCCGATCAACTCGATACTGGCGGTTCGCATTTCGTGCAGTGCCCGGGCGGTCGAATCGGCGGATACGCCCGCCGTCAGGTCCAGCAACACCCGGGTGCCCAGGCCGGCCCGGGCGGCGTCGTGCGCAGTGTGCCGCACACAGTGGTCGGTGGCCACTCCCACCACGTCGACCTCGTCGACGTGGTGTTGGTGCAGCCAGTCCAGCAGCGACGTCCCGTTCTCGTCTACGCCATCGAACCCGCTGTACCCCGCGCCGTAGGCGCCCTTGCGGAAGACGGTTTCGATCTTGCCGGTGTCGAGGCCGGGGGCGAACTCCGCCCCGGTGCTGCCGGCTCGACAATGCGGCGGCCAGGACGAGGAGTAGTCGGGATCGTGCGCGAAGTGGCTGCCGGGATCGATGTGAAAATCTTTGGTGGCCACGATGTGGTGGTAGCCGGGATCGCCTGCAAGATAGTCGTTGATCGAGCGGGCTACAGCGTGCGCACCGGGGACGGGCAAGGCGCCACCCTCACAGAAATCTTTCTGCACGTCGACGATGATCAACGCTCGCACGCCGTACACCATATCGCCGAATTACCGAGGATCCGGCGGGTTTGTGGGCTGGCCGGCCGGGGAACACAGCGCCCATGTTGATCCGCAGAATCGCCCGACCCATGTTGTCAGCTGTCTTTATCGGCCAGGGAGTGGACGCCCTGCTGAACCCGAAACCCGCAGCTCAAGCGGCACAACCGACGGTGAGCGGTTTGCAGTCTCTGCCGGATTCGGTGAGCAGCAACATTCCCGCGGACGCCGAGACGTTCGCTCAGATCAACGCCGCCGTCCAGATCGGCGGTGGTGTGCTGCTGGCCGCCGGCAAGCTGCCCCGGCTGGCCTCGGCCGCGCTGGCGCTGACGGTGGTTCCGGGAAACCTTGGCACGCACATGTTTTGGAACGAGCCCGACCCCGAGCGCAAGGCCGAGAAGCGGCGCGCATTCCTGGCCGATGTGAGCCTGCTGGGTGGGTTGCTCATCGCGTCTGCTGACACCGCGGGCAAGCCGTCGCTGGGCTGGCGGGGACGCCGTGCGGCCGAGCGGCTGTCCGACCGGGTGTCCGGAGCGCTGCCGGGTTCCTCACATGACGTGCTGGACTCGGAGCTGGGCGAAAAGATCGTGCACGGCCTGCAGGCCGGCGCCGAGCGCGGCCGCGAACTGGCCAGCACCGCCGCCGAGAAGAGCGCCCCGTACGCCGAAGCGGCCCTGGAACGCGGGCGCGAGTTGGCCAATACGGCCGCCGAGCGCAGCGCGCCCTACGCCGAAGCCGCCTTGGAACGCAGCCGCGATTTGGCCACCACCGCGGCGGAGAAGAGCAAGCCGTACGCCAAGAAGGCGCGCAAGCGCAGCGAGAAGCTGGCTCAGGTGGCCGCCGACCGCGGTGCCGACTACGCCGAACTCGCCCGCAAGCGCAGCGAGAAGTTGGCCGACACGGCCCGCGAGCGTGGTTTGGAACTGGCCGAAACCGCTCGTGAACGCGGCTCCCGGCTCGCCGACACGGCGGTGACCCGCGGCAACGAGTTCGCCGAGACGGCGCGCGACCGCCTCGACGACCAGCTCACCACCACCCGCAAGCGCTGGGGACGTTAGCCGCCCCTGTTAGCCGCCCCAGTTCAGGAAGGCATCGACGACCGCGTCGACATCGCGGTCGTCGATGTCGACGGTGACGCCGGGTTCGTCGGCCCCAAGCGGCTCCAGCGTGTCGAGCTGCGACTGCAGCAGGGTCGCGGGCATGAAATGTCCGGGCCTGGCGGCCACGCGCTGGGCGATGAGCTCCGGTCGGCCGCGGAGGTGCAGGAAGTAAGTCGACGGGCTGTGCCGTCGAAGCCGGTCACGGTATGCCCGCTTGAGGGCAGAACAGCTCATGACACCGCTGGGGTGCGCCGCCAGCCATTGGCCCACGCTGTCCAGCCAGGGGTAGCGGTCGTCGTCGGTGAGTGGTTCGCCGGCCGCCATCTTGGCGATGTTGGCGGGCGGGTGCAGGTGGTCGGCGTCCCCGAAGGGCACTCCCAGTCGCCGGGCCAGTGCGGCCCCGATGGTCGACTTGCCCGACCCGGATACCCCGATCACCACGACTGGGCGGGTCACCGACTCTGGTCGACCTGACTGCGGTTCCACTCCATCCAGCCGGCGCCACTGCGGCCGTCGGTGGTCGTGACGTCAACCCAGGCGCGCGGAAAGTGACTCACCCGTCCGTCGACGCCGACCAACCGGACCGGCGCGTGCGCCCGGATCCGCACGTCCGCGGTGATCTCAGCCGGGGCGAGCTGTAGCGTCTGATTTTCGGGTAAACCGTTGGCGCTGAACGCTTCCCGGATGTCCACGGTGGTCAGGTCGGTGATGTTCCCGGTGCGGTCCTGGGCGTAGCCGATGCTGAATGCCGGGGTGTTCGGAATCTGGATTCGCACGCCGTGCAGATGACTACCGTCCTGCAGGTGCAGCGCGGTCCACATCCAGTCCATGGACCACCAGTCGCGCACGCCCCACGAGTGATCACGCTGCCCAGGCACCGAATTGATCTGGTAGCGAGCATGTTTGACGGTGACCGTGCCCGAGACGGTACACGGGATCTCATACCGGGTGGTCAGCCGGTACTGGTACGGGATGCCGTCGGTGGTCCACACCAGGTTCATCGCAAGGTCGACCGGCTCGCCTGGCTCGCCGCGCAGCAGCGCCGAAGGGTCTTGGTAGGACTGGCCTTTGGCCTTGATGTCGACGTGGTAGGTCTGCAGAGCAGCGTCGCTGGAGTGCGCGAGTTCGAGGCTGTCGGTGTGCGCCGTCCAGGCATCCGCGGGCAGCGGTATCTGGTAGTCGACGGCGACCGTTGCCTGATCGGGCCCGCATACCAGCGCGTGGATCCATGCGATCTGCTGATTGGGTATCAAGCCTATACGGAACCAGCCGCCCAATCCCTCTGCGGCGTCGACGAAGTCGGCGTACCAGCTCTCGCTCCACAGGGGTTCGTCGGTGGCCGGATGGGCTCCCTCGTCCTCCGGTTGCGGCCGCAACGGCTCGGGAGCGGCGGCGGCCGGCAATATCGCCAGCGCGTCGATGTCCAGCACATGTTGGCAGTGCCGCTCCAGCATCGTCATGAACAATTGGTCGCCCCGCTCGGTGCGCTCGACCAGCATCGACGAGACGATTGCCATCATCACCCCGAAGAAGCTCTGGTGCCGCACCCCGTCGCGGACGTCGCTGAGGCTGACTGGAGTCTGAGGCCCGAGCGCCTCGTGGTAGGCCTGCAACAAGCGGTCATACTGTTCGCGACGATCGTGCGCCGGCAGCGCGCAGCCCAGGAAGTAGGCCAGGTCGGTGAACGCCGGGCCCCAGGAAACCGTCTGCCAGTCCACCACCGTGAGTGCCCGGCTGGCACCGGCGGCTCCGAACAGCAAGTTGTCCAGGCGGTAGTCCCCGTGCACGAGTCCCTGAATGCCGCCGCGGGCGGCCTCCTGCGCCAGGTAGCCGTCGAACGCGCCGATCAGGCGATCGCAGACGGTGCGGTGTTCCGGGGCAATCCGATCGGCGTACCGATCGATGAAACCGGCGTACAGCGGGGTGATCATCGCCTGATTGAGCGGTGATTCCCGGTTCAGCCACGGCGCGTCGGCCAATGCCGGGTCGCCCAGCAGCGGGCCGTGCAGGCGGCCCAGCTCGGTGACCGCGAGTAGGGCCTGTTCGGTTGTGGCGCCGGCTATTTCGTCGCCCACCGTGGCGGGTCCGGCGTCGTCGAGCAGCAGGTCGAACACGCCGGTGGAGATGTTGATCGCGGCGTGATAGCACGGTGCGATCGCCCCGCCCAGGCGCGGCGCGATGTCGTGGTAGAAGCGAACTTCACGCTCGTAGAGCCCGAGCGCCAGCCCGGTCTGCCGGCTCACCGGGTCGGTCGCGGCGACCTTCAGCACCACCGACGGCGGGCCGGGCGCGCGTTCGGCGTCGGGATCGTCGGGGTCGGCAGCATCGGCGTCGGCATAGTTCAACCCGATGCGGTAGCACTCGCTCATCTGGCCCGTGCCGATGCGGTCGGCGGTGAACTCCGAGACGGTGCCGGCGCGGACGGTGGCGGTGAGCCACTCGGGGGTGAGGTCGCCGGGCCGCTCGATGGCCTGGTCGGTATTGGAAACCATGGGGGTCAGCGTGCCAGGTCAGCGCGCGAGGGTGAAACCGTCCCAGGCCAACCGGCGGTGCTGGTGTGGGTCGAACTCGATGCGCGACTTGCGATCGAAGACCATCACCGCGCGGTCGTCGTGGGTGTAGACCGGCCAGTCGTCCCCCGGCACACCCGAGCGACTGAACGACCGCCAGCGTCGCTGCACGTCGTTGCTGACCCGCAGGGCGGGCCCGCGGTCGGCCGCCGCGGTGAGCAGCGCACCGAACCGGGTGCGGTAGATGTCGAAGACCGCGAACAACTCGGTGGCATGGGTGGCCCCGAAGCCCGACCACTGCAGGGTCCGCGGGGCGTAGTCGTAGCGGTAGAGGTAGGTGGGCGCGTGGTGGGTGTGCGCCTCGGCAATCTGCCAGGCCGCCGTACTGAACGCGAAATCGCCACCCAGCTGAATGCACGCCTCCGGCTTGGGGTACTTCGGGTATGCGGCGGTAATACGTTCGCGCGCAGCGGGTTCCACTTCGGCGAGTAGCGCTTCGACCATCGCTTTGTTGGTCGGCAGCATGCCGAGGAAGCGGGTGAACAGGCGCCCCTCTTCGGCATTGGTGCCGACGATGAGCGGTACCTGGTGCGCCTGGCCGGTACGCATCGCCTCCACGGGATCGACCGGCACCACCTCGTCGCCGAAGACGGGGCCGATCGGGAAGGCACCCAGCCGTTTCTGCATGCCCTGGTCGATCAGCCGGTGCTGGGTCTCGATGAGTTGGGCCGCCGAAGCCCGCATGACCGCGTTGGCGGCGTCCTTGCTGCGCGCGCCGAGCAGTTCGGCGAACCGCGTCGCGAACTCGGCGGCCACCTCCGTCGACCGCGTCATGCCGGCCGCCGGGCTCTCCGAGATGGCCCGGTGGAACAGCCCTGCCGCCGCGGGCACGGCCAGCAGCGTCGCGGTGATGTGCGCGCCGGCGCTCTCGCCGAAGATGGTGACGTTGTCGGGGTCGCCGCCGAAGTTGGCGATGTTCTCCTTGACCCAGCGCAGTGCCATCACCAGGTCACGCAGGTACAGATTGCCGTCGATAATGACGTCCTGGGTCGACAGCGCCGACAGATCCAGGCAGCCGAGCGCGCCCAGCCGATAGTTGACCGACACGTACACGCATCCCCGGCGGGCCAGCGCGGCGCCGTCGTACAGCGGCGTGGCGGAACTGCCGAGGATGTAGCCGCCACCGTGGATGAACACCATGACGGGCAACGGTTCGGGTGCGCCGGCTTCGGGGGTGACGACGTTGAGGGTCAGACAGTCCTCGCTCATCGGCTGATAACGCCCGACCCCGAGCATCGTGTAACGGCGCTGCTGAGGGGCGCAGTTGGCGAATCCGTGGCAGTGCCGCACGCCCGACCAGGGCTGGACGGGCTGCGGCGCCCGATAGCGCAGCGGCCCCACCGGCGGCCTGGCATACGGGATCGAGCGCCAGCGGTTGACCCCGTCGCGGGTGAAGCCTTCGACGGTTCCGGCGGTGGTGCGGGCGCGGACGATGCGCTCGTGCATAACTCGACGTTAACCGACGCACCGACGGGACGGCGTGCGCAGCGCCAAAATCCGAGGTGCGGCGGCTAGCCTGACGGGATGCGGATCGCCGCGCTGGTCGCAATCCCGATACTGGTTGCCGGGTGCTCGCACACCGGCGCCGGGGGTTCCGGGCCGCCCCAGCCGTCCTCAACCCAGCCAGCTACTCAGACAGGGCCGTCCGCGTCGGCCTCGACGCCTGCCCAGGCGTCGGGTGCGCCGGCCGCCGGGGCGCCGATCGCGGCGGTCATCACCTGGATTGAGGCAGCTCATCCCGCTGACCCGGCGCGCTATCAACTCGACGGGAATGTCGCGTTCAGCGCGACCGGCGGCAAAGCGAGATGTACGACGGACGCCAAGCACACTGTCGGCTTGCTGTCGTGTCTGGTCGAGCTGACCAGTCCCCCGCCCCGGCCGGATACGGCCTATGGGGAGTGGAAGGGCGGCTGGGTGGACTTCAACGGCACCAACTTGCAGGTCGGCTCCGCCCGCGCCGATCCGGGACCGTTCCTGGCCGGCACCGGAACGCCGTTGGCCGACGGGGACTCGTTGTCCTTCGGTGACTTTCGCTGTCGCGCCGACCAGGCGGGCCTGTTCTGCGTCAACTATGCCCACCAGTCCGCTGCCCGGTTCAGCGCGGCCGGCATCCAGCCGTACGGGTGCCTACGGTCGGCGCCGCCGCCTGATGGCGTCGGGATCGCGTTCAACTGCTGACCGCCCCAACCTTTTTCGGCTCAGCCGACCGTGCCGTTGCTGCCGAACAACAATCCGCCGACGCCACCGGCGCCACCGGCTCCGGTCGAACCGTCAGGCGTGCCCGACCCGCCGTTGCCTCCGCTGCCGCCATCACCGCCGTCGCCGATCAGGGTGGTGGAACCACCGCCGCCGCCTGCCCCACCGGTGCCGCCGGGGCCGGTAGCTGCCGATCCGCCGTCGCCACCGCGTCCGCCGGCCGCGCCGTTTCCGAACACCCAGCCGCCGGGTCCGCCCCGGCCGCCGCGGGCTCCGGCGCCGCCGGCATCACCGGCGCCGTCGGCCCGTCCTCCGGTACCACCCGCCCCGCCGACGCCGCCGTCACCCAACAGCCTCGCGCCACCACCATTGCCCCCCACGCCGCCGGCACCGCCGGCACCCGTTGCCTGGGCCAGCGCGTCCCCGCCCGCCCCGCCGGCACCGCCGTTGCCGAACACCCAGCCACCCGCACCGCCGTTGCCACCGGCACCGCCGGTCTCGCTGAAGTGACCGCCGCCCAGGCCGCCCGAGCCGCCGGCGCCGCCGGCGCCGATCAGTCCGGCGTTGCCGCCGAACCCGCCGGTGCCTCCGGTGCCGCCGGCCGCGCTGGATCCGCCTGCGCCGCCGCTGCCGCCATTGCCGAACAACAGCCCGCCGCTGCCTCCGCCCCCGCCGGTTCCGCCGAGTCCGCCGGTCGCAGCCGGGGCCGTCGCTGCCCCGGCCGCCCCACCGGCCCCGCCGTCGCCGATCAGCCAGGCGTTGCCGCCGGCGCCGCCGGCCCCGCCGTTGCCCGCCGTGCTCGCGCCGCCACCGGCACCGCCGGCGCCGCCGTTGCCGGCCAGTAACCCGCCCCAACCGCCGGCGCCGCCGATACCACCGCCGGTGGACCCGAGGCCGCCCGCACCGCCGACCCCGCCGGCGCCCAGCAAGATCGCCTGCCCGCCCGCACCGCCGAGCCCACCGAAGCCTGTCGGAGCGTCACCGCCGACGCCCCCCGCCCCACCGTTGCCGAAGAGCCAGCCGCCGTTACCACCGGTCCCGCCGACGCCGCCATTGACGCCCACGCCGCCGGTGGCGCCGGCCCCGCCGGCCCCGCCGTTGCCGAACAGCCCTGCGGCGCCGCCTCTTCCGCCGGCGGGATGGATGCCGCCGCCGGACCCGCCGGAGCCGCCGTTACCGAATAACAAACCACCGGCCCCACCGTCCGCGCCCGTCCCTGCGGCGCCGTTGGTGCCGTTGCCGATCAAGGGGCGACCCAGCAGCAGTTCGGTCGGCAGGTTGATCAGGTTGAGCAGATCGTTGAGGGGGCCCAGCGCAGCCGCGTTGAGGGCTTCGGCACCGGCATAGGACGCGGCGCTCGCTGCGAGGGCCTGCACGAACCGGGCATGGAAGGCTTGCGCCTGCTCCCCCAACGCCTGGTAGCCCGATGCGTACCGGCCGAAGAGTGTGGCGATCGCCGCGGACACCTCATCGGCGCCGGCGGCGGGTATCTGTACGGTGGGGATCGCGGCAATTGCGTTGGCGGCGTTGACCGCTGCTTCGATGGTCATCAATTCTGTTGTGGCAGAATCGATTATCTCCGGCGTGACCCATACAGACGACATTGCGCACCTCCCCCGGGCCCGGCCCGATGTGAAGCACAGGGTATCGCGGTCAGGGCTCCAGCAGCCGTATTTCGCCGGTGGCGCCGTCCACTTCGACCAACGCACCTTGCGGCAGTGACCGGGTGGCGCCCTGGACGTCGACCACACACGGGAAGCCGAACTCGCGGGCGACCACCGCGGCATGCGACATCGGTCCGCCGAGTTCGGTGACCACCGCGGCGGCGTAACAGAACGCGGCCGTGTATCCGACGTCGGTAACCTCGGCCACCAGAATTTCGCCGGGTAGCAGGTCGTCGATGGTCTCGGGACGCACGATCCGCACCCGGCCACGCACCCGCCCGCCGCACACGCCGACCCCGCGCAGGGTGTCCCCGCCGCCCAGGACCACCGGCGCCGATGTAGTGGGCTCCCACTGGCCGCTGAACACGGTCGGCGGGACGACGGCCACCAGCCGGCGCTGCTCGGCGCGGCGCCGGGCAATCAGGTCGGAAAGGTTGGCGGGCAACGCGTCGAGTTCGTCGACCAACAGGTAGAACACGTCGTCGGCAGCTTGGAACACCCCCGATTCGGTCAACCGGCGACCATACTCGCGCAGCAGTCCGCGCAACACCCAGATCGCCCGCACCATCCGGTCGCGCCGCACCTCCCGATCACGCAGCTGCCGCGCCGCCAACAACGCAACCAGCTTGGCGCGCAACGGAATCGGTGCATGACGCGGCTCCGGGGCCGACGGGGCGCTCAACGCCTTGGTGACCATGCGGATCAGCAACTCGGGATCGTCGGCGTAGCTGGTCGAGAGCATCTCCACCTCGGCCGGGCCGCGGTGGCCCATCAGTGCCAGTTCGCCGAGCACCGCGCGATGAAACTCCGGCGCCTCCACGGCGAGCTTGTCCAGGCGCTCGCCAGGCTCGGCGAGCACCCGCAGCACGGTCGGATCACGGCGGGCCGCCAGCGCCAGTCGCTGCATGGCTTCCACCGATCGGGCGCTGACCAGTTCCGGTCCGGCCGACGGGGCGGTCTCGCGCCCACAGAGCCCGCGCAGCAAGACGTTGAAGGCCGCGCACAGCATGAACGATCCCGACGCCAGCAACCAGCCGTGCACCACGTGGTCGCGGGCCAGCAGGATCAGACTCAACAGGCGACGGTCGTCCAGGCGGGTGACGTCGTCGCCGACGAGTTGCTCGAGCCGTTCGACGTCGCCGCGGTAATCGCCGGTGTCCAGCGGGGATCCCGCGCTCAGCCCGACCAGATTCACGCCGAACACGCCGATGTTGCGGATGGTGCGCAGGCGCCTGCGGACGGGGTTGGTTTCGGACGGCGGGCGTTCTTCGCCGAAGATCGGGAGCGACGCCATGCTGGGACCGAAGAACCCGCTGTTGCTGACAATGGTCGCGGGTTTGGCGAACGGCACCGTTTCAGCCATGAAGTGCGCTGAGGTGATAGCGCCGTAAAGCCGGTGAGCGAACACCGCGACGGTGCGCATCGCGATTTCCTTCTGCACCACACCGCCGGGTCGTAGCCGCTCGGCGATGCCGACCCCGCCGGCGCGCAGGCCCCGCACGGTTACCGAGGCCGACGACGGCGAGAAGGGGCCGGGCAGCGCCTCGGACAAGTTGGTGGCCAGGAAAGTGGGGAAGCGCGGATCGATCGGCGTGTCGAACTCACCGTTTTCGGCTTCCGGCCCAGCCAGTTTCGGCTCGACGCCGTCGTCGGCCGGGGTGTCGACCGCGGGCAGATCCTGGACAGGGGCCAGCCGCCAGGGCAGTGCTAGGACGCGGTTGGCCAGTGCGACCCGGCCGCGCACGGCAAGCGAGAAGTCTTGCAGGCATTCTTCGGCGGTCCAGGCCGGTTCGAGATGCCACTCGTCGCGCAATCGGGTGGTGTCCATCAGCGGAAGCGCACACTTGGGGCCGATCGGGACGATCGGGCGACGCAGCGCCGCCGCGACCTGTCGCACCGTGGGCGCCCCGGGTGCCGCGAGATTTACCGCGCCACTGATGATTTCGTCCTGCAGGACCGCACGGTTCAGCAGGCGCAGCGCGTCGTCGGTGTGCACGACTTGGATGCGGCCGTCGGCGGACCCGGTGAACAGCACCGGTGATGCCGCGATCGCGCGCAGTCGATTGTCGACACCGCGACCCACAACAAGCGGGAGGCGGATCGCCACCCACTCGAAACCGGAGTCTGCCAGCATCCGCTCCACCCGAACCGTGTGCCGCCCAACGGAACTCGTCGGGTTCAGCGGGCCGTCTTCGGTAGCCGGGCGCGATCCAGCGCCGTAGATCTGTGCGCAGGAGGTGAAAACGATGCGCCCGCTGCCGTTCTCGGCCATTGCCGCCAGCAGGTTGGCGGCTCCCTGGATATCGTCGCTGCCGCGCGCCGCAACGCAGTGCGCGACGACAGTCGCGCCGCTGACCGCGCGGCGGACCGCGTCGGCGTCCCGGATGTCCGCGGTGACGAAACGGGCAGCGCTGGGCCAACTCTCGGGGCGCCGACGGGCGATACCGGTGACCTCGTGACCCTCGCTGAGCAGTCGGGCAACCAGGCCGCGGCCGAGCACACCGCCGGCGCCGGTGACGGTGACTCTCACTCGTCGTCGTCCATGAAGGCGGCGTTGACCAGGTCGTCGAGGTCCATATCCGCGAGGTCCTTGCCGGTCGACTCGTCCTGCGGGGCTGCGGCAGCGCCGTTGCGGTCGCCGTCGCTCTCATTGGCCAGCGCCAGCAACAGATCCAGAACGCCGGCCTGGCGCAGCCGCTTGACCGGGATGGATGCCACGACGCGCCGCAACTCCTCTTCGCCGGGGGCCGCCGCCGGTTGCGCATCCTGGTGCGCCGCGCCGAGCAGTTCCTGGTGGAAGTAGCCGGCCAGCGCCGCCGAGTTCGGGTAATCGAAGATCAGCGTCGGCGACAACCCAAGGCCGGTTGCGGCTTTGAGCCTGTTGCGCATCTCGACCGCGGTCAGCGAGTCGAAGCCCAGCTCCTGGAACGCCCGATCGGGGTCGATCGCCTCGGGCGTGGTGTTGCCCAGCACCGTGGCGATGTGCGACCGGACCAGGTCCAGCAGGACGGCGTGCTGTTCCTCCTCGTCGAGGCCTTCCAGCCGCTGCAGCAGTGCCGACTTGGACTTGGCGGCGGCCAGTGAGTCGTCCACCTGACGGCGCGCGGGCGCGTTGATCAGGTCGACGAACATCGGCGGCAACGTTCCGGCGTCGAATTTGGCGCGCAGCGCCACCAGGTCGATGTGGGCCGGGAGCAGGAACGGCTCGTCGACAAGCAAAGCGGTGTCGAGCAATTCGAGTGCTTCCTCCGACCCCATCGCCACGATCCCGTCGCGGGCGAACCGGGCGAGATCGGCCGCGCCCAACGCGCCGGTCATGCTGCTGGCCTGATCCCAGAGGCCCCATCCGAGCGAGACCGCGGGCAGCCCGCGCTGCTGCCGGTGCAGTGCCAGCGCGTCCAGGAACGAGTTGCCCGCCGCGTAGTTGGCCTGTCCTGAAGCACCGGCCAGCCCGGCGATCGACGAAAACATCACGAACGCCGACAATTTCAGGTCGCTGGTCAACTCGTGCAGGTTCCACGCCGCATCCACCTTGGCGCGCAGCGCCGCGTCGACGCGTTCCGGCGTCAATGACGTCACCACCGCGTCGTCCAGCGTTCCCGCGGCGTGGATCACCGCCGACAACGGGTGCTGCGCCGGGATATCGGCGATCACCCTGGCCAGGGCTGTCCGGTCGGCCGCGTCGCAGGCAACCGCCCGCACAGCCGCACCGGCGGCCTCGAGTTCGGCTGTCAGCTCGTCGGCGCCGGGCGCGTCCGGACCGCGACGACTCACCAACACCAGCCGACGCACCTGGTGCCGGTGCACGAGATGCCGGGCCAGTGCCGAGCCGGCCATGCCGGTGCCGCCGGTGACTAGCACCGTGCCGCCGCCCAGGCCGGAGTCCACGGAGTCCACGGCCATGACGACCTTGCCGACGTGGCGGGCCTGGCCGAGGTAGCGCAGCGCCGCGGGCGCCCGGCGCACATCGAACACCGTGGCCGGCAACGGCTTCAGCACACCGGCGTCGAAGAGTTCGGCCAGCTCGGCCAGCATCCGCTGGATGTGGTCGGGCCCGGCTTCGAACAGGTCGAAAGCGCGGTAGCGCACGCCTTGTTCGGCGATCTCGGCGGCGTCGCGGATGTCGGTCTTGCCCATCTCGAGGAACACTCCACCCGGGGCCACCAATCGCAGAGAGGCGTCGACGAAGTCACCGGCCAGCGAGTCCAGCACCACATCCACTCCGCGTCCACCGGTGGCGGCGCGGAAGGAGTCCTCGAAGTCCAGGCTGCGTGAGTCGCCGATGTGGGCCTCATCAAAGCCCATGGCACGCAGGGTGTCCCATTTGCCCTTGCTGGCGGTGGCGAAGACCTCGACGCCCCAGTGCCGGGCCAGCTGGACGGCTGCCATACCCACGCCTCCGGCAGCCGCGTGCACCAGCAGCCGCTGCCCGGGCCGCACATCCGCAAGCACCTTCAGCGCGTAGTACGCGGTGGCGAAAACGACCGGCGCGGTGGCGGCGTCGGTGTCCGACCACCCGGCCGGGATCTTGATCAGCAACCGTTCGTCGGTGGTCGCCACCGCGCCGGTGCCTTCCGGGAACAACCCGGTGACCCGCTCCCCTGCGGTGAAAAGACCGGCATCCGAGGCGGTCTCGATGACCGTTCCGGACGCCTCGACACCCATGGCCGCGGCTTCATCGGGATAGAGACCGAGGGCGATCATGACGTCGCGGAAGTTGGCGGCCATGGCGCTCGTCGCGATGCGCACCTGGCGCGGACCCAGCGGGGCGTCCGCGTCGGGAATGGGCTCTGTGCGCAGGTTTTCGAACGTTCCCGGGCTGCTCATACCCAGTCGCCACGGTACATCGCCCGGGGGCGCCAACAGCCCGCGCACCGCGCGGCTGCCGTGCACCCGCGCGATGTGCGGAGTGCCGTTGCGCAACAACACCTGCGGCTCGCCGACCGCCAGGACCGCTGCCGCCTCATCCTCGGCGATCGGGACATCGGTGTCCACCAACACGATTCGTCCGGGGTGTTCGGTCTGAGCCGAACGGACCAGACCCCAGACCGCGGCGCCGGCCAGATCGGTGAGGCTCTCACCGGGCAGCGCCATTGCGCCCCGCGTCGATACCAGGAGCACCCCCGCGTCGTGTTCGGCCAGCCAGGCCTGTACGGCGGCCAACGCGCGGTGCGTCGCGGTGTACACCCCGGAAAGGGTGTCGCCGGCAACGGGTTCGGACTCGAAGAGGTGGTACGGCGGAGTGCTTATCGCTCCCGATGCCGGTGCCGGTGACCAGTTCACCTCGAAGAGCCGGTCGCCGGCCGAGCCCGACAGGGCGGCCTTGAGTTGCTGCTCGGTGACCGGGCGGGCCACCATGGAGGCCACCGACAGGACCGGAAGACCCAGCGCGTCCGTCAACTCCACCGACACCGACGACGGTCCGGTCGGTGTGATGCGGGCCCGCACCGCCGATGCGCCCGCCGCGTGCAGGCACACGCCCTGCCAGGCGAAGGGCACCAGCACGCCGTCGCTGCGTTCCACGCTGTCGTTGGCGCCCACGATGATCGCGTGCAGCGCGGCATCCAGGACCACCGGGTGCACGCCGAACCCGGTGGGCGACAATCCCGCCACCTCGGGCAGATTCACCTCCGCATACAGGTCGTCGCCACGGCGCCACATCGCGGTCAGGCCCTGGAAGGCCGGGCCGTAGCCGTAGCCCTGTTCGGCCAGCCTCTCGTAGGTTCCAGTGACGTCGACCTGGGCGGCCCCAGCCGGCGGCCAGGTGGACATATCCGGGACCGGTTGCGCCGGGGCGGAACTGACGGATCCTTCGGCGTGCAGCAGCCAGCCGCTTTCGGCCCGCGAGAAGATCGATACGCCGCGAGAGCCGGACTCGTCGGCGGCATCGACGACGACCTGCACGGCGACCGAACCCGACTCGGGCAGGATCAGCGGCGCCGCGAGGGTGAGTTCGTCGACCGTCGTGCAGCCGACTTCATCGCCGGCGCGGATGGCCAGTTCCACGAAGCCCGCACCCGGGAAGATCGCGACGCCGCCCACCGAGTGGTCGCGCAACCAGCCGTGCGTCGCGGCCGACAGCCGGCCGGTCAACACCACACCGCCCGAGGACGGCAGATCGACCACCGCCCCCAGCAAGGCGTGATCGCCGGCCGCCAGGCCCAGGCCCTCGGCATCGACGGCGGTGCTGCCGGCGGACAACCAGAACCGGCGTCGCTCAAAGGCATACGTCGGCAATTCGACGAAATTCGCCTGGCCCAGCACGGCCCGCCAGTTGACCGGCGCACCCGCGACATGGACCTGAGCCACCGCGTTGGTCAGCGTGGTCGGCTCGGGTCGGTCCTTGCGCAGCGCTGAGCTGGTGGTGATCGCGACGTCGGGCAGCGACTCTTCGATCGACGCGGTCAGGCCGCCACTCGGGCCGACCTCCAAAAACCTTGTCGCGCCGGCAGAATGCGCGTAACGGATGCTGTCGGCGAAGCGCACCGCTTCCCGGACGTGACGCTTCCAGTAGGCGGCCGATGCGAAGTCCTCGCCGGCCGGTTGCCCGGTCAGATTCGAGATGATCGGGATGGTGGGCGTCCCGATCGGCAGCCCGGCTGCCACGGCGCCGAATTCGTCGATCATCGGATCCATCAACGGGGAATGGAAGGCATGCGAAACGGCCAACTGGTGCACCCGGCGGCCCTCGGCCCGCAGCTGCTCGGCCACCTTGAGCACCGCATCCTCAGTACCCGAAATGACCAGCGACGCCGGGCCGTTGACCGCGGCGATGCTGACCTCGGCGGTCAGTAGCGGCCGCACCTCTTCCTCGGTGGCCTGCACGGCGACCATCGCGCCGCCGGCCTCCAGCCGCTGCATGAACCGCCCGCGCGCGGCGACCAGCACCGCGGCGTTCTCCAGCGACAACACGCCGGCGACGTGCGCGGCGGACAGTTCACCGACGGAGTGCCCCATCACGAAGTCGGGCCGCACACCCCAGGATTCCAGCAACCGGAACAACGCGACTTCCACCGCGAACAACGCGGGCTGGGCGAATTCGGTTGTGTTGAGCACGCTTTCGTCGTGCCCCCACATCACCTCGCGCAACGGCCGCAGCAGATGGCGGTCCAGTTCGCCGACGACGGTGTTGAACGCCTCGGCGAACACCGGGTACGTCGCGTGCAGGCCCATGCCCATGCCCAGCAGCTGGGAACCCTGCCCGGGGAAGACGAAGACGGTCTTGCCGCCCGGTTGTGCCACACCGCGGATGGCGGCGCCGAGATCGTCGTCGGCGAGCTCCGCCAATCCGCTGAGCAACTCGTCGCGGTCGGCACCGATGACGACGGCGCGGTGCTCGAAGAATGATCGGCCGGCCAGGGACCAGCCGACGTCGGCGGCCGCGAGTTCGGCGTGCCTGCCCAGGTATTCGGCAAGTCGGCCTGCCTGGGCGCGCAACGCCGGTGCGGACTTGGCGGAGATGACCCAAGGCAGCACTGCGGGTTTCGGCCCCGCAGGTTCGGCTGAAGGCGCGGCGGGTCCGGATTCGATGATCACGTGCGCGTTGGTGCCGCTGATCCCGAACGACGACACTCCGGCCCGCCGGGCCCGGGCCGGTTCGTTCGGCCACGGTTGCGGCTCGGTCAGCAGCGCAACCGATCCCGTCGACCAGTCCACATGCGGGCTGGGCGCATCCACGTGCAGCGTGGCCGGCAACACCTGGTGGCGCATCGCCTGCACCATCTTGATCACCCCGGCGACACCGGCGGCGGCCTGGGTGTGGCCCATGTTCGACTTGATGGATCCGAGCCACAGCGGTTCGTCGCGGCCCTGCCCGTAGGTGGCGAGCAACGCCTGCGCCTCGATCGGATCACCCAGCATGGTGCCGGTGCCGTGGCCCTCGACGGCATCTACGTCAGCCGCCGACAGGCCCGCGCTGGCCAGCGCGGCCCGCACCACCCGCTGCTGGGAGGGGCCGTTGGGCGCGGTGAGCCCGTTGGACGCGCCGTCCTGGTTGATCGCCGACCCGCGCACCAACGCCAGTACCGGGTGGCCCAGCCGCTGCGCGTCGGAAAGCCGTTCCACCACCAGCATTCCGCCGCCCTCGGAGAATCCGGTGCCATCGGCGGCGCCGGCGAACGCCTTGCACCGGCCGTCGGCCGACAGGCCCCGCATGCGGCTGAACTCGATGAAGATGTCGGGTGTCGCGTTGATGGTGACCCCGCCGGCCAGCGCCAGGTCGCACTCCCCCGACCGCAGCGACTGCACCGCCATGTGCAGCGCCACCAGCGAGGACGAGCACGCGGTGTCCACCGACACCGCAGGCCCTTCCAGCCCGAGCACATATGCCACGCGGCCCGAGGCGACACTCGACGACTGCCCGGTCAACCGGAAGCCTTCCGCCGCCTGCGCGGCGCCGATGCCGTAGCCCTGCGTGTACACCCCGGCGAACACGCCGGTCGCGCTGCCCCGCAACGAGCCCGGCTCGATGCCGGCCCGTTCCAGTGCCTCCCAGGACAGTTCGAGGTAAAGGCGTTGCTGCGGGTCCATCGCCAGCGCTTCGCTGGGTGCGATGCCGAAGAATGCGGGATCGAAATCGGCGACACCGTCCACGAAACCGCCGGTGCGGGTGTAGCAGGTGCCCGTGACGTCGGGATCGGCGTTGTAGAGCCCGGCCAGGTCCCAGCCACGGTCGACCGGGAAAGCCGAGAGCACGTCGCGGCCCTGAATCACCATGTCCCACAGGTCTTCCGGCGAGTACACCCCGCCCGGGTAACGGCACGACATGCCGACGATCGCGATCTGGTCTTCGCCGGTGACCCGCACGGCCGGGCTGTGGGTGATTTCCTGCGGCACACCGGCGAGTTCGGTGCGGATGTAAGTGGCCAGGCCGCTCGGGGTCGGGTAGTCGAAGATCAACGTCGGGGACAGCGACAGTCCGGTGGCCGATTTCAGCCGGTTACGCATTTCGACCGCGGTCAGCGAGTCAAATCCCAAGTCCTGGAAGGCTTTGTCGGGATCGATCGCCTCGGGCGCGACGTTGCCCAGCACCGTGGCGATGTGGGAGCGCACCAGATCCAGCAGCAGGGCGTGCTGCTCGGCCTCCGGCAGCCCGTGCAACCGGTGCGCCAGCGCCGATTTCGACTTCGCCGCGGCCAGCGACTCGTCGACCTGCCGCCGGGTCGGTGCGTTGACCAGGTCCCGGAACATCGGCGGCACCGCTACCGCGTGGGCACGCAGCGCAGCCAGGTCGATCCGGGCCGGCGCCAGGAACGGCTCGTCCACGATCAGCGCGGTGTCGAACAGTTCCAGCGCCTCGTGCGAGGACAGGGCCAGGACACCTTCGCGCCCCAACCGGGCGAGGTCGGCTTCGTCCAGGCCGCCGGTCATGGCACTGGCCTGATCCCACAGCCCCCAGCCCAGCGAGATCGCCGGCAGCCCGTGTGCCCGGCGGTGTGCGGCGAGCCCGTCCAGGAAGCAGTTGGCGGCCGAGTAGTTCGCCTGCCCCGACGAGCCCACCAGCCCGGCCATCGACGAAAACATCACGAACGCAGACACATTCGAGTCGCGGGTCAGCTCGTGCAGGTTCCATGCCGCGTCCACTTTGGCCCGCAGCACCGAGTCGATCCGGTCGGGCGTCAACGAGGTGACCACCGTGTCGTCCAGTACGCCCGCGGCATGGATGACCGCGGACAGCGGCCGCTGGACCGGAATGTCGGCGATCACCTTGGCCAGCGCCGGACGATCGGAGGCATCGCAGGCCGCCACCTGCACCTGCGCGCCGGCGGCCTCGAGTTCGGCCACCAACTCGGCGGCACCGGGTGCGTCCGGGCCGCGCCGGCTGAGCAGCACCAGATTGCGAACCCCGTGCTGGGTCACGACATGGCGCGCCAACGCCGAACCCGCCATGCCGGTGCCGCCCGTGATCAACACCGTGCCGCGGGCCCACAGGCCCGGAAGAGTCATGACGACCTTGCCGACGTGGCGGGCCTGGCTGAGGTAGCGCAGCGCCGCCGGCGCGCGCCGGATGTCGAATGTCGTCACCGGCAAGGGGCGCAGCACCCCCGCGTCGAACAGTTCGGCGAGATCGAGCATGTACTGGTGCATCCGCGGACGACCGGGCTCGAAGAGGTCGAAGGCGCGGTAGCGCACGCCCGGGTATTCCTGAGCGATCACCCCGGGGTCACGGATGTCGGTCTTGCCCATCTCCAGGAACACCCCGCCGGGGGCGACCAGACGCAGTGAGGCGTCCACGAATTCGCCGGCCAGCGAGTCCAACACGATATCCATCCCGGCCCCACCGGTAACAGTCCGGAACTTCTCTTCGAAGTCCAGGCTGCGCGAGTCCGAGATGTGGTCCTCGTCAAAGCCCATGGCGCGCAGGGTGTCCCACTTGCCCTTGCTGGCGGTGCCGAACACCTCCAGGCCCAGGTGGCGGGCCAGTTGGGTGGCCGCCATGCCGACACCGCCGGCGGCGGCGTGGATCAGTACCCGCTGACCCGGCTTGGCGGCTGCCAGGTCGATGAACGCGAACCAGGCGGTGGTGAAAACGGCTGAGATGGCAGCGGCTTCGGCGTACGACCAGTCCGACGGCATCGGCAGCAGCAACCGGACGTCACCGGGGACCAGGGTGCCGCTGGTGTCGGGGAAGAAGCCGTAGACCGAATCGCCGACCGCGAACTCGCTGACGCCGGGTCCGACCTCGACCACCACGCCGGCGCCCTCGCCGCCCAGCAGCGCCTCGTGGGTGAACATGCCCAGCGTGATCATGATGTCGCGGAAGTTGGCGGCGATGGCGTGCAGGGCGACGCGGACGTAGCCGGGCTCCAGCGGCGCACCGGCATTCGGCACCGGCTCCAGTTGCAGGTTCTCGAAGGTGCCCGCACTGCTCAGACCCAGCCGCCACGGGCCGTCACCCGGCGGGTCCAGAATCTGGTCCGCCGCGCGACTGCCGCGGACCCGCGGGGTATAGATCTGCCCGGCACGCAACAGCAGCTGCGGCTCACCCATCGCCAGCGCCGCGGTCAGCGTCGAATCATCCAGTGGCGCATCAGAATCGATCAACACCAGGCGGCCAGGGTTCTCGGTCTGCGCCGAGCGCACCAGACCCCAGACGGCTGCGCCGGCCAGATCGGTGACGTCCTCACCCGGCAGCGCCATCGCGCCCCGGGTCGCCACCACCAGCACACCGGTCTCGTGCTCGGCCAGCCAGGACTGCAGTGCGGCCAGCGCGGCGTGCGTACGTTCGTAGCTTGCCGTGACCGGATCTTCCTCGGTGACACCGGATTCGAAGATCTCATAGGGCATCTGACCGGATTCAGTCGCGGCGCCACCGGTGGATGTCGCCGCCGTCCAGACGAGTTCGAACAGCCGGTCGGGTCCCGACCCGGAAAGTGCGGCGCGCAGCCGCTTTTCGTTCACCGGGCGGGCCACCATGGCAGCCACCGAAAGCACCGGCAGACCCAGGCCGTCGGCCAGCTCGACAGAGACAGCGGATTCACCCGCGGGCGCGACCCGCACCCGTACCCCCGAAGCGCCGACGGCGTGCAGGGTCACACCCTGCCAGGAGAACGGCAGCACGAGTTCGGCCGCCGGGTTTGCCAATACCGCGGCGTGCAGGGCGGCGTCGAGCAACGCAGGATGTACCCCGTACGACGCCGAACCGCCCGCCGACTCGGGCAGCGTCACCTCGGCGAACAGCTCCTGGCCCCGAGACCACAACGCGGTCAAGCCGCGGAAAGCCGGACCGTACCCGTAGCCGTGCTCGGCCAACCGCTCGTAGCCGCCGGCCAGGTCGATCGCCACAGCACCCTGCGGCGGCCAGACCGACAGATCCGCGCCGGGCTCGACGGCGCCGGGACGCAAGGTGCCCTCGGCATGACACACCCACACCGAACCGCCGTCGCCGTCGGCGTGCGAATAGATCGACACGCCGCGCTGCCCGGTGTCGTCGGCAGCCGCTCCGACGATCACTTGCACCGCAACCGATCCCGAAGCCGGGATCACCAGCGGTGACCGCAACGTCAACTCGTCGACCGCCGAACAGCCGACCTCGTCACCGGCCCGGATCGCCAATTCCACGAAACCCGTGCCGGGGAACACCGCCATGCCGGAGACGGCGTGGTCGGCCAACCATCCCTGCGCACTTGAAGAGAGCCGACCGGTCAGGACGACGCCGCCCGAGTCGGGCAACTCAACCACCGCGCGCAGCAGTGGGTGTTCGCTGGCAGTGAGTCCCAGACCCGAGGCGTCGGCGCCGGTGGCATCGCTGGACAACCAGAACCGGCGCTTGTCAAAGGCATATGTCGGCAGCTCGACGAACCCGGCACCGTCCAGCAGTCCACGCCAGTTCACGGCGACCCCGGCAACGAACGCGGTGGCCGCCGAGGACAGGAACCGGTGCAGTCCCCCGTCTTCCCGACCCAGGGTGGGCACCACGACAGGCTCGACGTCGCAGGCGCTCGCGGTGCCCTCGATGCCCGCGATCAGCGCCGGGTGCGGACTGGATTCGATGAACACCCGGTATCCGTGTTCACAGGCGCTGCGTACCGCCTGGTCGAGTTGCACGGTCTGGCGGATGTTGCGGTACCAGTAATCGGCGCCCAAATCCGCAGTGTCCAAGCGACTTCCGGTAACGGTGGAGAAGAAGGCGATCCGGGACGCCGACGGCTCGAGTCCGGCCAGCACCTCGGTGAGTTCGGCGCGGATCGCCTCGACCTCCGCCGAGTGTGACGCGTAGTCGACGTCGATTCGGCGAACGCGTAGCTCCCGGTCGACGCAGACCGCAGCGAGTTCGTCGAGCGCCGCCACGTCACCGGACACCACGACCGCCGACGGGCCGTTGACAGCGGCGATGTCGAGCCGATCACCGAAGGGCGCCAACAACTCTCGTGCCTGCTCGGCGCCACAGGCGATCGACAGCATGCCGCCGGGTCCGGCCAGCCCGGTGAGCAACCTGCTCCGCAGCGTGACCACCTTGGCGGCGTCGCGCAACGACAGCGCGCCGGCGACGTAGGCCGCGGCGATCTCGCCCTGGGAGTGACCGATGACCGCATCCGGGCGCACCCCGATCGACCGCCACAACTCGGTCAGGGCCACCATCACCGCGAACAGCACCGGTTGCACCACGTCGACGCGGTCCAGCCCCGGGGCGCCCGGGGCGCCGCGTAGTACGTCGACCAGAGACCAGTCGACGAATTCCGCGAAAGCTTCGGCGCACGCCTCGATCTGCTGCGCGAATACCGGTGCGGTGTCCAGCAATTCGACGGCCATGCCCACCCACTGGGAGCCCTGGCCGGGGAAGACGAAGACCGTCTTGCCGGTCGGCTGGGCCGCGCCGCGGATGTATTCCCCCGGCTCATCGTGGGCCAGGTCGGCCAATCCAGCCAGCAGCTTGTCACGGTCGCTTCCGACAATGACGGCGCGATGCTCGAACGAGGTGCGGCCGGCCAGCGACCAGGCCACGTCGGCGATGTCCAGATCGTCACGCCCGCCGATGTATTCGGCCAATCGGGCGGCTTGCGCCGTCAAGGCCGAGGCCGATTTGGCCGAGATCGTCCACGGCACTGCCGGGCGTTGCGGCCCCGCCTGGCGAGGCGACTCGGCCGGTGCCGACTCGATGATGACATGTGCGTTGGTGCCACTGATCCCGAATGAGGACACCGCCGCGCGGCGGGCCCGGGCGGGCTCGGTCTTCCAGGGCTGCGGCTGGGCCAACAACTCCACCGCCCCCGCCGACCAATCCACGTGTGGGGACGGCGCATCCACGTGCAGGGTCGCCGGCAACACCTCATGGCGCATGGCCTGGACCATCTTGATCACGCCGGCGACGCCGGCCGCGGCCTGGGTGTGCCCCATGTTCGACTTGATCGACCCCAGCCACAGTGGCTGCCGGCCGGCCTCCGTGCGTCCCTGTCCGTAGGTGGCCAACAACGCCTGCGCCTCGATCGGGTCGCCGAGCGTGGTGCCGGTGCCATGGCCCTCGACCACATCGACGTCCGTCGCAGACAAGCCGGCATTGGCCAGTGCCGCGCGCACTACGCGCTGCTGGGAGGGACCGTTCGGCGCGGTCAGCCCGTTGGAGGCGCCGTCCTGGTTGACCGCGGTGCCACGCACCACGGCCAGCACCGGGTGCCCCAACCGCTGAGCGTCCGAAAGTCGTTCCACCACAACGACGGCGCCGCCCTCGGACCACCCCACTCCATCGGCGGCACCCGCGTAGGCCTTGCACCGGCCGTCCGGAGCCAGACCCCGGTGACGGCTGAACTCGACGAAGACCGTCGGGGTGGCGTTGACCGTCGCACCGCCGGCCAGCGCCAGGTCGCACTCTCCCGACCGCAGCGACTGCACCGCCATGTGCAGCGCCACCAGCGAGGACGAGCACGCGGTGTCCACCGAGACCGCCGGCCCCTCCAGACCCAGCACATAGGAAACCCGGCCGGAGGCGACACTGGACGTCATACCGGTGAGCCGGTAGCCCTCGATCTCCTCAGCAAACATTCCGTAGCCCTGGGCGATGATGCCGGCAAACACGCCGGTGGCGCTGCCCCGCAACCCGCCGGGATCTATCCCGGCCCGTTCCAGGGCCTCCCAGGACAGCTCCAGCAGCATCCGGTGCTGAGGATCCATGGCTAGCGCTTCGCTGGGCGCGATGCCGAAGAAGGCGGCGTCGAAGTCCGCGACACCGTCGACGAAGCCGCCGGTGTTGGCGTAGGTCTTGTGCGCGGCGTCGGGGTCGGGGTCGAACAGTTCGCCGACGTCCCAGCCGCGATCGGTGGGGAACTCGGCGATCACGTCGCGGCCCTCGGCGACCATCTGCCACAGGCCATCCGGGGAGTCGACGCCGCCCGGGAACCGGCAGGACATTCCGACGATGGCGATCGGCTCGCTGTTCCGCTCCAGCAGCGCACGGTTGGTCTTCTTCAGGCGTTCAACCTGGACCAGCGCTTTCCGCAATGCTTCAGTCGCATGCTGGAGCTGATCACTCATTACTAACCCCTCGCCTAAATTTGGTCGTCTCTGACCCGCCGGATGCGGCTCTCGCCGAGTCATAGAAGTCGCTGCGCGAAGCGATTGCTTGGCGCAGCTTTCCGACCCAAGAATCTCGCTCGTGAGTATCGCCAACTCCGGCAGGATTTCAAAAACGTCGACTACTCCCAGTAGCTAGCCGAAGACCGGCCGGGCACCCCGCGTACCGTGAGCCTTCTGCACTCCCTTGTACACCCGGCCCGCCGTTCATGGCGCGACTGTACCGGTCCGGGCGGGACATGCGTTCCGCGCGCGCCTCAGACTCCCACGCGACGCCAGCCGTCCGCGGCCCTGGCCGCGCGCAGCAACTCGTCGCACAATTCCCGCAGTTCGGTCGCCGCCGCGCCTTCATCAAGCGCCGTGACGACGTCCTCGGCCGCACATCTGACCTGATAGACGCGATCGGACAGGTCGGCGGCCTCCTCGGCCGACAACACCACCGCATCGGTGGGCAGGGCGGCGACTTCGCCGCGAGAAATCATCGCCCGCTGTTCGTAGGCCCGCTGCCGGCACGACTGCCGGCAGTACTGGCGGCGGCGGCCCATTCCCACGTCGGCGACATCGCGCCCACACCAGCGACAGGGCTGGGGCCGGATGCGACGACTCACGCCTGACGACTTTAGTCCGATCCGGGCTGTGATCCCGGTATCATGGACAATCGCGTCGCGCATCGCGCAGCAACGCGAGGAACCGGGAACTTGTGCAGGCGGTCTTAACGTTTGCTTAGACAGATCCAGAATCACGGGAGCAGCAGCAGCTCGCCGGACCCAAAGGAGCAGTACCAATGGCCGATCGTGTCCTACGAGGTAGTCGCCTCGGAGCCGTGAGCTACGAGACCGACCGCAATCATGACCTGGCGCCGCGCCAGATCGCTCGGTACCGCACCGAGAACGGCGAGGAGTTCGAGGTCCCGTTCGCCGATGACGCCGAGATTCCCGGCACGTGGCTGTGCCGCAACGGCATGGAAGGCACCTTGATCGAAGGTGACCTGCCCGAGCCGAAGAAGGTCAAGCCGCCGCGTACCCACTGGGACATGCTGCTGGAGCGCCGCTCGGTCGAGGAGCTCGAGGAGCTACTCAAGGAGCGCATGGAACTGATCCGGTCCAAGCGCCGGGGCTAGCGAGCCCGGCGATCGCGAGCGCGGCGTAGCCGGGCGAAGCGGGTCGCCGGATTACGTGTGAGCCCGGCGATCGCGAGCGCGGCGTAGCCGGGCGAAGCGGGTCGCCGGATTACGTGTGAGCCCGGCTGGACCGGGTGCGGTCGCGCCGGCCCTCGATCCCCCACTGGGCGACCTTGACCAGCGCCTCACGGATGTTGGAGCCGCTCATCTTCGAGACGCCGATTTCACGCTCGGTGAACGTGATCGGCACCTCGACGACGACGAACCCGTTGTTCACGGTGCGCCAGGTCATCTCGATCTGGAAGCAGTAGCCCTTGGAGTCGACGCTGGCCAGGTCGATGGTCTCGAGCACTTCGCGGCGGTAGGCCCGGTAACCGGCGGTGATGTCGTGCACCCCGACGCCCAGGGCCAGGCGCGAGTACGTGTTCGCCGTCCAGGACAAGGCCCAGCGGCGCCACGGCCAGTTCCGTACGGTGCCGCCGTGCACGTAGCGTGAGCCGATCGCCAGATCGGCGCCGGCGTCGACGGCCTCCAGCAGGCGGTAGAGCTGCTCGGGCGCATGGCTGCCGTCGGCGTCCATCTCGACCAGAACCTCGTAGCCCCGGCTCAGTCCCCAGGCGAAACCTTCCAGATATGCCGCGCCGAGGCCGTTCTTGACGGTCCGGTGCAGGACATGGATCCGATTGGGATCGGCCGCCGCCAGTTCGTCCGCGAGCCGCCCGGTGCCGTCGGGACTGTTGTCGTCGACGATGAGGACGTGCACGTCGGGGCAGGCGTCGGTGACGCGCCGATGGATCAGAGGCAGGTTCTCAAGCTCGTTATAGGTGGGGATGATCACCAGGACGCGCTGGCTGGGACTGTTGCCCGCAACCTCGGGCCCAGACTGGCCGGTGGTCATGTAGCTCCTTCATTTCGCCCGATAGACGTTCGGTCGCCCTCGTCGGACTGGCCTTCGTTCGCAGTCTCAACGTGTGCCGTCGCTGATTCGTTCGCAACTTCCTTGTCATCCGTTTCAGCTGACGGCGTATCGGAATTGTCAGGTTCGCCCGCCGGCTCCGACCGCCCTCGCCTTCGCAACCGAGGGCGCCTCGGACGTGGGAACCAGCCGGAGGAAGAACTATTGTGCCGTATCGCGAAGAGAATCACCGCCCCAGCCGTCCCGACCAGCACCCATTGCAGGATCGGAGCCCACCGGGTGGCCGGCGTCAACTTGGTTTTGAGGCGGACCTGGGTGTCGATGTAGTCGGGGGTGAAGAAGTCGGTGCGCTTGAGCTCCGCCCCGTCCGGCGCGATCACTGCGCTGATCCCGGTGGTGCCCGCCACCAGAACGTATCGGTCATGCTCAACGGCACGGACCTTGGCGAACGCCAGCTGTTGCTCGCTCATGGTTTTGGTGAAGGTGGCGTTGTTGCTGGGCACGGTCAGCAACTGCGCGCCGTTGAGCACCGAGTTGCGCGCCGCGCGGTCGAAGACCACTTCCCAGCAGGTGGCGACCCCGACGGGGATGCCGGCGATGCGCACGGTCCCGGTGCCGGGCACCGGGACGAAGTAGCCGGCGCGGTCGGCATAGCCCGACAGATGCCGGAACAGCCACCGCATGGGCAGGTACTCGCCGAACGGCTGCACGATCGCCTTGTCGTGCCGGTCGGCGGGCCCGGTGCCGGGATTCCAGACGATCATCGTGTTGGTGTATTCGGGGTTGTCGTCCGGACGGCCGGGCTTCGCCAGCAGCGTGCCGATCAGGATCGGCGCTCCGATCGCATCGGCAGCCTTTGAGATCTCCTGACCGGCGTCGGGGTTGACGAACGGATCGATGTCCGATGAGTTCTCCGGCCAGACGACGAAACGGGGTTGCGGGGCCAGACCGGCGCGCACGTCTTCGGCCAGCCGCAGGGTCTGGCTGACGTGGTTGTCCAGCACCGCGCGCCGCTGTGCGTTGAATTCGAGGCCTAACCGGGGCACGTTGCCCTGCACAACGGCGACGGAGACGGTCGGCTCACCGCCGGATCCGACACCTGCGTGCCGGACCTGCGGCCACACCAGGGTGGCGGCCAGCAACACCAGGCAGATGCTGATTCCAGGCAACAGGACGGCGGGAGGTTCCGACTTGTTTTCGGTCGCCCGGGTCCCTCCGCTTTCGAACCACTTGCCGATCTCCTGGGCGATGGCCGTGACGCTGGCACCTACCAGAACCACCGCGAACGACAAGAGTGGAACGCCGCCGAGCTGCACCAACGGCAGCAGCGGGCCCTCGGCCTGACCGAAGGCGATCGATCCCCAGGGAAAACCGCCGAACGGAAAGGTGGATTTGAGCCACTCCTGGGCCCCCCACAGCACCGCGAACCAGATCGGCCATCCGGGCAGGCCTCGCACCAACACGGCACACAGGCCGAACAAACCCGGGTAGACCGCGCAGACGGCGGCCAGCACCAGCCAGGGCACGTCACCGACCAGCGTGCTGATCCACGGCAACAGCGGCAGGTAGAACGCCACTCCGAAGAGCACGCCGTAGCCCAGCCCGCCGGCCGATGTAGTCGCCGGATGCTTGAGCACCCAACTCAACAACGCGATGGCGAGGATGGCGGCCCACCAGCAATTCAGCGTCGGAAAGCTCGCGTACATGAGCAGGCCGCTGGCCAGCGCGCCGACCAGTCGCGCCAGCCTCGGGCGCAACCGGTCCCAGACGGCCGGCGTCCGCGCGAGCCCGCGGCGAGCCAGCCCCCGCAGCCGGGCCGGAACGCCGGGGCGAGCCGCTGGCAACTGGTCCGGTTCGGGGTCCAGCGAATCATCCGTTGTTTGCTCTGGGTCTGGCGTGCCGTCAGCCATAAATGACCGAACCCCGGTGCACGGTTTGCCGGCACTGCGGCAGCGGCTCGTTCTCGTCCAGCCGGGGCAGCGCGGGGACCCGGGAACGCGGGTCGGTGGACCACCGTTGGACGGCGTCGCGGGGCGCGCTGACGTCGAGCACGCCGGCGTCCCATACCGCATACGAGGCGGGAGCGCCGGGGACCAGGGTGCCGGACACGCCGTCGCGGACGCCGCCGGCCCGCCAGCCGCCGCGGGTGGCGGCCGCGAATGCCGCCCGGGCCGAGACCGCGCTGCCGGGTGTGCGGTGATGAATCGCGGCGCGCACTCCGGCCCACGGCTGGAAACCGGTGACGGGCGCGTCAGAGCCGAAGGCGAGGGGCACGCCTTGCGATGCTAACAGCGCCAGCGGGTTGAGCCTTGAACCTCGGGCCGGGCCAAGTCGCTGGGCGTACATGCCGTCCCTGCCGCCCC
The DNA here is from genome assembly GCF_003614435.1 of Mycobacterium paragordonae. NCBI lineage: Bacteria > Bacillati > Actinomycetota > Actinomycetes > Mycobacteriales > Mycobacteriaceae > Mycobacterium > Mycobacterium paragordonae. The sequence goes on from NZ_CP025546.1 coordinate 3,801,999, forward strand.
ACAGCGCGTTGAAATTGGGCTGCACACTGGCGATGACGCCCCAGGCTCCAAGCTTGGCGGCCTGGTCGGCGGTGACCATTTCGAGGTGCTCCAACCGGTGTCCGCAACGAGCGACGGCAGCCACCCCGAAGTCGTCCACCGCCCGTTCGAATGCGTCCACCACCGCGGAGACCGCGGCATCGCCGATGACGTGGAAACCGGCCGTCACCTCGGCCTCGGTGCACGCGCGGACGTGCGCGTCGATCGCCGCCGGGTCGAGATGGCGGGTGCCGGTGCAGCCGGGAGCGTCGGCGTAGGGTTCGTGCAACCAGGCAGTGCGGGACCCCAGCGCGCCGTCGATGAACAGGTCGCCGGCCAGCCCGCGGGCGCCGGTCTCGGCGATCAGGGTGCGGGCCGCGGAGGCGGTGGTCACTGGCTCTCCCCAGTACCCGATCACCTCGACCCCTGCGTTGAGACGGCGCAGTGCGAGCCAATCGTCGAGCCCGCCGATTTGCGGTCCGGCGCATTCGTGGACTGCCACGACGCCCGACGCGGCCAACGCCTCGAGTGCGGCGACGCGGGCTTCGGTGAGTTGGTCGTCGCTCAGCAGGCTGCGGGCGACCGCCCGGACCCGGTGGTGCGCATCACCGGTCAGCGGTTGCTCGGCGGCGAACCCGGCCGCGGCGGGCAGGTCGGGGACCAGCCGCCGCAACGCGGTGGACGCCAGCGCCGAATGCACGTCTATCCGGGTGAGATAGGCGGGACGGTCACCCAGCACCCGGTCCAGGTCGTCGGTGCCGGGCACGGTGTTCTCCGGCCACCCCGACTCGTCCCAACCATGGCCCCACACCGGACGTCCCGGGTGAGCCGCCGCGTAGTCGGCAACCATCTGCAGAAACTGAGCCCGGGAACCGGCCGCCCGTAGATCCAGTCCGCTGATGGCCAAACCCGTTGCGCTGACATGGATGTGGCTGTCCACGAAGCCGGGCGCCACGAACGCACCGTCGAGATCCTGGACGTCGGCATCGGCAAATTGACGACGCCCCACCTCATCGCTGCCCAGCCAGGCGATGACATCACCGCGCACAGCCATCGCGGTGGCGTCGGGATGACTCGGACTGTGCACCCGGCCGTTCACGAGCAGCGTGGTAGACGTCACGGCAAAACCCTAGATGCCGGGCGGGAAGCCCCGGGACCGCGCTAGCGGGGCGGCTGGTCCGGGCGCGGAGAGTAAGTCAGGATCGGTGGTTCGCCGTCGATGACGTCGATCACCTCGCCGTCGATGTAGTCCCGGTCGTCCGGGGTGGTGCGGCGATCGGCCAGACCGGTCGCGTCCGCACCGAGCAGCGGGACTCGGCGGAGGAACCCACGCAGCGCAACGGTGGTGAGAGCCGGCCGCGCGGCGGCCCGGATCGGCGGCACCAGCAGCAACAGGCCCAACACGGTGGTGGCCAGACCCGGGACCACGACCAGCCCGGTGGCCAGCGCGGTGAGCGCGCCGTCACTGAGTGCGGTGCGCGGTTCCTGGACGCCGGTTCGCAGCTGCATGAACTGCCGGGTGAGCTGCAGCCCGCCCATCGGGGCCCCCAGACCCAGTCCCAGGACGAGGGTGCCCAGCAGCACCACTACCGTCCAGCCGACGCCGATCGCCGCCGCCAGCCCGATAGTGACCATGAGCTCGACGACGGCGTAAATGAGAAACAGCCGTCCAACCATGTGAGGCCAACGTCTGCGACGCACGATGGAGTTCCGTGAACGGTCGCGCCCCGGCTGCAGTTAGATGACGCTATGACGACGATTGAGCTGAACACACCCGCCGGACCGATCGATGCCCTGTTGAATGTTCCTTCCGGTGAGGGTCCCTGGCCCGGCGTGGTGATAGTCCACGACGCGATCGGCTACGGGCCGGACAACGAGGCGGTGTCACAACGGGTGGCTCGAGCGGGCTACGTGGCGCTCACTCCGAACCTGTATGCGCGGGGCGGCCGGGCGCGGTGCATCACCCGGGTGATGCGTGACGTGCTGACCAAACACGGCCCCGCCATCGATGACGTGATGGCGGCGCGCGAGCATCTGCTGGGCCTGCCGGAATGCTCCGGACGGGTCGGCATCGCCGGCTTCTGCATGGGCGGGCAGTTTGCTCTTGTCTTGTCGCCCAAGGGTTTCGGCGCATCCGCGCCGTTCTACGGCACCCCGCTGCCGCGCAAGCTCAGTGAGACGCTGGACGGTGCGTGCCCGATCGTGGCGAGCTTCGGCAGCCGCGACCCGCTGGGGATCGGCGCGGCCGAGCGACTGCGCAAAGTGACCACGGCCAAGAACATCACCGCCGACATCAAGTCCTACCGCGGCGCCGGGCACAGCTTCGCCAACCAGCTGCCCGGTCAGCCGCTGCTGCGCGTCACGGGTTTCGGCTACGACGACGACGCGACCGAAGACGCCTGGCGCCGAGTGTTCGCGTTCTTCGGCGAGCACCTGGGATGACCCGGACGCGGTGGGCCGGCTCGGTTGCCCTGGCTTTGGTCACGGTCTTGGTCGGGATCGCACCCGGCCGGGCCGGCGCCGAGCAGTTCACCGAAGCCGAGCAGCAGGTCATCGCCCTGCTGCCGCCGGGATATACCGCCGCTTCCTGCACCCGGGCAGACAATGCCTTTCCCGCCGCGCTCGCGAGTCTGGACTGCACGGATGACATGCACACCGATACGCCGGATTACGCGCGTTTCACCCACTACGACTCGATGGACGCATTGACGGCGGACTTCTACGTGAGCGCCGCGGGCATGTCGCTATCACCGTGTCCGGACGGGAACGCATCGCCCGGCACCTGGAATTACGGACCTCACCTGACCAACCCCGGCGGCAAGATTGCGTGCGGCACCGTGGACGACCAGACCGTTATCGCATGGACCCGCGACTCCCAGCTGTTGTTGGCAACGGTCAACGGCGGGCCGGACCTGGGCGAGCTGTATCAGTGGTGGCAGCGCTACGGCGCCGCTACGGGTTAAGTCGAGGCTTTGAGCTTGGCCGACAGGGCCCGCGCGAAGGTGTGCGTGTCGCCGGGCCAGCGGGCTGACAGATAGTTGCCGTCGTCGACGACGAATGCCGGCCTGGAATCGGTTGCGGTGTCGCGGACCAAACCGGAGCTCTTCAGCCACCAACGCGGTGAGCCGCGTTCGACATCGCGGAAGTCACCGGTCTTTTCGAGCGCGCGGGTGACCTCTGCCTGCACCGACATATAGCCGGCGCCTTGGCCGGGTTGCTCGGTGTAGGTGCGGTAATAGTCGCGGTCCCACAGCCGGGTGCGTCGGGTGAGCTGCCAGGCGGTGCGCTCCATCGTCCACGTCAGCGCCGTGGTCTTGCGTCCGTACAGCACCGAACGCCCGGTGTCGGGATCGACGCTGCGGGCGGCGAGCAGCACGCCGTGGCAGATCGCGGCCACGATCACCCCGCGCTTGAACGCCTCGGCGACAAGGGCTTGCAGGACGGCGCTGTCGATGTAGCGGCGCATCCCGCGGGCACGATGACCGCCCGGCAATAACAGCGCGTCAATCGCATCCAGCGTGGCGTGCGCCCAGCTGGTCGGGTGCTGAAACTCTTCGGAGCGCAGCATCTGGTCGTAGGCGTGGCGAGCGATTTTGTTGGCTCGCAACGCGCGACCGACCACCGACACACCACCGACCAGGGGCAGCCGCGACCAGAGATCAAGCCCGCGCCCGGTGACCATGATGTCGTCGGCCACGCCCGGTCTGCCGCTCTCGGTGGCGAAGACCACCCGGTGTCCCGCCGTGGTCAAAACCTGCCAGCTGACCGCGACCTCAGTCGGGTCGAAGTCGCGGTCCGGGATGGGGACCAGGATCGTGCTCACGGATTGCTAGGGCACTCGCAGCTCGAGGCCCACGTTGTTTTCCATGCCGCCGCGTAGCCTGCTGAACAGGTTGAAGACCTTGCCGATGATGCCGTAGCGCTGACCGATCGCGTCGTAGACGACCTTGGTCTGCGATTTGTCGAGTATGGCCGCGGTCCCGTCGACAGATTCGCTCTTGGGGCGGCCGCGCATGTCACAGATGGCCAGTTGCACGTGCGGCGTGTTGCGAATTCGCTTGACCTTCCACGACTTTCCTTCGGTGATAACCAGGAGTCGGTCGCCGCGGTCCTTATCCAATGCCGCCCACACGGGGACCGGCTTGGGCCGGCCGTCTTTGGTGAACGTAGTGAGCAGGATGTATTGCGCTTTGGCCAGGTCGGCGAAGGTGGGTGTCACGGTGTCAATTTACCTGGCGGTCGCCTGGCGAGCAGACGCGAAATCGCACTCGGAGGGCCTTCCGGGTGCGATTTCGCGTCTGCTCGCGGGATCGGCCGTTGACAGCCGCTTGGGCGGACTGCGATAGTCGCGTTAAGTGAAAACAATATTTTCATTTAAGGAGTGGTTCGGTGGCGTGGTTGCCGTTTTCCATCGCAGAGGCGGCATCGTCAGAAAACGGCGACACCCGGGGCCTGGGGCAGGCCTGGTCGTATCTGTTGGACCGGCTCGGCACCGCCGCCGACAAGGTGCAGTCCGATGCCGCGAACCGGAATCGGGCTGATCTCACCGCCGGCATGCGGCATCTGCTGGTTCTGCTCACCGCCGGGATCGACGAAGTGCTGCGGTTCGACCCGGATCCGGTGCTGCGGGTACAGCGCACCAGCACCGATGACGTACTGACCTGGGGCATGGAGTGCCCGGACTGCATCTATACCCGGGCGGTCCTGCGTGGCGGCGAAAGTTACCGGGTGTCCGGGAACCGCGGCACCGCCCGCTACGTGGGCCTGCAGACCATGAATGGCATTGCGTCGACCGCGAACACGTTGGTCGACGAACTGGACGCCGATGCCGACGGCAATTTCGAGGTGGTGCTGTCGGCTGAGGAGCGGCCCGGAAACTGGATGCGCATCGAGGGCGACCATCCCACCTTCACGGTGCGGCACTTCTTTTACGACTGGGACAGCGAGGTGGCCTCGTCGCTGCGGATCGAGCGGCTTGGTGAGCCGGTCGCGGCTCACGGCGGCCCGGTTGATGCGCAAGGCGCACTGTCGCGGCAGGTGGTGGCGCTCGGCGACTTCGTGACCGAGAACCTGGCGTTCTTTCTGCAGTTCGGCGCGGCGGCGCCGGTGAACGGATTCCTGCCGCCCATCGACCGCAGCGACATGGGGGCGGCCGCGGAGAACCGGCCGGTGATCGGGCGGTGGGAACTGCAACCGGGCGAGGCGCTGATCGTGGAAGTCGAACCGCCCGAAGGCATTTACTGGAGCTTCTCGATCGGCAACCCGTGGTGGGAGACCATTCACTACGGCCGGCACCAGTCGAGTCTGAACGCTTATCAGGCGGCGGTGGATTCCGACGGCCGCGTCCGGGTGGTGCTGTGCGCCGAGGACCCGGGGGTGTTCAACTGGCTGGACACCGCGGGACACAGCAACGGCCCGATCATTCTGCGCTGCGTGCGGACCGAGACGGCGCCGACGCCGACGACTCGCGTCGTGCCGGTCGGCGAGGTGCTGGCGGCGCTGCCACCGGACACCGCGACAGTGACCATCGAACAGCGGGCAGCCGTGCTGGCGGCGCGGCGAACCGCCGTACTGGAGAGGTTCGGACGGTGACGTTCAACGCGGACGAATTGGAAGACGGCGCCCGCGCCGCAACGGGTTTGGAAGATTTCGGCTCGCCTTACTACCGGGAGGGCCTGGAACGCATCGTCGAGGCGCTGAACGCCGAGGCCGATCTCAACGAGATCGGTCGCGTCATTCAGCACGCGACCATCAGCAACGCCTTGATCCAGCGCCTCAAGGTCGAGGACACCTACGCACAGCATCCCGAAATCGACGAGCAGGTGGTCGGCGGACCGGTGTTCGTGATCGGATTGCCCCGCACCGGCACCACCGCGCTGAGCCAACTGGTGGCGGCCGATCCGCAGTTCCGCTCGTTGCGGATGTGGGAATCCCAAGCTCCTACTCCGCCGCCGGAATCCGCTACGCAGCATGATGATCCGCGCATCGCGCAGGCCGAGGCGGGACTCAAGATGCTCGACGACATGTTCCCGTTGATGAAGACGCTCTACAACTCCGAAGCCACAGCGCCCACCGAATGCCAGGACCTGATGGGGATGAGTTTTCGGACCTTCCATTTCGACGGTGCCGTACGCGCGCCGGCCTACCTGGCGTGGCTGATGGACTGTGACATGGGCGAGACGTATGTCTTTCACCGTCGGGTGCTAAAGCTGCTGCAGTGGCATTGCCCGCCGAACCTGTGGCACCTCAAGACGCCGGTGCACATGTTCGCCCTTGACGCGCTGGTCGAGGCGTATCCGAACGCGAAATTCCTTTGGAGTCATCGCGATCCGGCGAAGGTGATGGGTTCGGTGTGCAGCCTGATCCACTACGTCCGCAGTTGGAGCAGCGACCGCGACGACGCCCATGAACTCGGCACGGAGCAGGTCGACAGCTGGGCCGAAGCCGTGCGCCGCGCGATGGATTTCCGCCGGCGGGTGGGCGATGACAGATTCGCCGACGTCTCATTCTCCGACCTGCAGACGGACCCGGTCACCACCGTGCAAAACAGCTACCAGTCACTGGGTTTGACGTTCACCGACGCTTCGCCGGCGGCAGTGCAGCAGTGGGCCCAGGGACACCGGCCGGGCTCGCGCGGCGCCCACGACTACGACCTGACCGATTACGGCCTGACTCCCGAAGGCGTGCGGGAGCGGTTCGCGGACTATCTCGCCACCTACGATGCCACCGGCTGATCAGACGACGGCCGCGAGAACGCGGCGGCGGGACAAGCTGGCCCCTGACCCGGATATGCGTCGCGCAATCCTGGCCGCCGCGTCGACCGCGTTACGGGAGGACGGCGTGGGGGGCATCAGCATCGCCGCGGTGCTGCACCGAGCCGGATTGAGCACCCGCGCCTTCTACCGGCATTTCGGCTCCAAGGACGAACTGGTGGCCGCGGTGTTCCTGGACTCGGCGCGGGCCGAGGCGCAGCGATTGCGGGACCGAATGGGTTCTGCCGCAACGGAAATCGATGCGGTGCGGGCATGGGTCGACGGACGCCTGGACCTGGCGTTCGATGATACGGTGCGTACCGACCTCAGGCGCCTGTCGTTGGAGGCCCAGGCCCAGACATCGGGCGCACCGCACCTCATTCAATCCGCCTACGCCGAGATGCTGCTACCGCTGCGCGAGGTGATCGAAAGCGGGCTGCGGCGCGGGATGTTTCGCGGCGTGGAACCGGACTCCGGCGCACAGTTCATCCACGGCGTGGTGTGGGCGGGTATCGACCGGCACTGGACAGCCGGTGACTGTGAGCCCGGCGACCTCCGCGATCGCATTGTCCGGTTCTGTTTGCGCGGCTTGGGTGTGGACCTTTAACGAAGGAGGCGTTATGGATCTGGGTTTTGCCGGATCGACCGCGGTGGTCACCGGCGGCAGTAAAGGTATGGGGCTGGCGATCGCCGAGACGCTGGCGGCCGAGGGCGCCCGGGTGGCGGTGATGGCCCGCGGTCAGCAGGCGCTCGACGCGGCCGTGGCGTCGTTAAAGTCAGCCGGCGCGCCGGAGGCGGTGGGGATCAGCGTGGATATGGCCGACGCCGACTCGATCGCCGCCGGCTTCGACGAAGTCGCCGAGCGCTGGGGACGACTGAACTGCGTGGTACACACCATCGGGCCGGCTGACGGTTATTTCGAGCAGATGGACGACGCCGACTGGGACGCGACGTTTGCGCTCGGAACGATGTCGGCGGTGCGATCGATCCGTGCGGCGCTGCCGCTGCTGCGGTCTGCTGACTGGGCCCGGATCGTCACCCTGGCAGCGCACTCCATTCAACGGCAGAGCCCGCGGCTGGTCGCGTACACCGCGTCGAAGGCAGCGCTGGCCAGTATCACCAAGAACTTGTCGAAAAGCCTTGCCAAGGATGGCATTCTGGTGAACTGCGTGTGCCCGGGGACGATTGTGACGGCCAGCTTCACCGAGAACCTCAAGGATATTCTGGCCGCCGACGGTCTCGATGCGACCAACCCGTGGGACGTGATGACCTGGATCGACAACAACTTCCATCAACCCTGCGACCTCGGTCGCGCGGGGCTGCCCGAGGAGATCGCCTCAATCACCGCCTATCTGGCGTCGCGGCGTAACGGGTATGTCACCGGGGCGACGGTGAACGTGGACGGCGGCTCCGACTTCGTGTGACTTTCCCTGCGCGAGCAGACGCGGGTTAACCCTCGAGGTCGCCTTCGGTTTCCAGCAGTGCCTGCCGGAGCCCGTCGAGGGTGTCGGGTTGCGGTTCGGCCCACATGCCCCGGCCGGCGGCTTCCAACAGTCGCTCCGCCATGCCGTGCAGCGCCCACGGATTGGACTCGTTCATGAACTTCCGGTTCTCCGGGTCCAGCACATACCGCTCGCTGAGTTGCTCGTACATCCAGTCGGCCATCACCCCGGCCGTCGCGTCGTAGCCGAACAGATAGTCCACGGTGGCGGCCATTTCAAACGCGCCCTTGTAGCCGTGCCGCCGCATGGCGGACATCCAGCGCGGATTGACCACGCGGGCCCGGAACACGCGGGTGGTCTCCTCCGACAGTGTTCGGGTGCGGATGGCGTCGGGCCGGGTGTTGTCGCCGATGTAGGCGGCCGGGGCCTGTCCGGTGAGCGCGCGCACGGTGGCGACCATGCCGCCGTGGTACTGAAAGTAGTCGTCGGAGTCGGCGATGTCGTGTTCGCGCGTGTCGGTGTTCTTGGCGGCCACCGCGATTCGGCGGTACTGCCGGTTCATGTCGTCGACCGCTTCACGGCCGTCCAGGTTGCGGCCGTAGGCGAATCCGCCCCAGGCGGTGTACACCTGCGCCAGATCGGCGTCGTCGCGCCAGTTGCGGCTGTCGATCAGCTGCAGCAGTCCCGCGCCGTACGTGCCCGGCTTGGACCCGAAAATCCTTGTGGTGGATCGCCGTTGGTCACCGTGCTGGGCGAGATCGGCCTGCGCGTGCGCGCGGACATAATTGTCCTGATCCGGCTCGTCGAGCGCGGCGACGAGTTGGACCGCGTCATCCAGCATGGTGACGACGTGTGGGAACGCGTCCCGGAAGAACCCGGAAATCCGCACGGTGACGTCGATCCGGGGCCGGTCCAGCTCGGCCAACGGGATCGCAGCGAGGTCGACGACGCGTCGCGACGCGTCGTCCCACACCGGCCGGACCCCCAGCAGCGCCAACACTTCGGCGATGTCGTCGCCCGCGGTGCGCATCGCCGAGGTGCCCCACACCGACAGGCCGACCGACTGCGGCCACTGTCCGTGATCGGCGCGGTAGCGCTGCAGCAGCGAATCAGCCAGCGCCACACCGGCTTCCCAGGCCAGCCGGGACGGCACCGCCTTGGGGTCGACCGAGTAGAAGTTACGGCCGGTGGGCAGCACATTGACCAGGCCGCGCAACGGTGACCCCGAGGGGCCCGACGGGATGAACCGCCCGTCCAGCGCCCGCAACACCTGTTCGATCTCGGATCCGGTGCCGGCCAGGCGCGGAACCACCTCGGTAGCCGCGAAGCGCAGCACCGCCGCGACGTCGGCGTTGTCGGTGAGTCGATCGGCCGTCTCCGGGTCCCAGCCGGATTCCTGCATGGCTGCTATCAGTCCGCGCGCGGCGGCCTCGGTCTGGTCGACGGACGTGCGCTCGTCGGTGCCGTCCTCGGCCAGGCCCAGCGCCTGGCGCAGGCCCGGCAGCGCATGTGTGCCGCCGAAGAGCTGGCGGGCGCGCAGGATGGCCAGCACCAGATCGAGTTCGCCTTCGCCCGTCGGCTTCTGGCCCAGAATGTGCAAGCCGTCGCGAATCTGCACATCTTTGATCTCGCAGAGCCAACCGTCGACGTGCAGCAGCATGTCGTCGAAGGTGTCTTCTTCCGGACGTTCGGTGAGGCCCAGATCGTGGTCCATCTTGGCCGCCCGGATCAGGGTCCAGATCTGTTGGCGGATGGCGGGCAGCTTCGCGGGATCCAGGGCGGCGACGTTGGCGTGCTCGTCGAGCAGCTGCTCCAGACGGGCGATGTCGCCGTAAGTTTCGGCGCGGGCCATCGGCGGGATGAGGTGGTCGACGAGCACCGCGTGCGCGCGGCGCTTGGCCTGGGTACCCTCGCCGGGGTCGTTCACCAGGAACGGGTAGATCAACGGCAGGTTGCCGAGCGCGGCGTCGGATCCGCAGGCCGCCGACATGCCGAGCGTCTTGCCGGGGAGCCATTCCAGGTTGCCGTGCTTGCCCAGGTGGACGATCGCGTGCGACCCGAAGCCGCCCGGACAGTCTTGGGAAAGCCAGTGGTAGGCGGCCAGATAGTGGTGACTGGGCGGCAAGTCGGGATCGTGATAGATGGCGACCGGGTTCTCGCCGAATCCGCGCGGCGGCTGCACCATCAGCACCAGGTTATCGGATTGTATTGCGGCGATCACGATTTCACCGTCGGGGTCGCTGCTGCGGTCGACGAACAGCTCCCCGGGCGGCGGACCCCAGTGCCGGGTCACCGCGTCGGTCAGCTCAGCGGGCAGCGTGGCGAACCACTTGCGGTAGTCGGCCGCCGACACCCGGATCGGGTTGGCGGCCAACTGCTCCGAGGTGAGCCAGTCGGGGTCTTGTCCGCCGCGCTCGATCAGGGCGTGGATCAGCGCGTCGCCGTCGCCGGCTTCGACACCGGGCAGATCCCCCACCTGGTAACCGGCGTCCCGCATGGCCCGTAACAGGGCGACCGCACTCGCCGGGGTGTCCAGGCCGACGGCGTTGCCGATGCGCGCGTGCTTGGTGGGATATGCCGAGAACACCAGCGCCACCCGCTTGTCGGCGGGGCCGATACGGCGCAGCAACGCGTGCCGGACCGCCAGGCCCGCAACCCGGTCGCAGCGCTCCGGGTCGGCAACGTAGGAGATCAACCCGTCGTCGTCAATCTCCTTGAACGAGAACGGGACTGTGATGATGCGCCCATCGAACTCGGGCACCGCGACCTGAGTGGCGACGTCGAGCGGGCTCAGGCCGTCGTCATTGTCACTCCATTGCGCCCGGGAACTGGTCAGACACAGCCCCTGCAGGATCGGAACATCCAGCGCCGCAAGGTGTTCGACGTTCCAGCTGTCATCTTCTCCCCCGGCCGACGCCGCGGCCGGCTTGACTCCGCCGGCGGCCAGCACGGTGACCACCATCGCATCCGCCGCACCGAGAGTGTCCAGCAACGCTGGTTCGGCGGTGCGCAGCGACGCGCAGTAAACCGGCAGCGCACGCCCGCCCGCCCGCTCGATCGCCTGGCACAGCGCCTCGACGTAGGCGGTGTTGCCGGCCAGCTGCTGGGCGCGGTAGTAGAGCACGGCGATCGTCGGACCGTCGCTGTCGACGTCTTGGCGTTTGAGCACCCCCCAGGTGGGTGTCGCCACCGGCGGCGTGAACCCGAATCCGGTCATCAGCACGGTGTCGGACAGGAACGCGTGCAGCTGGCGGATGTTGTCCACACCCCCGTGCGCCAGGTAGATGTGCGTCTGCACGGCGATGCCCGCCGCAACGGTGGAGCGACCGGTCAGGTCGGCGTCCGGGGCCTGCTCGCCGCTGACCAGCACCGTGGGCACCCCGCTGGCCAGCACCGTTTCGATGCCGTCCTCCCAGGCGCGGTAGCCGCCGAGGATCCGCACCACCACGATGGAGGCTTCGGCGAGCAGCTCGGGCAACTCGACCTCGGACAGTCGCGCCGGGTTGGCCCACCGGTAGTTCTTTCCGCTGGAGCGGGCACTGATCAGGTCGGTGTCGGACGTCGACAGCAACAGGACGGTCGGCTCAGCCACCCCTCATTCGTACCGCAGCGCCCCTCGGCGACCGAATCGGCACGTAGGGTTCCGGTATGAGCAGGGGTTTCATCGTCACCTTCGCGGTCGGGTTGATCGTCGCGCTATTCGGCCTGATCTGGGCCCTGCAGGGATTCGGAGTGCTCGGCGGTAGTCCGATGAGCAACACCACCACCTGGTCGGTCATCGGTCCGATCACGGCGCTGATCGGCGTCGCGATTGCGGTATTCAGTTGGCGCAAGCTGTCTTCCAAGTAGGCGCTACTTCTCCGAGACGGAGAAGCTCACCGAGTGCCAACCGGTTGCGCCGTCGGGAACCGGATCAGCCCGCTGCTGTGTCTGCACCGCCCCGGTGTTGTCGGTCGCCCGCACGGTGATGGTCTGCTTGCCGGGATGTTTCGCCAGCCACCGGTAGCTCCACAACCGCCAGGTCTCGTTGGAGTAGCTCGCGCCCAGCTCGGCGGGCTGCCAATCCTCGTCACCGATGCGCACCTCGACAGTCCGCACGCCACGGTTCTGCGCCCATGCGACTCCCCCGAAAACCACCGGCCCAAGTGGCACCTGCTGACCGCCTCTCGGCACATCGATCCGGGACTCTGTCTTCACGGGCGCCTGCGCGGCCCAGCCCTGCCGTGTCCAGTAGGCCTGCGCCCTGTCGAAACGAGTCAGCTCCAGATCGACGACCCACTTGGTGGCCGAGACGTAGCCGTAGAGTCCGGGCACCACCAGGCGGGCCGGATAGCCATGTTCGACCGGCAGCGGCTGACCGTTGAGGCTGACCGCCAGCAGCGCGTCGCGGCCGTCGGTGAGGGCCGTTACCGGCGTACCCGCGGTGAAGCCGTCGATCGAAGTCGAGAGCACCATATCGGCGTCCTTGTGCACACCGGCCGCCGCCAGCAGATCCGCCACCCGGTAACCCGTCCAGATTCCCGTCGAAATCAGTTTTCCACCAACGGGATTCGATACACAGGTCAGTGTCGCCACGGTTTCGATGATGTCGAAGCGGGCGAGGTCGTCGAAGCTGTAAGTGGTTTCGCGGTCGACCATGCCATGGATGCGCAGGCGCCAGTCGCGGTGACCGAGTTGCGGAACGCTGAGTGCGGTGTCGATCCGGTAGAAGTCGGTGTTCGGTGTGATAAAGCTCGGGAGCGCAACCCCTTTCGGTTGCACCTCCGCGGGTATCGGTGGTGCCGATGAGCGTGGTGTGGGGAGGACGAACGTTCTGCGGTCGGCCGCCACCGAGTGCGCCAACCGCGCGATGACGGCACCCGCCACCCCACTGACGACTCCGAATCCGAGGACACCCAGCACGATCAGCCTGCGCCTGCCGGCATCCGCCTGGTCGGTGCCGTCTTCGGGGCCCTGCGCGTCCGGCTCGAGCCGACGGGTCAGCAGGCGCAGGGTCACCACGCCGCAGGCGGCGCCGACGATGGTGGGGATGGTGTCCAGTGCCGTCCCACCCGGCCGCGACAGCACGGCGACACATCCGAGCACACCCCCGGCGGCGATCAGAGCGCTGCCGAGCGGACGGCGCCGAGTCTCGAGGGTCCCGGCGATCGCCGCAAGTGCCGCGATCACGATCAGCACAACGACGGCCAGGAAGGGCTTGTCCATCGTGCCGAGGGTCTGGATCGCCCACTCTTTGACAGGTCCGGGTGTCAGGTCGACGACTGCAGAACCGACCGCGGTCCGCGCATCGGCCCGCCCACCGAACGGGATGCTCGCGAGCTGGGCGACACCGAGGGCGACGGCCGCGGCCGCGACCCCGGCAAGCATCCGCTCATTCGAAGGGTTCCCGACCATCGGACTACTTTACAGCGTCGCCGCCATAACAGCGTAAACCGTTGTAAAGCAATCGAATAGGATCAGCACCCACAATGCCGGCTGCCATTCGGGCGGGTGCGCGGTGCCGAACGCAAATCAACTGCGGATTGCGGGGACGGCGAGGGCTGCGACGTCGTACCGTGTAGCGATGACATCCTCGGTTGCCGGAAAAGTCGTCGCCATCACCGGAGGCGCGCGCGGAATCGGCCTGGCCATCGCCACCGCCCTGCACAGTGCTGGCGCGAAGGTCGCCATCGGCGACATCGATGAAACCGGCGCCGCAGCAGCGGGCAAGCGGCTGGGTCTGTCGCTTGCCATGAGATTGGACGTCACCGACAGGCCATCGTTCACCGAGTTCCTCGACGCCGTAGAAGGCCAACTCGGGCCGCTTGACGTTGTGGTGAACAACGCCGGCCTGATCACGGTGGGCAGCGCGGTCGAGGAAGCCGACGACGCCACCCGCCGTCTGTTCGACGTCAACGTCCATGGCGTCATCCTGGGCACCAAGTTGGCCGCGCAACGGATGCTGCCCCGACGTCGCGGGCATGTCGTCAACATCGGCTCGCTGGGCAGCGTGCTACCCACCGAGGGTATCGCAACCTATTGCGCCACAAAGCATGCCGTGCTCGGCTACACGGATGCGGTCCGCATGGAGAACCGTGGCAGCGGCTTGCACTTCACGGTGATCATGCCGACGTTGACCAATACCGACATGGTCGCCGGCGTGGGGCACGCGAAGGGCTTCAAGAACGCCGAGCCCGAAGACGTCGCACGAGCGGTCGTCGGGGTGATCGAGAAGCCGGAGCCCCGGGTGGCCATACCTCGTTCGCTGGGGCTCACGGTGTGGGCTCAGCGACTCATGCCGATGGGCCTGGCCGAGGCGCTCGGACGCGCTCTGGGTACCGGGCGCGTCTTCACCAGCGACCTGCAACGCGAGCAGCACGACGTCTATACCCGGCGCACCGGCCTGTCGTGAGCGAGCGCACCTTGCACACGCGCATCGCCCTGGGCCCGCAGTCCTTGTTGTGGCGCTGGGCGGGGGACATGCGGATCGCCTTCGAGGGGGGTACGGCCGGCCTGATGCAGACGATGCATCCCGCCATTGGCCAGGGACTCATCGATCACTCGAACTTCTTCGACGATCCGGTCGACCGGGTATTTCGTTCTCTGCCGGGCATTCTCGGCACCATCTACGACGGGCCCGAGGCCGACGAGACCGGGCTGAAGGTGCGGGACTTCCACCGCGACATCAAGGGAGAGCTGCCCGACGGGCAGCGGTATCACGCACTGAAGCCGGAGACGTACTGGTGGGCGCACGCCACCTTCCAGGTGATGGTGCACCGCCTCGCCGAGTATTGGGACGTGCACCGCCTCACCGACCGCGAGCGTGAGCAGCTCTACCAGGAGGGCTGCGAATGGTATCGGCGCTACGGCATGTCGGATTCGTTGCTGCCCCCGACGCTGAGCGAGTTCAACCGGGAATACCAGCGCTACTGCGCCGAAGTGCTGCAGCCCAATGCG
This sequence comes from Mycobacterium paragordonae, assembly GCF_003614435.1. Taxonomy (NCBI): domain Bacteria; kingdom Bacillati; phylum Actinomycetota; class Actinomycetes; order Mycobacteriales; family Mycobacteriaceae; genus Mycobacterium; species Mycobacterium paragordonae. The sequence goes on from NZ_CP025546.1 coordinate 3,817,147, forward strand.
GCTTCGGACTTCCTGATCGAGTTCATCCAGCGCTCGGCGATCCCTGACATGAGCGCATCGCCGGACTATCCCAGCACTCCCCTACTCAAACCGATCATGGACGCACTGCTGCCCACCATGCCCGTGCGCACCGCGCTGGCCCCGCCGATGCGCCTGGTGATCTTCGGCGGCCTGCCCCCAATTGTGCGCGAGCGCTTCGGGATTGGCTGGTCCGGCGTCGACGAGACCAGCTACCGCGCGGTGCGCGCGACCATCAGACAGGGATGGCGCGCCGTACCGGCAGCACTGAAGTGGCACGACGCTGCCCGGAAGGGCTGGCTGCGCGAACTGGGCAGCGTACCCCGCCGCGTGTAGCCGGGTTCAGACCCTCCGCACGTCGAAGTCGGCGAGCTCGGGCTGGCGCAGCAACTCGTGGTGGGTCTCCGGCGTCCACGGGAACAGTTCCGGCAAGCCGTCTTTGCCGAGGTACCAGCTGTTGCAACCGCTGACCCAAATGGTCTGTGGCATCGCTGCTTTCATGTCTTCGTTGTACTGCTTGGTGGCGGCCTCCGTCGGTGCGGCGGCGACCACCCGTCCGGCACGCAACTGCTCGATCCACCACATCACGTAGTTCGCCTGGTCCTCGGCGATCGGAATCAGCGATTGGTTCCCGATCGGCGAGTGCGGTCCAATCATCATGAACAGATTGGGGAAGCCCGGCACCGCGATGGACCGGTACGCCGTCGGGCCGTCGGCCCAGGCCTCGTCCAGCGTGAGCCCGCCCTCCCCGATGATCTCCATCGGCCGGACATAGGCCCGAGCGTCGAAACCGGTGGCGAACACGAGCAGGTCCAGTTCGTGCAGGGTGCCGTCGGCTGTGACGATGCCGCGGGCTTCGATGTGATCGATCGGGTCGGTGACAATTTCAACACCCGGCTGCTGGACGGATTTGTAGAAACGCCCGGCCATTACCTGCCGCTTGCACATGGGCTGGTAGTTCGGGGTGAGTTTGGCGCGCAACTCCGGGTCTCGCACCGAAAGCCTTAGATTCCAACGACACTCGGCCTGCGCCAGCCGCCGCTGCCAGCCCGGCTGGATGGGTGCGCGGCCGAAAACCAGCCGGAAGAACCAGCCCCAAAACAGATAGGGCACTCGATTCAGCCCTGCGAAACGCGACAGCACCGCCTGGGTCAGCTTCGAATAACGGGGATTGGGCAGCGGGTAGATCCACTGCGCGGTGCGCTGGAAGACCTTGAGTTGACGCACCGTGCCGCCCAGTTCCGCGGTGATCTGCACACCGGTGGATCCGGTGCCGATCAAGCCGATCCGCTTGTCCGGCAACGACACCGAGTGATCCCAGCGCGACGAGTGAAACGCCGGCCCAGCGAACGTGTCGCGTCCGGGGATGTCCGGGTATCGCGGCACCCGCAGCACCCCGGTCGCGGTGACCAAGACATCGAACGTCTCCTCCCCGTCAGGGGTGGTGAGCCGCCACTTTCCGTCGTCGTATTCGGCCCGGCTGACGGTGGTGCCGAACCTGATGTGCGGACGGATGCCACGTTCGTCGGCCACCTGCTGGAAGTACTTCTGAATCTCCCCACCCGGCGGCAGCCAGTGCGACCAGTTCGGGTTGGGCCGGAAGGAGTACGAGTAGTAGCGCGACGGCACGTCACAGGTGAGGCCGGGATAGGTGTTGTCGCGCCAGGTACCGCCGACGTCATCGGCCTTCTCGAAGATGGTGAACGAGTCGATGTCCGCGTCCTGCAGTTTGGCTGCCATGCAGATGCCGGACATTCCGGCACCGATGATCGCGACCTTAAGTGCACGTTGCTGCGCCATGACAGCCTCCCCGTCTTTCGCTGACGTGCACGTTACGCCGATCGGGCCGGCGTACCCAGAGATTCGCGGGTGACCACATCTCCGCCGGACCCCTCATCGACGGACCGCATGCCCGTCCGGCGGTGCTGTGCCCGCGCGACCCGCAGCAGAATGGCGGGCCGCAGCAATCGAGCCGGCGGGTCGATCATCGCGGTGACCCGCATGAACTGCGCGGCGACCACGGGATCGGATTCGGCCGCGGTCATGACGGGCTCGAGGCATGCATTGTTGACGCGGATCCACAGTGGTCGCGGGCCCGGCACCTCCGGCAGCGACAGGTCCGACGCGACGGCGGTCTGCCAGGCCACCCGAACCTTCTTGGCGGCGATGTGGGTGAAACGGCGGACCAGGCCGTGACCTCCGCGCCGCAGGCAGTCCCGCAGCACCGTGGCTTCGATGGCGGCGACCGTCATGCCCTGCCCGTAGATCGGGTTGAAGCTGCACACCGCGTCTCCGAGGACCAGCAGACCGTCGGGGATGCGACGCATCTTGTCGTAGCGCCGCCAGCGGTTCGACGGCACCCGATGGTGGATGACCTCGCCGACCGGCTCGGCCTGGCCCATCACCGCAGCGACATTGGGGGCTAATTCTGCTGCGTAGGAGAGTATTTCGGCGTAGTCACGAGGCGGTTCGAGTCCGGCCATGGTGCCGGCGGCGATCATCCAGGAGTTGTTCTCGTACCCGATCATCGCGAACATTCGCGGCCGACCCGGCCGCGGGAAGTGGGCGATCATGTGTTCCTTGATGACGCCGGAAGGCATCCGAACGAGTTGGCTGGCGTAGGCGAGTTGCACCTTCACCTCGTCCTCGGGCGGGCGTCCGTAGCCGAGGTTTTCGAGGAAGACCGGCGTGCGGGACCCGCGTCCGGTCGCGTCGACGACGAGGTCGGCGGCCAGCGTCTTTTCGTGGTCGCTCGAGCGGTCGATCACCCGTACTCCGTTGACACGCCGACGATCCGGCGTCGCCGTGAGACCGACGACGTCGTGCTTCTCGCAGAAGGTCACCTTCGGAATCGCCCGGACCCGTTGGCGCACATTCCATTCCAGTACCGGTCGGCTCGGCGACACGATCTGGGGCGCGTCCGCCGACCTGCCCGAGCGCACCATCGAATGCCCGTTGAACGACCAGTCCAGCTTGGCGAAGTCGCCGTCGTCCCAGGTGGTGGCGCCCTGGGCCAGCAGATCGTCCCGGATGCCGGGGAACAGTTCGTCCAGCACCCGGATGAGCCGTGCCAGGCAGGCGTGAATCAGCCGGCCCTGCGGCACACCGCGCCGGTTGACCGGATCGTCGGGCAGGACGTCGCGTTCGACGACCGTCACCCTGTCGTAGTGGTCGGCCAACACCCGGGCCGCCAACAGGCCGCCCATACTGGCACCCAACACCACCGCATGACCACCGCGTCGCTGCATTGCACACCCCTTCGTCGATCGACTGTGACGAAGTGTGCTGCGGCGCCGAGCGGGCGCTTAGAGTAGTCGACTACTTAATTCCGACGTGGGCGAGCACTGCAATCCGCTCGGCAACCTCCCGGGCCACCCGCTGCGCGTCGTCGCTTTCACCCGGCACGTAGCGGTCGGCGGCCGCGTCGTAGTCGGCGCCGGCGATCGTCCCGTGATCGGCCGTCAGAGTCACCAACTCCACCGGCCGGCCGGCGCGTTGCAGCGCCGCGGCGAACTTTTCGCTCGCGCTTGGCGGCACCACGTCGTCGGCCAGGCCGTGCAGCAAGGTGAACGGTGAACTCCCCTGGGCAGCGGGCAGGAGGTCGGTGACCGGCCGTCCTGAGATGGGGTCGTTGGCTATGAAAGCTCCGGCCAGGCAGACCGTGTGTGCGATCGCCACGTTGTGGCGCTGCGCATCCAGGGTCAGGCCCGCCGCGGCGGCACCGCCCATGGACCATCCCACGAGCACGATTGCGCCGGTTGCCCGCTCGCGGGTGAAGTCGACCGACCGCAGCAAATCCGCGCGCCCGCCGTCGTCGGCATGCGAGTTCCAGTCCGCTGCGACGACAGCGGCGCCGCGGTCGGCCAGCCGCTGCGCAAGTGGCCGGAGGGCCGCGCGGGCGTCGCTCTGCATGCCGTGCCAGAGCAGGATGGTGGGTTGCGCCTGGTCGCCGAAGACATCGGCCGACCGTCCTGGGGCGTATTCGAGCGTCTGCACGGTCACCGGTTGCCCGCCAGGCCGTTGGCCAAACCCGCCGCGCCGTACCGTGGACGGGTGGCCAGAATCCGCGACTCCGACGCCTGCCCGGGTGCGCTGCAGGTGCACCAGGCCGCGGATGGTGCGCTGGTTCGGGTTCGGTTGCCGGGCGGGGTGCTCGCAGCCGCCCAGTTGGCGACGCTGGCCGGTTTGTCCCAGGAATTCGGGTCGGCGACCTTGGAGCTGACCGGCCGCGGCAACGTGCAGTTGCGGGCGGTCACCGACGTCGTCAAGGTCGCCGAGGCGATCGCCGAGGCCGGTTTGCTGCCCTCGGCCACCCACGAACGCGTCCGCAACATCGTGGCGTCGCCGTTGTCCGGTCGGGTCGGCGGGAGCGCCGATGTGCGGGGTTGGGTTGCCGACCTGGACGCGGCGATCTGCGCCGAGCCCAAGCTGGTCGACCTCGGCGGCCGGTTCTGGTTCAGCCTCGACGACGGCCGCGGTGACGTGTCGGGTCTGCACGCCGACGTCGGGGTGCAGGTGTTCTCCGACGGCCCCAGACTGCTGTTGGCCGGTCGCGAGACCAACGTCGCCGTGACCGATGTCTGCCAGAGCCTGATCGACGTGGCCCTGAGGTTTCTCGAGATCCACGGAAAGGCTTGGCGGGTAACCGAACTCGAGAGTCTCGACGATCTGTTGCCGGGGGCGAAACTGGGTCCCGCCCTGCCCCCGCTCGGCAGGGCGCCGGTGGGCTGGATACCGCAGGACGATGGCCGGGTCAGCCTCGGCGCCGCCGTGCCACTCGGGATCCTGCCCGCCCGCGTCGCCGAGTTCCTGGCCGCTATCGAGGCCCCGATCGTGATCACACCGTGGCGGTCGGTGCTGGTGTGCGATCTCATCGAAGAAGTGGCAGAAGCGGCCCTCCGCGTGCTGGCGCCACTGGGCCTGGTATTCGACGAGAACTCCCCGTGGCTGGCCGTCAGCGCGTGCACCGGCAGTCCCGGCTGCGCCCACTCCGTCGCCGACGTGCGGGCAGACGCCGAGCAAGCGCTGGACGCCGATTATGCCGTGCACCGGCACTTCGTCGGTTGCGAACGGGCGTGCGGCAGTCCCGTCGACGGCGAGGTGTTGGTCGCCACCGGCACGGGGTACCGGCTGCTGAGGTCTTAAGGTGGGCGGGTGCTCGACTACATCCGCGACGCTGCGGAGATCTACCGGCAGTCGTTCGCGGCCATCCGCGCCGAAGCCGACCTCGCCCGGTTTCCCGCCGACGTCGAACGCGTGGTGGTCCGCCTGATCCACACCTGCGGCCAGGTCGACGTCGCCGAGCACGTCGCCTACACCGACGACGTCGTCTCCCGGGCCCGGGCCGCGCTCTGCGACGGTGCGCCGGTGCTGTGTGACTCCTCGATGGTGGCCGCCGGGATCACCAAGGCCAGGCTGCCCGTCGGCAACGAGGTGGTGTCGTTGGTCGCCGATTCACGTGCAGCGGCGTTGGCCGCTGAGCACGGCACCACCCGTTCGGCCGCCGCCGTCGATTTGTGGGCCGACGAGTTGGCCGGCGCCGTAGTCGCTATCGGTAACGCCCCGACCGCGCTGTTCCGCCTGCTGGAGCTGGTTGACGACGGAGTTGCCCCGCCCGCGGCAGTACTGGGTGGACCGGTCGGGTTCGTCGGCTCCGCCCAGTCCAAGCAGGAGCTCATCGAACGCCCGCGCGGCATGTCCTATCTGCTGGTGCAGGGCCGCCGCGGCGGCAGCGCCATGGCCGCCGCGGCCGTTAACGCGATAGCGAACGAACGCGAATGACGGGCACGCTGTGGGGGGTCGGGCTGGGCCCGGGCGATCCGGAGTTGGTGACGGTCAAGGCGGCGCGGCTCATCGGCGAGGCGGACGTGGTGGCCTATCACAGCGCCCGGCACGGTCGCAGCATCGCACGCGGCATCGCCGAACCGTATCTGCGGCCCGGCCAGATCGAAGAGCACCTGGTGTATCCGGTGACCACCGAGACGACCGACCATCCCGGGGGTTACGCGGGCGCCCTGGAGGACTTCTACGTCGCGGCCACCGAGCGGATCGCCGCGCACCTGAGCGCCGGGCGCAACGTGGCACTGCTGGCCGAGGGTGACCCGCTGTTCTACAGCTCCTACATGCATCTGCACACCCGCCTGACGGAGCGGTTCAACGCCGTGATCGTGCCGGGCGTGACGTCGGTGAGCGCCGCCTCGGCCGCCGTCGCCACTCCCCTGGTGGCCGGTGACGAGGTGCTGTCGGTGTTGCCCGGCACGTTGCCGGTAGCCGAATTGACCCGCCGACTCGCCGATGCCGACGCCGCGGTGATACTCAAACTCGGTCGTTCGTATCGCAATGTGCGCGAGGCGCTTTCGGCCTCCGGACAACTCGATGACACGTTCTACGTGGAGCGGGCCAGCACCCCGGGCCAACGGGTGCTGCCCGCCGCCGACGTCGATGAGACGGGCGTGCCGTACTTTTCGTTGGCCATGCTGCCGGGTGGCAGGCGCCGGGCGGGGGTCGCCGGCACCGTCGCCGTAGTGGGGCTGGGTCCCGGCGGCACCGAGTGGATGACGCCGCAGAGCCGCCGCGAACTGGCCGGCGCCACCGACCTGATCGGCTACGCCGGATACCTGGACCGGGTCCCGCCGCGGGACGGACAGCGCCGCCACGCCAGCGACAACACCGATGAGCCGGCCCGCGCCCGGTTGGCCTGCTCGCTGGCCGAGCAGGGTCACGCCGTGGCCGTGGTGTCGTCCGGCGACCCGGGCGTGTTCGCGATGGCCACGGCGGTTCTCGAAGAGGCCAAGCAATGGCCCGACGTGCAGGTCCGGGTGATCCCGGCGATGACCGCGGCCCAGGCGGTGGCCAGCCGGGTCGGCGCGCCGCTGGGCCATGACTATGCGGTGATCTCGTTGTCGGACCGGCTCAAACCGTGGGACGTCATCGCTGCCCGCTTGGCGGCCGCGGCGGCCGCCGATCTGGTGCTGGCGATCTACAACCCGGCGTCGAAGTCGCGGACCTGGCAGGTGGGCGCCATGCGCGATCTGCTGCTGGCCCATCGCGAACCGGGCACGCCGGTGGTGATCGGGCGCAACGTGTCCGGGCCGGACGAGCGAGTGCGCGTGGTGCGGCTGGCCGACCTGGACCCCGCTGATGTCGACATGCGCTGCCTGCTGATCATCGGCTCGTCCCAAACGCAATGGCACACAACAGATTCCGGCGACCGGGTGTTCACGCCGCGACGCTATCCGGGTTAGTTTTCGACAGCGGAGGCCACGATGCGGGCGGCATCGGCGACGAATGCCTCATTGGGCTGAGCGTCATATCCGCCGCCGGCGATATCGGTGTAGATCGCGATGACGTGCGGGGTGCCGGCCGGCGACCAGACGACCGCGACATCGTTGGCCCGCCCGTAGTCGCCCGAACCGGTCTTGTCGCTCACCTTCCAGTCGGCGGGAAACGCGGCACGGATCCGCTTTCCGCCGGTGGTGTTGCGGGCCATCCAATCGGTGAGCATCGGTCGCTTGTCCTGGGGCAACGCATCGCCGAGGACGAGTTGCTGCATGGTGACCGCGATCGCATGCGGAGTGGTGGTATCCCGCTCGTCCCCCGGCGGGTCCCGGTTGAGCTCCGGCTCGGCGTGGTCCAGCCGACTTGTGCTGTCCCCCAGGCTGCGTAGATAGGCGGTGAAGCCGGCGGGTCCGCCGATCCGGTTGAGCAACAGGTTGGCGGCGGTGTTGTCGCTGTAGCGGATGGCGGCATCGCACATCTCGCCGACGGTCATTCCGGTGTCGATGTGCTGCTCGGCGATCGGCGACGGCGAACTGATGTCGGCCTTGCTGAACGTCACGCGCTGGTCCAGGTAGGAGAGCGGATACTGGTGCAACACCGCCGCCACCAGAGGCGCTTTGAATGTGGAGCAGAGCGCAAACCGTTCCTCGGCACGATAGGCGATCGCCGGGGTCGCGCCGCTGGCCGGCACGTAGACACCTAACCGGCCCTGATATCGTCGCTCGATTTCAGTGAACCGACTTGTCAGATCCGGCGCTGCGCTCGATGTCGTTCTCGACGTTGTCGGTTGCGCGCGAGGGGTTCCGTGCGCACACGCCGCAAGGGGCAGCAGCGCTGCGGCGCCGAGAAATTCGCGGCGGCCGATGTAGGAGCTCTGCCTTGGGTGCATGGCCGCAGTATTCCATCCGCGTCTGCGGCCGGCGCACCCTCACCCGAAACCCCACTGCAAAGGGGTATTTGGAGCTATCCGCTTCGGCCTAGCGCAGTTCGGTGACCCAGTGCACGGCAGCTTCGACGGTGCCGACCGTCCTGGCGCCCTCGGGTAGCGGCGGTCGCGCCACCATCACCACCGGAACCTTGAGTGCCGCGGCCGCATCCACCTTGGCGCGGGTCATCTCGCCACCGCTGTTCTTCGTCACCAGCACGTCGATGCGGTGTTCGTTGAGGATTCTCAGTTCGTCGTTGTAGCGGTACGGGCCGCGCGACAGCAGCAGTTGGTGGTGGCGCGGCATCGCGGTGTCGTCGGGCGGGGTGACCGCGCGGATCAGAAACCACGCGTCGCTGTCGGCGAAGGCCGCGACACCGGATCGTCCCGTCGTGAGGAATACTCGCGAATAGACCTGCTCAGCAACTTCTTTCGCTGCCGCGCCGTCCGATGCGACGACGGTGGCCGAGCCGGGATCCCACGCCGGGCGGGCCAGCACCAGATGCGGGACCCGCAACTCGGCGCATGCCTGCGCGGCGTGCGCGGTCATGGTGGCCGCGAACGGGTGGGTGGCGTCGACGACGGCATCGATGCGTTCGTCGTGCAGGTATCTGCGCAGTCCCGCCACGCCGCCGAACCCTCCGACGCGCACCGGGCCGACCGGCAGTGCGGGATCGGGCACCCGGCCAGCCAGTGAGCTGACGATATCCACCTGTGGGTGCAGGGCTTTCGCCAACGCCCGGCCCTCGGCGGTACCGCCGAGCAGCAATACCCGCATCAGTGGGCGCCCCTGCTGCGCCGTGCGACGGAATACAGATAACTGTCAGTGAAGCCTTCGGCGCCGAGCACGTCGCCGACGACGATGACGGCCGTCTTGGTGACGTTGGCCTGATGCATCTGCCCGGCGATGTCGGACAACGTCCCGCGCAGCACGATCTCTTGTGGCCAGCTCGCGAAAGCGACTACTGCCGTTGGGGTTTGGGCGGCATACCCGCCGGCGAGGAGTTGCGGGACGATGTTGTCGATCTGCGCTGCGGCCAGGTGCAGAACCAGGGTGCCGCCGGAGCGGGCGAGGGTGGTGAGGTCTTCGCCGGGCGGCATGGCGGTCGACAGCGTCGAAACCCTGGTCAACGTGACGGTCTGCGCGACGCCGGGAACGGTGAGTTCCCGCTTGAGCGCGGCCGCCGCGGCGGCGAAAGCGGTTACCCCCGGCACGATTTCATAGTCGATGCCCAGCGCGTCGAGTCGCCGGCACTGCTCGGCGAGTGCGCTGTAGAGCGACGGGTCGCCGGAGTGCAACCGCGCCACGTCATGGCCGGCGGCGTCGGCCTCGACAAACTCGGCGAGGATCTGGTCCAGCGTCAGGGGGCCGGTATCGACGATCTTGGCGTCCGGCGGGCATTGCGCGAGAAGGTCTTTGGGCATGATCGAGCCCGCGTACAGGCACACCGGGCATCGTTGCAGGAGCCGTTGACCGCGCACGGTGATCAGGTCGGCGGCACCCGGGCCGGCGCCGATGAAGTGGACCGTCACCGCTTAGTCACCGACCATTGCGTCACGGGGTATTGGGGCCGCCAGCCGGTGAAGCCGCCCAGCGGCTCACCCTGGTAGTGCTGGAACCGCCGAAGTTCCCCGCCGCGTCGCGAATACTCCTGCGCTAGAACGGCTTCGGACTCTACTGTGACCGCGTTCGCTACCAGGTGTCCGCCTGCGGGCAGGTGGTCCAGGCACACGTCGAGCAGGCCCGGTCGGGTCAGACCGCCGCCGACGAAGATCGCCGACGGGGGCGGCGCATCGGCGAACTCATCGGGCGCGGACCCGCGCACCTGCACGCTGACGCCGCTGGCAGCGGCGTTGAATCCGATGTTGAGCCGGCGCCCTTCGTCGAGTTCGAACGCCACCGCGGTGCAACCCGGCGCGCTGCGGCACCACTCGACGGCGATGCTGCCCGAGCCCGCGCCGACGTCCCACAACCGCTGGCCCGGCCGTGGGTTCAGGACGGCCAGCGTCACCGCCCGGATTCCGTGCTTGGTGATCTGCCCGTCGTGCGTGAAGTCGTCGTCGGGCAGCGATGCCATGCGGCTTTCCGGCAGGTAGCGGATCGCGATCACGTTGAGGTCATCGACGTCCTCGGTCACGGCGTGCGCCCACTCCCGGGCGGTGCCGTCGCGGCGTCTTTCGTTCGGTCCGCCGAGCAGTTCCAGGACGGTGAATTCCGACTCACCGCGACCGTAGGCGTCCAGCGCGGTTGCCAGCGCCTTCGGTGTGTTTCGGTTGCGTACCAGCACAATTGCCTGTCCGCCGCGGCGTATCGCGGTATGCGGGTCCGCGGTGACGAGGCTGATCACCTCGGTCTCGTGGACGTTCCAGCCCATCCTGGCGCAGGCCAGGGTTACCGACGATACGTGCGGCAGAACTCGGACCTTCTCCGCGCCGAACAGGCGGATCAGCGTGCCGCCGATGCCGTGCAGCAGCGGGTCACCGCTGGCGACGATGTGGACGTCGGGACCTTCTGAGGGGAGCGCTTCCAATGCCGGCAGCATCGGGGACGGCCACTCCCGTCGCGGTGCCGCGATGGTGTCGTCGATCAGGTCGAGCTGCCGTTTGGATCCGTAAATGATTGCAGCTCTCTGTAATTCGGATCTGGAAGTGGCGGACAGGCCCGGCGTTCCGTCGGCGCCGATACCGACCACGATGATCATCGCGGCATCCTGCGCCACACGGGCTGCGGCAGCAGTCGCAGCGTGAAGAACATCGGCCGCAGCGCCCACGGGATCCAGACACTGCGCCGGCCTCTGGCCAGCGCCCGCGCGGTCGCGGCGGCCACCTGTTCGGGGGTGCTCGACAGCGGCGCCGGCGTCATGCCCTCGGTCATCCGCCCGATGACGAATCCCGGCCGCGCGATCAACAACCGGACCCCGGTGCCGTGCAGTGCGTCGGCCAATCCGTTGGCGAAGCCGTCCAGGCCTGCCTTCGCCGAGCCGTAGACGTAGTTGGCGCGACGGACCCGCACCCCGGCCACCGAGGAGAACACCACAAGAGATCCTCGTTGGGCGGCGCGCATGGCCGCCGCCAGATGGGTGAGCAGGCTGACCTGGGCCACGTAGTCGGTATGCACGATGGCGACGGCATGCGCCGCGTCGTGCTCGGCGCGGCTCTGGTCGCCGAGGATTCCGAAGGCCAGCACCGCGGTGCCGATCGGGCCGTGTTCGGCGATCAGAGCGTCGACCAGCGGGCCGTGGGAGGCCACGTCGTCGGCGTCGAATTCTCGGGTGTGCACGGCATCGGCGCCGGCGGCGAGCAGCAGGGATTTCTCATGCTCGAGTCCGTCGGCATTGCGCGCCGCCAGCACCACGGTCGCTCCTGGCGCCAGGCGTCGCGCGAGTTCAATTCCGATCTCGCTGCGACCGCCGAAAATTACCAGCGGACCAACGCGGGTGTCGTCCACGGCTGTGATTATGGCCTGCGCTAGCGTGAAGGGCGATGGCCAAGACCACGACCCGTCTCACCGACGATGCGCTGGCGTTCCTTTCCGAACGCCATCTGGCCATGTTGACCACGCTGCGCACCGACAATTCGCCGCACGTGGTGGCAGTGGGATTCACCTTCGACCCCAAGACTCACATTGCCCGGGTGATCACCACCGGTGGATCCCAGAAGGCACTCAACGCCGAACGGGGTGGAGTGGCCGTCCTCAGCCAGGTCGATGGAGCCCGGTGGCTCTCACTGGAAGGCCGGGCCCTGGTGAACAAGGAGCTCGACGCCGTTCGTGACGCCGAGCTGCGTTACGCCCAGCGCTACCGGACGCCGCGAGCCAATCCTCGGCGCGTGGTGATCGAGGTCCAGATCGAACGGGTATTGGGCTCGTCGGATCTGCTGGACCGAGGTGATTAGCCTTAGCTCACGTCACGATCTCACGTGACGATCTCACGTGACGATGTAGTTCACCCAGGCACCACCGGCCGGTCCCGCAACGGTATGCAGACCGGAATTCTGCACCCCGGTGCGGGGCAACCCGAAAGTGAAGCCCGCCGCCGCGCAGGCCGCCGGAGCATTCGCGAACGTGACAGCGGCCGTCACATGCCAGTTGCCGGAGCCGTCCTGGCAGCCCGCGGGATGTGCGGCCCCGCACGGTGCCGCCACCCAACGGCTGTCCGTGCCCTGCAAGGTGCAGGTGCCCACGCTGACGCGCGGTTCGTCCGGCGCCCAGCTCCACAGAGTGCCCTGGATGCGTCCGTCTTCGGGTAGAAGCTGGTCGAAGCCGAACAGATTGACGCCGCAGTTCGTCATGGACTGTGCCTTCGGCGGTGTGAGGGCCGCCGGATTGGTGGGCGGTCGGCTCGGGTTGATCAGGGCCGAGATGAAGGTGGAGTCCTCGTAGTAGCGCACGATGTTCGAGGCGTAAACGGCCGGGCCGTAAGTGGCGTCGCACTTCGGAAAGGGCTGGTAGTCAAAAGTTGAGCCGCTCTGCACTTCCTGGCCTTCCCAGTTGAAGACCGTGGTCCCCCAGCTCGGCACGCAGTCGCCGACGAGCACGACCTGCGCGCCTGCGGTGCGCACGTCGTCGCGTGAAATGGTCCGCGGGAAGTTGGCACAACCATTCGCGGTAATGTCGGCCGGCGCTGGATGGTAGATGAGGCTGGTGCCGTTGGGGCGCCGCAGCTGTCGCTCCATGGTGTCCAGCGCCGACGCGTAAGCCGTCGCATCCTTCAACTGATCCTCGATGAGAATCAGGACTACCTCGTTCGGATTCGTGTTCAACCAATCCGTAATCGTCGGAAGCACTTTGGTGAAGACCGGTTCGGTGGTGCAACCAAGATTCGCTTGATCCGGCCCACGCCCGTGGCACACCGTGACAGCGCGATTGCCGAGCTGGCCTATCTGTGGGATGTAGTGCAGGTCGAGTTCGATGCTGCGGGCGTCGATGTCCAGCTGCTGCGGCATTGACAGTTGCTGGTTGGAGTCGGCGTGCGAAGGCGTGAACTGGCTGACCAGACTGTTGAAGGAGTTGTGGGTGCCGATCCACTGCGCATCCTTGAACGCGACCGGATTTCCGAGTGCGTACTGGAACTGCGCCGTGCGATGTACCCAGGACTGCAGGTAGGCAACGGTTGCCGCTTGGGTCACCTTCGAGGCGAGCGGAACCAGGCAGAGATTGTCGTTGACCCCGATACGCCGGCATTCCGCGGCGACCGCGTCGGCGAACTTCCCCGTTCCTACGCACGGAAATGCGAACGGGCTGATGGCATTACAGGGTGCCGTAGGAGAAGGAGGGGTCGGCACTCCGTTGACGTCGGCCGTGACTGGCGGCGCCGACGCCACCGCCAGCATGACCGCACAAATCGTGACGGCGGTTTGCAGCCACCGGGCGCATGGGGCGCTTGACATGCGCGAAAGATTGACACGGCTGGGTGGTTCGTACGAGAAATGTTGTCGAACTGTGGGTGTGTTGAAATCACTTCGTTAACATTTGTCACTGGGGTTTCTTCTGTCTCATCCGCCTCTCGCGCTCCGTTGGTCACTGGATGGGACGGCGGTTCCGTCTGCCCGCCTTTCCGCGACACCTGGTCGGTGAATTGCCGGTCACGTTGGGTCCGGTTAGCCTCGCCACCATCCGACGACCGGGAGAGGGCGATGATGTTCGTGGACGCAGCGCTGTTGCGCTCGGGCGCTAACGAAACTCAGCAGGCAAGCGGCCACGCACACCAAGCGGCAGAACACCTTTCGGGGGCGGTATTGCTGCCGCAGATGTTCGGTGACTTCTCCGCCGCCGAGTCGTTCCAGGAGGCGACGGGGTCGGTCCAGATCCATCACGCGCGACTTCTGTTGCGGCACAGAGAGATACTTGGCAATGTCGGCCGTGGCGCTGTGGCTGCCGCGGCGCAATTCACCGACATGGAAGTGAACAACGCGGCGAGCCTGCGGGCGGTGCGGTGCAACTCCGATACATAAGCGTCGCCCATTTAGTCGCCGCGGCCGGCGGCGACCCGTGGGCCATTAATGCGACCCTGCAGCGCGGTCGGCCGGCGCAGATCTCGGCACTTGCCAGGACTTTTCACGATGCAGGACAGCTGACCAGCGAGGCTGAGTCGGCCTTCAGCGAGGCGCGGCGCCGATTCGAAGCGGCGTGGAACCGAGAGAACGGCGATCATCCGATCAACGATGCGGCCGAAGTCCAGCGCGCGACGGGCTCACTTGGCGTGCAGGCTGCGCAGTTGCCTCAGGTCGCCGTCGCCCTGGAACGCGTTGCGGCGATTCTGGCGGAGGCGCAGCGAGCGGCCGCGGGCCAGATCCGGGTGCTGGAGGGTCAACTGGAGGCCGCCGAGCGTGAACTCGGCGAAGCTCATACTTTGTTGCATTCGCATCACCTGCCTATGTCACACGAGATGGCTCTCGAAGAGATCATCGGCGACCTCGAACACCGGGCCATTGATCAAACAGCTGCGGCCTTTCGCCAGATCGAGCACATCCGGGGGATGTATTCAGACCTGTTGCATCGATTGAAGACTCGGATGCGTACGCAAAGTGGATACGACGGCGCCGTTCCGGCGCTGGACGGCTCGGAAGCCGAGTCGCCGGAATCGCCGGAACAAGCCGAGAGGGACGTTCATGCGGCGCTTGCCGGTGATCAGTCGGCGGCGTCGCGGGTGAACGCCGTGTTGAATTCGGTTAGCGCTGAACAGCTAGCCGGCAAGCAACCGCTGACACCGGAGCAGGCAGCGGTGCTGAGTCAGCTGCAGGCGCAACAACATGGGATGTCGATCAATGAACTGTGGACTGCTACCCAAAGATTGGGTGACCAGCGGGAGATGATCGCCAATTCCTGGCAGCTGATGAGCAACCCTGCGCTGGTATTCCCTCGGACCAACCTCAAACCCGGTGCGGTGCAGGGGACGGAGGTGGTGCGGGGTGGTGAGGCGCAACTGCCGGAGTATTTGCAGGCCCTGAACTGGGCTTGGCCGACGTACCTCAACCAGCTCGACCTGCTCGCAAACATCGTGAAAGCGGGAAATCCGGCGTTGCAGACCAACACGGATCTGGACCGGAGAATGATTCGCCATGCTGCTGCGGTGATGAACCTACAGCCATGGCAGCTCGACCTTGCCGGCACCGATGATCACCGAGAGACGGACAGAATCATGGGCTCGGTCGTCGCAGATCTCTTCAAGGCAGTATCGCCCGATCATCCCGCGGTACACGACATGGTAGCCGGTTCGCAGGGGAAGGTATTCTTGGACAACATGTCTCGGCACTTCTGGTCGGACGGGGGAACGAGCGCCGCCTCGCTATTCGATTGGGTTGAAGGTGCCGCGCGTGGACCCGAGGCGAAACTCGCCGCCGAAACAGCCAGGTGCTACGGCTTGTATCTCGGTGAGCACGGTGCCGACCTGTTGCGTCTACCCGGAGGCCATTCGATGGGCGAGGTGAACCCGCATCTGATTCGGAGCATGGCACACGGGCTGGCGCCCTACCTGAGCAATATCGCCGGGCTTCCAGGTGGTTCGCCGGACTTCGGCGACTTTCATGATTCCCCGAATGAGGTGGAGAGCGGAAAGATGCCTTTCGCTAAACGCGTCTTCTCGGTGCTCAGTACGGACAAGGTGGCGTCGGACTACTTCAATGGAGCGGCCGACCGCCAGGCCCTACTTGCCGAAGCGGCATATGCCCGGGAATTCACAAGTCACGCAGCAGATCTCAACAGCTACAACGAAAACCTGCACAATGCCATGACTTTGCGCGGGTTAGTCAACTTCGGCATCGACAGCGCAACACGGGCCGAAGTGGACAACCATGCGGTGAGCCAAGAAGCGGCCCAGCAGGCCGCATACGACCATCGCAAGACCGCGTACGAAGCCGCCGCGAGGGCGATCACCGGCGCGGTGGGCCTGGTACCCGAGGGCGGGCCCATCATCGGAACCGGACTCGGGGTCCTTGCCATCGTTGCTGAAAAAGACTTCCTTGGGGAGGCCCCCACGGCGTCGTCCCCGAGCGACTACTCCATGCCGTACATGTCCATTGGTTCGGCCGACCGCGAACTACTGAATGCCGTGATCGCGTCCGGGCAACCGGTCGCCATCGACCCTAGTTTCTTGGTTGATGGCCGGATCGGCACGCCGGACGAGTTGGCCGGCGGAATCTCGAATTTGACGTCGGCCCACTACGACCACGTTCTGAACGAGGCTTTGACGGATCTGTTCGCGCAGAGTTTCGGCGATGCCCACGGCAGACCGTTCATACCCGACCAGGACATGATGAACCGCTACAACCAGTTCGCGAAGGATTCGAGTCCACCGGGCCGCTAGACCTCACGAAGGGTGAGTAACCAAAACACGCGAACGGCGATAGCATCCCCGAGTGCCGAACGCGTCACTGGTTGACCACCGCCCTGACGCAGGCCAGGCGTTTGGAAGGACTCGATGAGCGGAGACGACGACCAGCTGCGGATCATCCTCGGCCAGCTGTCGCAGCTGCTGGGGATCCCGCCGCCGCCGATGATCACTCCCGACCAGTTGGCGACCGGCGCCTCGAGCATCAGCCAACTGCTGCGTGCCCTTGGTGCAGCGGCCAATGCGGGCGACGCCGGCGACTACGGCGAAGCGTTGGCCGGGCACGACGAGCGCGAAGCCAAGACCTCCGATGCGCTGGCCAAGTTTCCGGCCAATGAGGAGCAGGCCGCCGCGCAGTTGGCCGGCGTTGGCGGCTCCGGCGAGATGAGCCAGATGCTGCAGCAGATGCCGCAGATGGCTTCCGGCATCGCCGGGGGAATTGCGGGCGTCCTCGGCGGTGTGCTGCAACCACTGAGTCAGATCCCCCAGCAACTCGCCCAAGCCGGCCAACAGGCCATGCAGGCTGGGATGGGCATGATGCAGCACGGAGCCGGCGCAGCTGAAGAGGCACCCGAAGAACTCGGCGGCGCCGATGGCGAAATCGGCGGCGGGGGTGGTGAATTCACCGGTGCCGGCGGCGGTGGTGGCAATGGCGGTGGGGGTGTCGAGGGGACCACGCCGACGGCAATGCTGGGTCCGCCGCCGACGCCATCCGCCGGTACCGTGCCTGCTTCGTCGCAAGCAACGACGTCGGCGCCTGCTGCCGCACCGGATCCGGCGCCTGCGCAGCGCGGGACGATGGGCGCGATGCCGATGGTGCCGCCGGGAGGCATGCAGGGGGCGGGTGGTGCGAGCGGTGAGACCAAGCCCGACACCAAGCGCATCGTGGGGCCGACAGTGAAGAACGGTGCGCCGGTGCAGGGACGCATCACTGTTCCGCCGCCGGCGCCGGCGGTGACCAAGCATGTTGACGGGAAGCCGGTCGCGACACGGCGGATTGCGCTGCCGGAGGTCAAGCGCGATGACGAGGGACGCTGATGGTCGGTGCAGCAAATATTTTTCACTGACGTTCTTTGACTTAAGCGCTGCTCATGCGACTGCGTCTCGATACGAGGCAAATCCTGACTGGCGAATTCCCGCAGGAACGATACGATCCACTCAGTGTCAGGGTGGGGTTGCCGCATGTAGCGGTGGTTGGATCCTGATCACCTGGTGTCTGGCTCGTACGATCCTTGCCGCCTTCGGGTTGGTGTGCATGCGTTTTGTCGGCATCGGGTGTGAAGGACCGGCCGGCGTGACTTGATAGGAGCGTGGCACCGCCCCCGACTGAGGTATGTCCGCCGACCGGCCCAACCGTCACCTCACAGTGAATGGAGGCAACCACCATGGTTGTTGTTGGAGCCGATGTACACAAGCGCACGCATACCTTCGTCGCGGTCAACGAGGCGGGCCGCAAGCTCGGCGAGAAGACTGTCATGGCGATCACCGCCGGGCATGCCGAGGCGGTGATGTGGGCCCGCGAACACTTCGGGGCCGACGTTGTCTGGGCGATCGAGGACTGCCGGCATCTCTCGGCGCGCCTGGAACGCGACCTGTTCGCGTTGGGTCAGAAGGTGGTGCGGGTGCCACCAAAGTTGATGGCCCAGACCCGCGCCTCGGCCCGCACCCGAGGCAAGTCCGACCCGATCGACGCACTGGCGGTGGCGCGGGGATTCCTGCGCGAATCGGATCTACCGGTGGCGTCCCATGACGAGGTGTCGCGTGAGTTGAAGCTGTTGGTGGATCGCCGCGAAGACCTTGTCGCACAACGGACTGCGACCATCAACCGGCTGCTGTGGAGGGTCCACGAGCTCGACCCCGCGCACGCCCCCAAGGCCCGCTCGTTGGACTTGGCCAAACACCGCGGCATTCTTCGGGATTGGCTGGACACTCAGAGCGGGATCGTGGCCGAGTTGGCCCGCGACGAGTTGGCCGACGTCACCCGGCTCACCGAGACGATCAACGCACTGGCCAAACGCATCGGTGAGCGTGTCCGCACGGTCGCCCCGGTGCTACTGGCCCTGCCGGGCTGTGGCGAGCTGACCGCGGCCAAACTCGTCGGCGAAACCGCCGGGGTGAGCAGGTTCAAGAGCGAAGCCGCCTTCGCCCGCCATGCCGGGGTAGCCCCGGTACCGGTGTGGTCGGGTAACACCCGCGGACAGGTCCGCATGACACGTTCGGGCAACCGCCAACTCAACGCCGCGCTGCACCGCATCGCGGTCACCCAGATCCGCCTCGACGGCCTCGGACGCACCTACTACCGACACCGCCTCGCTCAAGGCGACTCCACCCCCGAAGCCCTGCGCTGCCTCAAACGCCGCCTAGCCCGCGTCGTCTTCGGCCACCTGCACACCGACCACAACAACCGCCAAAAGCCTTGCCAAATGGCAGCGGCTTGACATAGGAGAAACGCGTGTCGAATGTGCCTCCTCCGCAACCTCCGCCCCCAGCGTGGGCAACGGCGGCGTCGCCTGCAGGCAGCCGCCCTTCGCGCGGGCTCGCGATTGTGTCGCTTGTGATTGCTTTTGTGGCTATCGGCATCGCGGTCGGTGCTTGGTTTCGGCCGTTGCCGAAGAATGAGCCTCCTCGGGCGCCGATTTACTCGAGTCAGGAGGTCGCGGACGCGAAGGCGAAGGTGTGCGCGGCTTACCAGCGGGTAAATCATGCGGTCCTGGCTAATACCGGGCGAAGCGGAAGTAACGATTCACCGACGCAGCTAGCGTTGGCCGCGAATGCTCGGATAGCTCTATTCGACAGCGGTGAATATTTATTGCGGGTGCTCGGGAAGGCCCCTGCCACACCCGCCGATGTAGCGGCGGCGACTACGGCACTCGCCGAGGCATACCAAGAGCTCGCACTCGACTACCTCGCCGAGGCGAACGATCAAAAGATCCAGAGTTCTCGCGACGCCATAGAGACATCTGGGTCCAAAGTCGACAAGCTGTGCCAATGACATTTCCGCCCGGGAAGTGGTCACAGATTCTTGTAGGTGATCAATGGCCGTCTGACCAGGATATTGCCGCTCTCTCACAGGCCAGATCCAACCGGGAAGCCATACGTGTGAGGTTCAACAACTTTGCGGACGCGCTGCACTCCGGAAGAACAACGCATCTGGCCGAGCAGCGGGGGTATACGGTCGAGGATCTTGGCGCTGCATTTGATGCTGGTGAAGCACAAGCTCGCGCAGTAGGCACTCAAAACGCAATTAAGCGCGGCGCATACGACTCCGCTTACGACAGCATGCTGAGCCTACAGGACGATCTCACTAATTTGGCCTGCGAGGGCAACCAGCGAATCGAAAGCGTCGAAAGATCCGAGCAGCCGCTTGAAACCAGAATCACGCTCATTCTAGATCTTATACATAACTACAGAGCTTTGGCCTACATTGCTGCAGCAAAATATGCCAGCAATGTATTGGATGCGATGCAAAGAATTCTCGACACTCAGGGGACAGGTCAGGTAGCCCGTCAATTTGCGCAGGCCCACGGTGCCGACATCGGCCAGATGTTCCGCCAAACCCAGGGTCAAGAGGATCTAAGAAATGACGTAACCGCGATGCTTGGGAAAGGATCGTCATCGCACGTCCTGGGGAGCGGCCAACTGCCGACGGCTAGCGCCCCGACGTCGGGCGGACCAACAATAGACGCACCAGAGCATGTCAACCCACACGCTCTGGGTGACGGCAGTCTCCCGACCACTTACCAGCCGCCAATTAGCGGGGGGCAAGTGGTGAGGCCATTGCCGATTGGGCACGAGGGACCGATACGGTCCGGACACACTCTTCAGGATCCGCCGGCAAGCCCATCTGCGGCGCTACCGCCAACCCCAGTCGCTGCTGCCACCAGAGCACCTGCAGCGCCGGTGAATCCGATTGGCTCGCCCATGGCTCCGATAATCGGCGGTCATAACGGTCCAACCGAACCACCGCTAGCCTCCCTACCCCACACCCCTACCATCACCCCCACCGAACTAGCCCAAAGCTTCAACAAAGGCTTTGAGTCGGGCGCCCCGTTCTCCGCGGCCGCGCACGCGGCGCCGCCGATCTCAGTCACATCGACCGAACCGCAGATTTCCCATGCCGCGCAGACGATCCCGTCCGCGGCCCCCAACCCACAGGTGCACGTTCCGGTAGTTGATTCTCCGCAACCCGTCCACCACGTAACGGCCGTAGAGACGCCTGCAACCACCCCAATAGTCGCTGCGGCACAACCTATTTCGCCTCCGGTTACGCCGCAGGCCGTCGGCCCCTTGCCGACCTACGGCTCCGATCTGCGGCCTCCCGTCGCGACAACAATCACCCCGACGCCACCGCAAAGCACACCCCTACCCCCTTCTGCCACGCCATCTTCCGCGCCGGTGACGCCCTCGTCAGGACACTCTGCCGCCAACCAGCCAGCACTCGTGCGCCAGACGGCCTCTTCCACTCCCCCGCCAACACCGCCAACGCAAGGAACCCAGGCAGTCGCCGCCACTGCAACAGGAGCCGCGATCGGAACCGCCTCAGCCGATGCCACCGCGCGGAAACGATTGCAGCGCTTGGTCAACACCGTCGCCCGCCAACAACCTCGCCTTGCCTGGGCTGCCGGCGACCGCGCCGACAACACGACCCTGCTGGTGACCGATCTGGCCAGCGGCTGGATCCCGCCCGGCATCGACCTACCGTCCGCCGTGACCTTGCTACCGCCTGCGCGGCGCCGCGGCAAGGTGGAGGTCCTACTCGGCGACGTCACCGTCACCGCAAGCTACACCCCCACACACCATCTGGCCGACGACGGCGAACAGACTTCGACATCACCGCGACCCCGGTCCGTCCCAGACGTCAGCGACCTCGGCTGGGAGCTCAGCCAAGCAACCCAGTGGCGCGACGGTCTACCTCGGCTGGCACACACCCTCGCCAAAGCAGCCTCCGCCGGCACCGGCGTACTGGACTCCGAGATCGACCTCCTGCACGAGCATCTCGCAGAGACCAGCAAGCGCGTCCTGGACGATTATCCCAACCACATCGACACCCACGACGTGGGCAACTGGCAGCTGCTCGCCGCACTCGATGCTCTGGTTGTTGGCGACAAGGCGACCGCCAACTACCACCTCGCATGGTTTCTGGCAGCAAAGGCCGGCTAGTGATCTAGTGATATCGCATGCGATATCACGTTTCAGACGGGGTTGTGCCAACGAATCTCGGTACGGATGTGACAGCTCAGGAAACCACGACCAGCTCATGCGGCCGGTTGTTGACCGACATAGCTCCGTCCGACGTCACCACCACGATGTCCTCGATTCGAGCACCCCACTGCCCCGGGAAGTAGATGCCCGGCTCGATCGAAAACGCCATACCCTCGGCCAGGGGCAGTTCGTTGCCGGCAACGATGTAGGGCTCCTCGTGGACGCACAACCCGATACCATGCCCGGTGCGGTGCACGAAATACTCCGCCAGGCCGGCCGCGTCCAGCACATCACGGGCGGCGGCGTCCACCTGCGCAGCCGTCACGCCCGGACGGACCGCATCGAAAGCCGCGCGCTGCGCTTGCTGCAATACCGAATATTGTTCTGCAACAACAGGACTAGGTTTGCCAATGCTGTAAGTGCGGGTCGAATCCGAGTGATACCCAGGCGCATACATACCGCCGATGTCGACGACGACAATGTCGCCCTCCGCCAACACTCGGTCCGAAAATCCATGATGCGGATCGGCGCCGTGCGGACCAGACCCCACAATCACAAAGGCCACCTCCGAATGGCCCTCTGCGACAATAGCTTCCGAGATGTCAGCGGCGACTTCGGCCTCGGTCCGGCCTGGCACCAGAAACGAAGGCACCCGCGCGTGCACGCGGTCAATCGCGGCCCCGGCCGCACGCAACGCCTCAATCTCCGCCTCCTCCTTGACCATTCGCAACTCGCGCAACACCTCGGTGGCCAGCACCGGCAGCACCCCGAGCTCGGCAGCCAGCGGCAACAGATGCAGAGCAGGCATCCCATCGGTCACCGCCACCGCGGCAGCCCCGCCCAGAGCACCACGAACCAACGCATACGGGTCTTCGCCGTCGACCCAGTCCCGCACGCTCAAACCCAATTCCAGGGCCGCGGACTCCTTCAACGAGGCCAACTCCAATCGCGGCAGCACCACCGTCGGCTCACCGACCGCAGGAACCACCAGTGCCGTGAGACGCTCGAACGTCTCCGCACGGGACCCGAGCAGATAGCGCAGGTCGTAACCCGGCGTGATCACCAGACCGGCCAGGCCGGCCCGCCCCGCCAGCGAAGCGGCAGCACCCAGGCGCCGGGCATAAACCGCGGCTTCGAATCGGTCAGCGTCCATGCCAGCCAGGCTAACCCGGACGGCCTGGCAGGATTATCGTCATGCCCGCACCCTTGTTGCTGTTGGACGGCGCCAGCATGTGGTTTCGTTCGTACTTCGGCGTGCCATCCTCGATCAAGGCCCCCGACGGCAGGCCGGTGAACGCCATCCGCGGATTCATCGATTCGATGGCCGTGGTGATCACCCAGCACAAGCCCAGCAGGCTGGCAGTGTGCCTGGATCTGGACTGGCGCCCGCAATTCCGGGTCGACCTCATCCCGTCCTACAAGGCGCACCGCGTGGCTGAGATAGAACCGGCCGGCGAGCCTGACGTAGAGGAAGTTCCCGACGAACTCACTCCACAGGTCGACATGATCATGGAGTTGCTGGACGCCTTCGGCATCCCGACGGCCGGCGCGCCGGGGTTCGAGGCGGACGATGTGCTGGGAACCCTCGCCGCCCAGGAACGCAAGGACCCGGTCGTGGTCGTCAGCGGAGATCGCGATCTGCTGCAGGTGGTCGCCAACGAACCCGTCCCGGTCCGCGTGCTCTATCTGGGCCGGGGCCTGTCCAAGGCCACCTTGTTCGGACCCGAGCAGGTCGCCGAACAGTACGGCGTACCGGTCGAGAGGGCCGGACCGGCCTATGCGGAGCTGGCGCTGCTGCGCGGCGACCCGTCCGATGGGCTGCCGGGAGTACCGGGGGTCGGCGAGAAGACCGCAGCCACGCTGCTCGCCCAGCACGGCTCGCTGGAGCAGATCGTGGCAGCCGCCGAGGACCCAAAGTCGAAGATGGCCAAGGGGATTCGCACGAAATTGAAGTCGGCGACGGACTACATCGAAGCGGCCGGAGCGGTGGTGCGAGTGGCCACCGACGCGCCGGTCAGCCTCTCCACGCCCACCGACGAGCTGCCGTTGCATGCCGCCGACCCGAAGCGCACTGCCGACCTCGCCACCCGCTACGGCGTCGGATCCTCGATCTCGCGCCTTCAGAAAGCGCTCGACGCCCTCTGACTACTGCGGTCGACCGACCTCGTACGTGCCCTTGTCGTCCTGGAACGTCACCGTCACGTGCTTGTTGGCGCCGTCGATGCTCACCGTGCAGTCGAAGGTCCCGCCCTTCTTCACCACCGGGTCCGAACCGCCGTTGCACTTGACGTCTTTGACGTTCTTGGCGCCGTATCCGTTGGTCTCGTCGGTCAGGATCGACTGCACATCGGAATTGGCCTTGTTCACATTGAGCTTGGTGGTGACGAAGAACCCGGGCACAACAAAACCGAGCACCAGGATGACGATCACGAACAGCAGCGCGATCCCGCCGATGACGGCGCCGAGGAACGCCTTGGAACGCTTCGGCCCCTGAGGAGTCTGGCTGTAGGGCTGCTGCTGCGGATACTGACCCGGCTGACCCGGCTGTCCCGGCTGCCCGTACTGCGGCGGCTGACCGTACTGAGGCTGCTGACCGTACTGCTGTGGCTGACCGTACTGCGGCGGCTGCCCGTACTGCGGGGTCGCGCCGTACTGGGTCGCCTGCGAACCGAAGTCCGAACCGTACCCGGGCGACTGCTGCGGGTACGCGGACTCGCCCGGTTGCTGATATCCGGGGTACTCCGCGGCGGGGTAGGACTGGGCGTGCCAGGTCGCGTCCTGACCACCCGACTGCTGTTGCCACGGCGAGCCCGCCACGGTCGGGTCCGAGGAACCCCCTGGCGGCTGCCATGACTGGTTTGGCCCCTGCGGTCCGCTCATTCTTGCTCCTCAGTCTGATTTATCCTCGCCACCGTCGGCCCCTGGTGGCCCCTGTACGCGTTTCGGATGTAACCGTAGCTCCGGCCTAGCCTACCCGGCGTCAACTGCGACGACGCCGCGCCGAATGTCATTGATAGCGCGCTTGGCCGCCGACCGCACGTCGGGGTCGGGCGCCGCGTTGCGGACCTGGTCCAGCAGGTCGAGCACCTGGCGGCACCAGCGGACGAAATCCCCTGCTGACAGTGGAGATCCAGACCCGTATGCATCGGCCGCGGCCAGCGTTGCGGCCAGGTCGCCGGTACGCGCCCAGCGGTAGATCACCTGGACAAAGCCGTCGTCGGGTTCGCGGGTCTGACCGATGCGGTGGGTCTGCTCGTCGGCGCGCAACGCCGTGGACAACCGCGCGGTCTGCCCCAGCGCCTGCCGCAGCCGGGGCGTCGGGACGTCGGTGCCGAAAGGGGCCCCCGGACCGTCGCCGCCGCGCGCCTCGTAGAGCACGGCCGAAACCACCGCCGCCAACTCGGGCGGTTTCAGCCCGGCCCATGCGCCGGTGCGCAGGCACTCGGCCACCAAAAGGTCGCTCTCGCTGTAGATCCGCGCCAGCAGCCGGCCGTCGTCGGTGACATGCGGATCCGTCGGCGGTCCCTTGATGAATTCACGCTCGGTGAGCAGGCCGACGATCCGATCGAAGGTGCGGGCCAGGGAGTTGGTGGCGGCGGCCACCTTTCGCTGCAGCTGCGCGTTGTCGCGTTCGATGCGCAGGTAACGCTCGGCCTGGCGGACCTGCTCCTCCAGACCGGGCGAATTGTGTGAGGGGTGCTGACGCAGCTTCTCGCGCAACGAGGTCAGTTCCGGATCGTAGTGCGAATCGTCTTTGGGACGCCGGCCCGCCGGAATCGTCAGGCCCTCCACCG
Organism: Mycobacterium paragordonae; assembly: GCF_003614435.1. Lineage (NCBI taxonomy): Bacteria > Bacillati > Actinomycetota > Actinomycetes > Mycobacteriales > Mycobacteriaceae > Mycobacterium > Mycobacterium paragordonae. The sequence goes on from NZ_CP025546.1 coordinate 3,842,691, forward strand.
CTGAACGCAGCGCGGAGGCCAGATCGCGTCGCACCCGCGGCTGGCGGTGTTCGACCCGCTTGGGCAACGTCATCGACCCGACCGGCGGTGTCGCGCCGGAATAGTCGGCCGACGAGATCCGGCCCGCCCACCGATGTTCGGTCAACACCAGGGGCCGCGGGTCGTCGCGGTCGCGCGCGGTTTCCAGGACCACGGCAAGGCCGCCCCGGCGGCCGTGATTGATGTTGATGATGTCGCCGCGCTTGAGGGCGGCCAGGGCGTCGCTGGCTGCCTGCCGCCGGTGCAGTCTGGACGCCCGGGCCTGAGAACGTTCCGCCTCACTGATCTGCGCCCGCAACCGGGCGTATTCCAGGACGGGTGCCTCGGGCCCGCCCAACTCGGCGACGATCTCGTCGAGCATCGTCTTGCCACGCTCGATGCCGCGCACCAGACCGACGACGGACCGGTCCGCCTGGTACTGGGCGAAGGACTGCTCGAGCAGCTGGTGCGCCTGCTCGGGACCCAGCTGGTGCACCAGGTTGATCGTCATGTTGTAGGACGGCGCGAACGAGCTGCGCAGCGGGAACGTGCGGGTGGACGCCAGGCCGGCGACCTCCGACGGTTCGACATCCGGGTGCCAGAGCACGACCGCGTGTCCCTCGATGTCGATCCCGCGGCGGCCGGCACGCCCGGTCAGCTGGGTGTACTCCCCCGGGGTCAGCGGCACGTGCTGCTCGCCGTTGAACTTGACGAGCTTCTCCAGCACGACCGTGCGGGCCGGCATGTTGATGCCCAGGGCCAGCGTTTCGGTGGCGAATACGGCCCGGATCAACCCGGCGGTGAAGAGCTCCTCGACGGTGTGTCGAAAGGCCGGCAGCATGCCGGCGTGGTGGGCGGCTATCCCGCGCAACAGCCCCTCGCGCCACTCGTAGTAGCCCAGCACGGCCAGATCGGCGTCGGCCAGATCGCCGCAGCGGTGCTCAATGACCTCCGCGATCTGGGCGCGTTCCTGCTCGGTGGTCAGCTTCAGCGGCGAGCGGAGGCACTGCTGCACGGCGGCGTCGCAGCCGGCCCGGGAGAACACGAATGTGATGGCGGGCAGCAGCCCGGCCGCGTCCAGGGCAGCGATGACGTCCGGGCGGGCCGGCGGCCGGTAGAAGCGTGGCCGGGCGGGCCGCCCGGGGTTGCGCCGGCGCGGCTGCCAGTCCGACATCCGGTCGGCTTCGCGGCGGTGCGCGATGTGGCGCAGGAGTTCGGGATTGACGTGGGGTTTGTCCGTGCCGGCGCCGGCGGCCTGGCCGCCGCCGCGATAGTCGAACAGGTCGAACATGCGCTTGCCGACCAGGACGTGTTGCCACAGGGGCACGGGCCGGTGCTCGTCGACGACCACTGTGGTGTCGCCGCGGACGGTCTGGATCCAGCCACCGAATTCCTCGGCGTTGCTCACCGTCGCCGACAGGCTGACCAGCCGCACCTCCTCGGGCAGGTGCAAGATGACTTCCTCCCAGACCGGACCGCGCATCCGGTCCGCCAGGAAGTGCACCTCATCCATCACCACGTGCGAAAGACCTTGTAGCGCAGCCGAATCCGCGTACAGCATATTGCGCAGCACTTCGGTCGTCATCACCACCACCGGGGCGTCGGCGTTGACGGACAGGTCACCGGTCAACAGCCCGATCTTGTCCTTGCCGTACCGCACCGTCAGGTCGGAGTGCTTCTGGTTGCTCAACGCCTTCAGCGGCGTGGTGTAGAAGCATTTGCCGCCGCCCGCCAGCGCCAGGTGTACGGCGAACTCGCCGACGACCGTCTTGCCCGCACCGGTGGGCGCGCAGACCAGCACACCGTGACCGCCTTCCAGCGCGGCACAGGCCCGCCGCTGGAAGTCGTCGAGGGGGAACGCCAGCTCGGCCGCGAACCGGGCCAGTTCGGGCAGGGCCTCGGGGACGGACAACTCAGGTGACGTCGTCATGCGTTCCGCCGATCACCGACGGCGCCGGGATCGGCGAAGGTGGTTCAATGACCGATGCCTCGTCATCGGGTATGGCGGCGGCTTCCCGCTTGGCCTTCCGCCTGTCGTGTATCCGGGCGATCTGGATGGCGAATTCCAGCAGCACGGTCAGCGCCAGACCGAGCGCGGTCATGGAGAACGGGTCGGAGCCCGGCGTGAACACCGCGGCGAACAGGAACATCGCGAAGATCAGCCCCCGCCGCCAGGACTTCAACCGCTCGTAGGTCAGCATGCCGGCGACGTTGAGCATCACGATCAGCAACGGGAACTCGAAGCTGACCCCGAATACCACCAGCAGATTGATGAGAAAGCCGAAATACCGGTCGCCCGACAGCGCGGTCACCTGCACATCGGAGCCGACGGTCAGCAGGAAACCCAGAGCCTTGGCCAGCACGAGGTACGCCAGTATGGCTCCGGCGACGAACAGCAGCACCGCCGGAATGACGAACGCCACCGCGAAGCGGCGCTCTTTCTTGTAGAGACCGGGGGTGATGAACGCCCACAATTCGTAGAACCAGACCGGACAGGCCAACACGATCCCGGCCGTCATTCCGACCTTGAGACGCAGCATGAACTGGTCGAACGGCGCGGTGGCAAGCAGCCGGCACTGGCCGTCGGCGCTGATACTGGCCCGGGCGGACTGCGGTAACGCGCAGTAGGGGTGCCGCAACCACTCACCAAGGCTCTCCAGCCCGAAAATCGGGTGCGAATACCAGATGAAGCCGAAGGCCGTGGTGACCACGATCGCCGCCATCGAGATCAACAAGCGGGTGCGCAGTTCGGTCAGATGGTCGACCAGCGACATCGTCCCGTCAGGATTGACCCGACTACGCCGATTACGCGGGTTGAGGCGTTTGAGAGGACCAAAAGCGCGCGCTGAAACCCTGGGACCTTTCACGACATTCGGTCAGAAGTGAGGACGGACTAGGCCGGCCGCGCCTCGGTGTGGCCCTGCTCGGCAGCGGCCGGCGGTTCGACCCGCTGGGACTGCACCGGGGTGGGGGACGCCGCCGGGGCCTGCACCGATGAGTCGGACTTGTTCTCGCTCTGCAGCTCACGGACCTCGGACTTGAAGATGCGCAACGACTTGCCCAGCGAGCGCGCAGCATCGGGAAGCCGCTTTGCGCCGAACAAAACGATCACCACGACAGCGAGGATCAGCCAGTGCCACGGTTGAAGACTGCCCACTTTGATTACCTCCAGACGTTCACCCGATGCTACCGCAGCGCAGGGGCCTGCCCGGGACAAGCGAACGGTTGCAGCACCGCGCGCCGATCGTACCAGCGCGTCAGGCCTGCTCAGAGCTGCTTTGCAACGCCTGATAAGCCTCGACGCCCGCTGCCGCAGCCGCGCGGACTCGCTGCGCCAGCGAATCCGGCGCCAAGACCTGCACGGCCGACCCGAGACCGAGAACCAGCCGCGTCATCCAGTCCTCGGAGGCATAGGTCATGGTCACATCACAGGAGCCGTCGGGCAGTTCCCGCGCGTCGCGCAGCGGGTAGTAATCGAACATCCAGGACGCCGACGGGTCCAGCCGCAACGTCGCCGACGGCAGCGCCGGGTCGCCATCGAACAGCGACGTGTCGGGCGGCGACTGCAACACCGGTTCGGGCGGCGCGGCCGGCTCGCCCAGCTCGTCGGCGTCGACGATCCGGTCGAAGCGGAACAGCCGGACCCCCTCGGCCTCGCGGGACCAGGCCTCCAGGTAGCTGTGGTCGCCGACCAGCAGCACGCGGATCGGGTCGACGATGCGAGTGGTGAGCGAGTCATGGCTGGCGGCGTAATAGTCGATGGTCAACGCCCGCTTGTCGCGAACCGCAGCGCGCACGGTCGCGATCGCTCGGCTCTCCAAGGGGGCAGGTTCATCAACGGCGGCCGCGGCATCGTCGTGACCCGCGGCGCCGGCTGCCGCGGCGATCTTGGCGATCGCGCTGCGTGCCGCTTGCGGATCGACCACCCCGGGAATGTCGGCCAGAGCCCGCAGCGCCACCAGCAATCCGGTGGCCTCCGGCGACGTCAACTTCAGGGGCCGGTCGATGCCGGCGGAGAACGTCACCTTGACCGTGTCGCCGGAGAACTCGAAGTCGATGAGGTCACCGGGGTCGTAACCGGGCAGGCCGCACATCCACAGCTGCTCCAGGTCCTTTTGCAGCTGGTCTTCGGAGACGCCGAGTTCGGCGGCTGCCTCGGCCTTGGTGATGCTCGGGTTGGCCTGCAGGTAGGGCACCATGTTGAGCAGCCGGACGAGCCGGTCCGATACGGGTGTCACTGGCGCTCCCCCGAGCCGGCCGCTGCCCGCAGCCTGTTCAGCACGTCCTCACGCAGCGATGCCGGCTCCAGCACAATCGCGTCGGCCCCGTAGGCCGCGATCTCACGTGCCAGCCGATCGTTGAATCCGATGTCCAACTCGAGCACCTCACCGTCGCGGCCGGCCAATTGCCGGGGTCCGACGGACTGTCCGACTCGGCGCAGCGCTGTGGCACGCCCGTCGGCCACCCACACACTGGCCAGCGCTCCGGTCGGTCCTTCGGCGACCGCGTCGGCGACGATCTGATGCAGGTCGACGTCGGCGGGCACCCGCACCGCCCCGGGCTGACCGATCGTGGTGACCTCGGCGCCGATGCGCGAGAGCCGGAACGTCCGGGTGGCGTCGCGGTCGCGGTCATGGCCGACCAGATACCAGCGCCCTTTATCGGTGATCACACCCCACGGTTCGACGGTGCGCGTGGTGAAGGGCGCAGAGCGCGACGATCGATGCGGGAACTGGACCGCCTGCCGGGAATTGATGGCGGACAACAGGATTCCGAGAACCTCTTCGGATTCCCGCAGTCCCGGGACGCCGGCCGGGGAGGCGATCGACACCGACGCCCCGGTATCGACGGGATCAACATCCACGCCGGCCGCACGCAGTTTGAGCAGCGCGCCCTGCGTCGCGGTGATCAACTCGGGCGACTTCCACAGCTGGGTGGCCACCGCAACCGCGGCCGCCTCCTCCCGGGTCAGGTCGACGGGCGGCAGCGCGTAAGCGTCGCGATTGATGCGATAGCCCTCGGTGGGGTTCAGGTTGGAGACCTTGCCGACTTCCAGCGGGATGCCCAGGTCACGCAGCTCGTTCTTGTCGCGTTCGAACATGCGGGAAAACGCCTCTGCCGACGGGCTGTCGGCGTACCCCGCGACGCTTGACCTGATCTTGTCGGCGGTGATGTAGCCACGGGTGGACAGCAGGGCGATGACCAGGTTGACCAGTCGCTCGACTTTGTTGATTGGCATCTGGTTCAGGTTAGGGGCTACATGCTCGCGATCAGCCGCTTGACCCGCTCGTCGACGGCCCGGAACGGGTCCTTGCACAGCACGGTGCGCTGGGCCTGGTCATTGAGCTTGAGGTGCACCCAGTCGACGGTGAAGTCGCGGCCGGCGGCTTGCGCGGCGCTGATGAACTCGCCGCGCAGCCGCGCGCGAGTGGTTTGCGGTGGACGGTCGACGGCGTCGGCGATCTCCTCGTCGGTGGTCACCCGAGCCGCCAGACCCTTGCGCTGCAGTAGGTCGAAGACACCGCGGCCGCGCTTGATGTCGTGGTAGGCAAGGTCCAATTGAGCGATCTTGGCGTCGGACAGCTCCATGTTGTAGCGGTCCTGGTAGCGCTGGAACAGCTTGCGCTTGATCACCCAGTCGATCTCGGTGTCCACCTTCGCGAAGTCCTGGCTCTCCACGGCGTCGAGCTGGCGGCCCCACAGGTCGACCACCTGCTCGATCTGTGCGTTGGGTTCGCGGGTCTGCAGGTGCTCGACGGCACGGCTGTAGTACTCGCGCTGGATGTCGAGCGCGCTGGCCTGACGGCCGCCGGCCAGGCGCACCGGCCGGCGGCCGGTGGTGTCGTGGCTGACCTCGCGGATGGCACGAATCGGGTTGTCCAGCGAGAAGTCCCGGAACGCGACCCCGGCTTCGATCATCTCCAGCACCAGCGCCGCGGTACCCACCTTGAGCATGGTGGTGGTTTCGCACATGTTGGAGTCGCCGACGATGACGTGCAGTCGCCGGTACTTCTCGGCGTCGGCGTGCGGCTCGTCGCGGGTGTTGATGATCGGACGGCTGCGGGTGGTCGCGCTCGACACGCCTTCCCAAATGTGTTCGGCGCGTTGCGACAAACAGAACGTGGCGGCCTTGGGAGTCTGCAACACCTTGCCGGCCCCGCAGATGAGCTGACGGGTGACCAGGAACGGCAACAGCACATCGGAGATCCGGGAGAACTCGCCGGCCCGAACGATCAGATAGTTCTCGTGGCAGCCGTAGGAGTTGCCGGCCGAGTCGGTGTTGTTCTTGAACAGGTAGATATCGCCGCCGATGCCCTCATCGGCAAGCCGCTGCTCGGCGTCGATGAGGAGGTCTTCGAGTACCCATTCTCCGGCGCGGTCATGAGTGACCAGCTGCACCAGGCTGTCGCATTCAGCGGTCGCGTACTCGGGATGGCTGCCCACGTCGAGATACAAGCGTGCGCCATTCCGTAAGAAAACATTTGAGCTGCGACCCCACGACACCACCCGCCGGAAAAGGTAGCGGGCCACCTCGTCCGGAGACAGTCGGCGATGCCCGTGAAAGGTGCAGGTGACACCGAACTCAGTCTCGATGCCCATAATTCGTCGCTGCACGTAATCGAGGGTACTTGTTGTCCAATTGCCGCGGTGCGCAAGCCACGCCCGCGGTCCACATTGGCGTGGTTGACCGCCACCTCCCCAGCTGTGGATTGGATATGATGGCGCGTGCCCCCCTCGGGCCTCGGGGTGTCAGATAATTCTCCGGCGTGGAATGTGGCGAACCATTTCAGAAAATCTGCTTCCGGGCAGTGACACGGACAGAGCTCGCGTGCAAGCGCTTGAGCGCTATCGCGTGCTCGACATGCCCCCCGACCGGGTTGTGCACCGGATTCCCGGGTTAGCCGCACGGTCCCTCGATATGCCGATGGCGACGGTGTCGATCGTCGGCGAGGACGACATTTACCTGATGGCCGCGCACGGCCTGCCGGCTCCCGAGCAGGTCCCCCGGGACGACGGTTTGTGTTCGGCTGCCGTGATGAGCGACAAGCCTTACGTGGTGCAGGACGCGCTCACCGACCCCCGAACCGCCGGCAACCGGTTCGTGCGCATCCACCAAATTCGGTTCTACGCGTGTGCTCCCATCGTGACCCTCGACGGACACAGCCTGGGTGCGGTGGCCGTGATGGACACCGAGGAGCGTGACTTGTCAGAGGTGGAACTGTCGGTGCTGGCGGACCTGGCGGCCATCGTGATGGAACAACTCGACCTGCGGTTGGCCTCGTTGGACGCGCTGGGAGTCGAACGCGGCCTGCGCAGCGCCGCCGAATACGCCCGCGACGACGCTCGTTTCGAGCGCTACCACGCCCAGCAGGCTCGTGACAAAGCGCGCCGCGACCGTGATGAGGCGCAGCGCGAACGTGATGACGCCCGGCAGGATCGTGATGACGCGCGCCAGGATCGTGACGTCGCGATCCGGGACCGCAACATCGCCGAGTACGACCGCGACCTGACCGAGGAGTACGCGGCGGTCCTGCAGCGGACCCTGCTGCCACCGATGTTGCCGACCGTCGAAGGCGCCTCGCTGGCCGCGCACTACCACCCGGCCTCTCCCCGTCGGGTCGGCGGCGACTTTTACGACGTGTTCGCCCTCGGCAACGACCGGTGGGCCTTCTTCATCGGAGACGTCGAGGGACACGGGGTCGATGCCGCTGTGGTGACCTCGCTGATCCGGTATACGTTGCGGTCCGCCGCTCTGCATTACAGCGACCCGGTTGACGGATTGACTGAACTCAACGAAGTCCTGCTGCGCGAACTGGATCCGCGACGCTTCTGCACGGTCCTGTTCGGGACTTTGCAGCGGCGGCCCGACGACGAGGGCTTCTCGATCACCATCGCCACCGGCGGTCACCCGCCGGCGCTGTTGCTCGACCCCGCCAGCCGAACGGCGGCCGAGGTGCGCTCCGACGAGGGAACGCTGGTCGGGTTGCGAGCGGACGCCACGTTCCATACCTGCGAAGTCGTTTTGCATCCGGGTCAGACGCTGTTGTTCTACACCGACGGCATCGTCGAAGCCCGGCGCGGCGCGAACCCTTTCAACGAGGACAGCCTGGCTGCCTTCGCCGCCGAGCACGCCGGACCGGATGCCGCGGGACTGATCGACGAGTTGGCCACCCTTATCCCCAAGCTGGGGCCGGAGGATGACATCGCCCTGCTGGCTATCAGCGCCCGCCAGGGCTAGGCCGACGAGTCGCCGTCGGGTTCGGCTTGTTTCTCCGGGCTTTCGGGCTGCTCGGCGCCCTCTGCCGCCTGCGCGGCCTCACTGTCGCCGTCACCGTCACCGTCGCCGGAATCCGATTCCTGCAGCAGCGATTCCAGAGTCGCCCGGTTGATCCGGCGGAATGCCCGCCGCGGCCGGTTGGCGTCCAGGATCGCGACTTCCAGATTGGCCTCGCTGAGGGCGGGCTGACCGTTGGTGGCGTTGTCGCTGCTGTTGGCCCGCAACGCGTTGACCGCCACCTTCAGCGCGTCCCCCAGGTCGGCGTTCTCGGTGTAGGACTCCTTGAGCGCGTTGATGATTGGTTCGGTGGTGCCACCCATCACCACGTAGTGCGGCTCGTCGGCGATCGACCCGTCGTAGGTAATCCGGTACAGCTCCGGCGCTTTCGTCTCGCCGTAGTGCGCCACCTCGGCCACACACAACTCGACCTCGTACGGCTTGGCCTGTTCGGTGAAGATGCTGCCCAGCGTCTGCGCGTAGACGTTGGCCAGCTGGCGCCCGGTGACGTCGCGGCGGTCGTAGGCGTAGCCGCGCGTGTCGGCGAATTGGATTCCGCCGCGGCGCAGGTTGTCGAACTCGTTGAACTTGCCCGCCGCGGCGAATCCCACCCGGTCGTAGAGTTCGCTGATCTTCTGCAGCGACCGCGATGGGTTCTCCGCCACGAAGAGCACGCCGCCGGAGTAGGCCAGCACGACGACGCTGCGGCCACGGGCGATGCCTTTGCGTGCGAGCTCGCTGCGCTCGCGCATCGCCTGCTCAGGCGAGATGAAATACGGGAAGCTCACTTCTCACCGCCGTCGGGGCCGAAAGTATCTGTGCGCGAGCGACTTTCGATGACTCCGCGGGCCAATTCGGCGATCCGCCGCTCCGGGATCTCCATCGCCCCGTCGGCGTCGATGGTGACCGCGGTCGGGTATATCCCGCGGACCAGGTCCGGTCCCCCGGTGGCCGAGTCGTCGTCGGCGGCGTCGTACAGCGCCTCCACGGCGACCCGCAGTGCCGAATCCGCATCGGACACTTGGGAATACAGCTTCTTGATGGACGACTTGGCGAAAATCGAGCCCGATCCCACCGACTGGTATCCCTCTTCCTCGATGTTCCAGCCGCCGGCGGCGTCGAAGGAGACGATGCGGCCGGCCGAGTCGGCATCGGCGGCGTGGATGTCGTAGCCCACCAGAAGCGGCAGCGCCACCAGACCCTGCATCGCGGCCGGCAGGTTGCCGCGGACCATGATGGCCAGCCGGTTGACCTTGCCGGCGAAGGTCAGCGGAACGCCTTCCAGCTTTTCATAGTGCTCGAGTTCGACCGCGTAGAGGCGCGCGAACTCGACCGCGATCGCCGCAGTGCCGGCGATGCCGGTGGCCGTGTAGTCATCGGTGATGTAGACCTTGCGGACATCGCGGCCGGCGATCATGTTGCCCTGCGTCGAGCGGCGGTCGCCCGCGATCAGAACACCGCCGGGGTACTTCAGCGCCACGATGGTGGTGCCGTGCGGCAACTGGTCACCCACGCTTACGCCACTGAGGCGTGCGGGGAGCAGATCGGGTGCCTGGCGACGCAGGAAGTCCGCGAAGGACGACAGGTCTACGGATCCGGGTTGTGTTGAGTTCAGGGACAGACGATCGGGCAACGACCAGGTCACTGTCCGCCCTTTTGCACGTAAGCGCGCACAAAGTCCTCGGCGTTCTCTTCCAGGACGTCGTCGATCTCGTCGAGCAGATCGTCGGTGTCCTCGGTCAGCTTCTCGCGACGCTCCTGACCCGCGGCCGCCGCGCCGGTGACGTCATCGTCGTCGCCGCCACCACCGCCACGTTTAGTCTGCTCCTGCGCCATCGCCGCCTCCTGCTTCGTCATGCGCCGCGGGCGTGTGTCCATTCGCCCGATGGCTTTTCTCTACCCTACCGGTCAGCACCGACGTTTCCCGGCTCAGCTGGTGAGTTGTTCCACCAGTTCGACCGCGCTGTCCACCGAATCGAGCAGTGCACCGACGTGTGCCTTGCTGCCCCGCAGCGGCTCGAGCGTCGGGATCCGCACCAGCGAGTCGCCGCCCAGATCGAAAATCACCGAGTCCCAACTCGCCGCTGCGATGTCGGCCCCGAACCGGCGCAGACACTCGCCACGGAAGTACGCCCGGGTGTCGGTCGGCGGATTGTCGACCGCCGCCAGCACCTGCGGTTCGGTGACCAGCCGCTTCATCGACCCCCTCGCCACCAGGCGGTTGTACAGCCCCTTGTCCAGCCGGACATCGGAGTACTGCAGGTCCACCAGGTGCAGCCGGGGAGCGGACCAGTTCAGGTTCTCCCGCTGCCGGAACCCTTCGAGCAGCCGCAGCTTGGCCGGCCAGTCCAGCAGCTCCGCGCACTCCATCGGGTCGCGTTCGAGCAGGTCGAGCACCTCGGCCCAGGTTTCCACCACGTGGGACGCACGCGGATCCGGGTCACGGCTGTCGACCAACTTGGCTACGCGGTCGAGGTAGATCCGTTGCAGCGCAAGCCCGGTCAGTTCCCGGCCGTCGGCCAGCGCCACCGTCTGACGCAGCGACGGGTCGCGGCTGATCGCGTGCACCGCATGCACCGGGCGCGCCAGCGCCAGGTCCGTCAGGTCGATGCCTTCTTCGATCAGATCGAGGACCAGGGCCGTGGTGCCCAGCTTCAGGTACGTCGATGTCTCGGCCAGGTTGGCGTCGCCGATGATGACGTGCAGCCGGCGGTACCTGTCGGCGTCGGCGTGCGGTTCGTCGCGGGTGTTGATGATGCCGCGCTTAAGAGTGGTCTCCAGGCCGACCTCGACCTCGATGTAGTCCGAGCGCTGCGAGAGCTGGAAGCCGGCCTCGTCCCCGGATGCGCCGATGCCTACCCGGCCGGAACCGGTCACCACCTGGCGGGAAACCAGGAACGGGGTGAGCCCGGCGATGATCGAGGAGAACGGTGTCTGCCGCGACATCAGGTAGTTCTCGTGCGACCCGTAGGACGCGCCCTTGCCGTCGACGTTGTTCTTGTAGAGCTGAAGCTTGGCCGCCCCAGGCACGCTGGCGACGTGCCGGGCGGCCGCCTCCATCACCCGCTCCCCGGCCTTGTCCCAGATCACCGCGTCCATCGGGTCGGTGCACTCGGGCGCGGAATACTCCGGATGCGCGTGGTCGACATACAGTCGCGCGCCGTTGGTCAGGATCATGTTGGCCGCGCCGACCTCGTCGGCGTCGACGACCGGAGGGGGGCCGGCCGAGCGGCTCAGATCGAAACCGCGGGCGTCGCGCAGCGGCGACTCGACCTCGTAATCCCAGCGGGTCCGCTTGGCGCGCTGGATGCCGGCGGCGGCGGCGTAAGCCAATACCGCCTGGGTGGAAGTGAGGATCGGGTTGGCGGTCGGGTCCGACGGCGAGGAGATGCCGTACTCGACCTCCGTCCCGATAATCCGTTGCATGAGTTAAAGACTACGGTCCCGCCGTGACCCCCGATCAGGAGCGGGTGGCTCGCGCTGGAATTCCGCTTCCCGGCAAACGCGCGGACTGCGGCTGTCCGCCATTAGTGTGAGCCGCCATGAGCCCTTTGCTGCGCTCGCTGGTACGCCGGGCGACGGTGACCGACGAGGCTGAAAGCTGGTTCCTGGAGCGCGGTCTGCCGTCGGTGCTGACGACGCGAGGCAGGTGGCGGCGGCTGTGGTCGCGGTCCGCGCCCGTCCTGGCGGCTTATGCGGGCCTGCACTGCTGGAGCCTGCCAGTGCTGTTCCTCACCGACGGCAGGCAGGACATCGTCATCGAGGGGACTCCGTCGGCCCGGGAATGGGCGCTACTCGGGCTCATCGGGCTGGCACCCGTGGTGATGGCCGCCGCCGGGTGGTCGGTGTCCCGCATCGCCAATCGCCGGTACCGTGCGCTGGCGGCGACGGCGGCGGTCACCATCGTGGGCATCGTCGTCGTCATCGAATCCGGCGCGGCCCATCTTCCGGACACAGTGATCACGGCGGTCGTCTTCATGGTGTTGACCGGCTGCGGTGTTGGTTCCGTGGTCGGCTGGACGACGCGCATGACGCTGTCGCACCTGGCGTCGATCGGCAGCCTCGCGGTCCGGGCCCTGCCCGTGGTGCTGCTGACGACGCTGGTGTTCTTCAACGGAAACGTCTGGCTGATGTCGGCGACGATCAGTGCTGACCGCTTGGCGCTGGCGGTGTTCTTCCTCGTCGGCATCGCCGCCGCGTTCGTGGTCTCCGCGACCGCCGAGCGGGTGAAGCCGATGCTGCGGTCGTCGTCACCGGCGCCCGAAGACGCTGAGCGCCTGGCCGGTACGCCGTTCGAGACGATGGCCGACCCGCCCGGCCGTCCCCGGCTGACGCGGGCCGAGCGAGTCAACGTGGTTTTCGTGTTGGCTGCCTCGCAGCTGGCGCAGATTGCTGTGGTCGCGGCGCTGACCGCCGGGATCTACGTGCTGCTCGGCCTGATCGTGCTGACGCCCGCCCTGCTCAAAGAGTGGGCGCACACCACCGACTTTGACGCGACCATGCTGGGCCTGACGGTGCCGGTGCCCGATTCGCTGATCCATCTGTGCCTGTTTCTGGGCGCATTGACGTTCATGTACATCAGCGCCCGGGCAGCCGGCGACGACGATTACCGCTCCAATTTCGTCGACCCGTTGATCGGCGATCTGCATGCGACGTTGACCGCCCGTAACCGCTACCGCAATCGGATGGCGAACGCGCCGGTGACCAGTGTTGACGCCGCTGACCTGGGTGATTAGGTTCACCCTGGTGTCAGCCCCTCAATCGCCCTCAGCAGCCCACCAAGATTCGGGCGACCTTTCCGGAAAACGTTACGGGGAAGTGCTTCTCGTAACGCCTGGCGAGGCAGGCCCCCAAGCCACCGTCTATAACAGCTTTCCGCTCAACGACTGCCCCGCCGAGTTGTGGTCGGCGCTGGACGCCCACGCCATCGCGACCGAGCACGGTGCCGCGACGGCACTGCTCAACGGTCCGCGCTACTGGCTGATGAACAGCATCGAAAAGACTCAGCAGGGGCCGCAGATCATCAAGAACTTCGGCGGCATCGACATGATTCTGCAGGCCACGGTGCTGCTCTCGTCGATGGACCCCAACCCGTACACCGTGAATCAGGTCAGCCGAAACACGGTGTTCGTCTTCGACGCCGGTCAAGAGATCTACGAACTTCAGGACCCGCACGGCCGGCAATGGGTCATGCAGACGTGGAGTCAGGTCGCCGACCCCACGCTGTCGCGCGCGGACCTTCCCAAGCTGGGCGATCGGCTCAAACTGCCGGCGGGCTGGTCGTATCACTCACGGGTGCTTCCCGAGACGTTGCGGGTGGACACCACCACCACGGCCGCCCAGGTCTTGCAGGACGACCTCACCAACAGCTATTCATTGATCACCTGACGGTTCGCCATCCAACTGCGGTGTTTGACCGCCGCCTTCCGCGCGGCTTTTGCCAGCGTTTTGTCCTGCAGATTGTTACCCAACGCGTCCAGCACCACAGCAGTTTCAGGTGCTGGATGCCGCCATATGTCCTCAAGTAGCCCTAACGGTTCGGTGAAGCTGCCGAAGAATTCGCACAGCTCTTTAAGGTCGTCTACGCCGGCCGCAAGCACATCCACGATGACTGCCACGTCGATGAAGCTGCCAAGCGTCTCCGCATCGGCCCGCCCCTGCGACATCAGCCACAGTGCCGCGTGGCCGGCGACCGGTGTGTCCAGCAGTTGACGGACGAACGGCTCGGTCACGTCGATGTCGAAGTGCTCCAGCACCGAGAGCGCCATTCCGCGACTCGCTCCGTCGGAAGCCGCGACGATAGCTTCGGTGAGCATCTGCACCCGCTCCGCGGTCGGCCGCTCCGCCTGCCAAGCCGCGATCAACGTCTCCCGGTCCGTGTCGCTGGCTGAAAACAGCGTCTCGATCAACGCGGCGGCGTCCGCATGGACCACATCTTCGGCGCGCCGCAGCACGTATCCCGCCGCACCCAGATAGTCCGGCAGGACATGGCGGCCGAACGCCGTGAGCGCGACCGTGCCGCCGTTCCAGAAAGTAGGGCCGAACGGCTCAGGCACTTCCTGCCGATCGATCCAACGCACCACACCTGCATCCTCAAGCACCTCGAAGATGCGGCTCATGTCCTCCTCGATGGACTCGCAGTTCCATTCATCGTCGGGATCGAGCAGTTCATGTTTCGTGGTCGCCGCCGATTCCGCCCATTCGACGACGGCGTCGAACCGCTCGGCGGCACCCGGTGCGAGCAGAGGCGCCAGCCAGTGCACGATTCCATCGTCGAGCAGTTCGCGGAGGTCAAGCGAGTACAGCGAGGGACCAGAGAATTCGACCTCTAGCGGGCCCCGCTCAACGAGTGCCGCGAAAAGCGCCTCGGCCTGTTGGACCGGTCGGCGCGACGCCCATGCCTTCACTGGTACCAGGCGACCCTGACGCACCCGGACCGCACCCGCTTCCCGGGCAAAGAAGACGATGAAACTGAGCCGGCGCAACGACCTCGTGGATTTCGCACTGATCGTCGTGTCGCCGAGTTGCATGTCCATCTCGTCGCCGGTCTCCAGCAGGTCCACCAACGCCCGACCATCCGCCAGCTTCAAGTTCCCGTTCTCGGTGAGTTGCTTGCCGTCGCTACCCAGATAAGCGCACAGCGCCTTGAACTTCGCCAGCAATGGTGCGCCGGCTGCGGCAACCTCCACCTCGGTTGCCGGTGGTGGTAGGTATACGAACGGCAACTCGTAGGTGTGTTGTTGTTGTTCGGGGTCGTCCCCGACGCTCGAAGAGCCCTGCACCTCCGCCAGCAATGCTGGCGTCAGATCGCCGACCAGCTCGATCAATCGGGTGGCGCGCTTGCGTCCGCCGACCAGACGTCCGGTGGCCGCCATGAAGTCGAGGTAGATCCGGACGGCGTCGCATACAAAGGGGACGATCTCGGGCCGCCCCGTCAGCCGCGGCGGACACCACTGCAACATCAGCTCGGCGATATCGCTCGGTGCGAAGTCGTCCAACACTCCGTTGGAGTCGTGGTAGCGCCAATCGAGCACGAACCCGACATTCGCGACCGTTCCGGACCGCTCGATCTCAGGGAGGTCCAACCACCCGTCGAGTTCCTGAAGCAACACCTTGCGGGCGCCAGCGTAGGCGTCCTCATCACCGGGACCAAAGCGCAAGCGCACCCGCGCGACTTTAATCGGTCGCGCCGACACGTGTCTGCTGTTATCTACAGGTACTGACCCAGGTTCGACTCGGTGTCGATGGCCCGCGACGCGCTCGACGACTTGCCGGTGACCAGCGTGCGGATGTACACGATCCGCTCGCCCTTCTTGCCCGAGATCCGCGCCCAGTCATCGGGGTTGGTGGTGTTGGGCAGGTCCTCGTTCTCGGCGAACTCGTCGACGATCGAGTCGAGCAGGTGCTGGATGCGCAGACCCGGCTGGCCCGTCTCCAACACCGACTTGATCGCGTTCTTCTTCGCGCGGTCGACCACGTTCTGGATCATCGCCCCGGAGTTGAAGTCCTTGAAGTACATGACTTCCTTGTCACCGTTGGCGTAGGTGACCTCCAGGAACCGGTTGTCGTCGATCTCGGCATACATCCGCTCGACGACCTTCTCGATCATCGCCCTGATGCAGACACCACGGTCGCCGTTGAACTCGGCGAGGTCGTCGGCGTGCACCGGAAGCGTCTCGACCAGGTACTTCGAGAAGATGTCCTGCGCGGCTTCGGCGTCCGGCCGCTCGATCTTGATCTTCACGTCCAGGCGGCCGGGCCGCAGGATGGCCGGGTCGATCATGTCCTCGCGGTTGGAGGCGCCGATCACGATGACGTTCTCCAGGCCTTCGACGCCGTCGATCTCGGAGAGCAACTGCGGCACCACGGTGGTCTCGACGTCGGACGAGACACCGGTACCGCGGGTGCGGAAGATCGAGTCCATCTCGTCGAAGAACACGATCACCGGGGTGCCCTCGGACGCCTTCTCGCGAGCCCGCTGGAAGATCAACCGAATGTGCCGCTCGGTCTCACCGACGAACTTGTTAAGCAGCTCGGGGCCCTTGATGTTGAGGAAGTACGACTTCGCCTCGCGGGCGTCGTCGCCACGCAGGTCGGCCATTTTCTTGGCCAGTGAGTTGGCGACGGCCTTGGCGATCAGCGTCTTACCGCAACCGGGCGGGCCGTAGAGCAGCACGCCTTTGGGCGGACGCAGCGCGTACTCGCGGTAGAGCTCCTTGTGCAGGAACGGCAGTTCGACGGCGTCGCGGATCTGCTCGATCTGCCGCGTCAGGCCACCGATGTCCTCGTAGCTGACGTCGGGAACCTCTTCCAGCACCAGGTCTTCCACCTCGGCCTTCGGGATGCGCTCGAAGGCGTATCCGGCTTTGGTGTCGACCAGCAGCGAGTCGCCCGGGCGCAGCCGGCGCGGACGGGTGTCGTCGTTGAGCGCGTCGGGGTGGCCTTCGGGCAGGTCCTCGGCGACCAACGGCTCGGCCAGCCACACGATGCGCTCCTCGTCGGCGTGGCCGACCACGAGGGCACGGTGTCCGTCGCCCAGCACCTCGCGCAACGTCGAGATCTCGCCGACCGACTCGTAGGTCCCAGCCTCGACGACCGTCAGCGCCTCATTGAGCCGGACCGTCTGGCCCTTTTTCAGGACGGAGGTGTCGATGTTCGGCGAGCACGTCAGCCGCATCTTGCGGCCCGAGGTAAACACGTCGACGGTCTCGTCGTCGTGAGCTCCCAGCAGCACGCCGTAGCCACTCGGCGGTTGACCCAGCCGGTCGACTTCCTCCCGAAGCGCCAATAGCTGTTGGCGGGCCTCTTTAAGAGTTTCCATTAATTTGGAATTGCGGGCCGCGAGCGAGTCGATTCGGGCTTCGAGCTGATGCACGTCGCGCGCGGAACGGGCCGGGCTCTGGTGGCCGACCGCGTTGTCGAGTTGCTCGCGCAGGGCCGCGGCCTCACGCCGGAGCTGTTCGAGTTCGGCAGCATCGTCGCTGGACAGGGGGATATCGCGAGGGGTCTTGAATGCTTCAGAACGCTCTGAGTCACCCATGTTGCGCTCCTTTCCCGCACCAGGAATAGGTGTGGCGGATACCCCCAACGCTACCGGTCAACCACGATTGATGTGGGCAGTCAAATGCCGTTTGAAAGTTACAAGTTGGGTCACGCTGGTAATCTCGCCTTCTATTCGGGCCGAGCGAAAGGACTTCCCAATCGTGTTGTCAAGCCGCCGTCGTGATGGGGATGGGGGGTAAGTCGTGGTAGGTGGTGTGGTCGCGGAGCATGGCCCACAGGACGCTGATACGGCGCCTTGCCAATGCGAGTACGGCTTGCTTGTGCGATTTGCCCTCGGCTCTTTTGCGCTGATAAAAGGTGCGCGAGGCGGGGCTGGTGGTGATCGAGATTTGCGCCGAGAGGTACATCGACCGCAGCAGTCCGCGGTG
The DNA here is from genome assembly GCF_003614435.1 of Mycobacterium paragordonae. Taxonomy (NCBI): domain Bacteria; kingdom Bacillati; phylum Actinomycetota; class Actinomycetes; order Mycobacteriales; family Mycobacteriaceae; genus Mycobacterium; species Mycobacterium paragordonae. The sequence continues at coordinate 3,860,415 of NZ_CP025546.1, forward strand.
ATAGCGCTTGGGGCGGCGCAGATTTCCATGGATGCGGCCGGAATCGCGGGGTTGTGGTGCCAGCCCGGCGAACCCGGCGAGTTGATCAGCACCGGTGAACGCGGTCATGTCTCCGCCGGTGGCGGCGAGGAATTCCGCACCCAGCCGGGGTCCGATGCCTGGCAGGCTGATGATTACTTCGGCGTGTCGATGGTCGCGAAATCGGGCCTCGATGAGCTCGTCGAGTTCGGCGATTTCGTCACCGAGGGCGATCACCCCCTTGGCCAGCCGGGCGACCATCTGGGCTGCCAAACGCTCTCCGGGCAACACCACCGACTGGGAGCGGGCGGCCTCCACCGCGGTCTGGGCCAGCGCGGTGGCGTTACGCGCGCCCTGTTTGCGCAGCCACGCGTCCAGGCGCGCAACTCCCGCGCGGCGGATCGCCGCCGGGGTTTGGTAGGCGGTCAACAGCACCAGCGGACCTTTGTTGGTCAAGGTCAACGCCCGCTCCAATGCAGGGGATATCTCGAGCAGTTGCGCGCGCAGGCGGTTGATCTGGCGGGTGCGATCAAAGACCACATCCACGCGGCGGGTGGTCAGGATACGCAAATCCACGGCGATCTCATCGCCGGGCCGCAGCAAACTGATATCCCGGCGAAGGCGGGCCTGATCAGCGATGACGAACGCGTCACGGGCATCGGTTTTGCCCTCGCTGCGGTAGCTGGCCGACGCTCGGTGAATTGCCAGCCCGGTCAGATATGCCAGCGGCTGCTCGCGAGCAACGAGCAAGCCGATCAGCAGTGCCGCCGCTCCATGGTTGAGGTCGATCGCCCACAACACTTGGCCGCCGGCCAGCTCGATCACCTCGTCGAGCAGACTCGCCAGTTCAGGCTCGTTGTTGAACACTCGCCGCGACAGCAGCCGTTGCCCTTCGCTGTTGATCACCACGCAGTGATGGTGTTCTTTTCCCACATCGATTCCTGCCCAGACCTTTTCGGTCAACGCCACCTCCACACTCATAGCCGTCACTCTTTGCGGTCCCTGGCAACGACGTCCCGGCGTAGTCCTACAGCAGCGATCACATCGCGTATCCCAATCAGCAGTCGAGCCGTTGCCAAACTGCGGGCGGCCAAGTCCTTTGAGCGGTCCACACCGCACCCCAATGACAGCCATACCCGCAGTTCGTGGGGTTCTCCGATCCTACGAACGACCCGATCAAACCCACGCTTCGAAAGGTAGGACTTCTGTGACCGTGAAATCCCTAGCCACAGGCGTTCTGATCGCCACCCACACCCCTACCGCGGACCCCGATGTGACTTGCAACGCAATCGGCTCGGCAGCCCGTAGCTGAGCGTGCCCCGCATGTCCGGCAACGTCTGCGTAACACTGGGCACCGCCGCCACGGCGGTGGTGCTCCTGGCCACGGGTTGTACGCACAACACGGCGCGACAGCTGGACTCGGCGCAGACGCCGGGACCGCCGCCCACCTCGATCACCGCCGTCACTCCGCCGACCGCTCCCCTGCCTCCGCCCGAGGCGCTTACCGATGTGCTGAATCATCTCGCCGATCCCGCCATGCCGAGCGGCGACAAACTGGCCCTTGTCCAGGGCTCGACGCCGGACACGGCCGCGGCGCTGGACCGGTTCACCAACGCCGCGCGCGACGGCGGTTACCTGCCGATGACGTTCGCCGCCAACAACATTGCGTGGTCGGCCACGGACCCCGGTTGCGTGATGGCCACAGTCGTCGTCACGACCGCCAACCCTGACCGGCGGGAATTCACGTTCCCGATGGAGTTCACGCCGTACCTGGCAGGTTGGCAGCTGTCCCGCAAGACCGCGGAGATGCTGCTGGCTCTGCAGAACTCCCGGAGTTCGACAACGGCGCCGTCACCGGCTCCACCGGCCCCACCGGCCCCGCCGGCGAGCCCCGCTCCGTCCCCCAGCCCGGCGGCTGGACCGCCGGTTTCCCCGTCGCCGACGCCCTGAGCAGATGTGGATCGGTTGGCTCGAATTCGACGTGCTGCTGGGCGACGTGCACTCCCTCAAGCAGAAGCGGTCGGTGATCCGGCCGGTCGTCGCCGAATTGCAGCGCAAGTTCAGCGTGTCGGCGGCCGAGACCGATTCGCACGATCTGCACCGGCGGGCCGGCATCGGTGTGGCCATGGTGTCCCGCGACCGGGCCCACGCCGTCGATGTGCTCGATGCGGCGGAGAGACTGGTCGCCGGGCATCCGGAGTTCGAGTTGCTCTCAGTCCGGCGGGGATTGAACCGCAGCGACGACTAGCTTGAGCGCGCGCTAGCTGTACTGACCACGGAGGTTAGGTACGGCGTGGCGTGGTGACTTAACGAAGACCTCCGGGTGAAGTGCGAGCTGCTTAGGAACGCACTACTCACTCCGGAGGTCTTCGTGGTCCACCGTAATGCCCCCTTGTCCGAAACCGGTCGTCTGCGGCTGGCCCGTTGCATCGTCGATGACGGTTGGCCGTTGCGACGCGCTGCCGAACGCTTCCAGGTGTCGGTGAACACTGCAGCGCGCTGGGCTGGCCGCTACCGCGAACTTGGTCTCGCCGGTATGTGCGATCGCAGTTCACGCCCGCATCGCAGCCCTAATCGGACGCCCACGCGCACTGAGCGGCGCATCATCAAGGTGCGGGTCATCCGTCGTTGGGGACCAGCGCGTATCGCCTATTTGCTCGGGCTCAACGTGTCCACGGTTCATCGCGTGCTCCGCCGCTACGGCGTGGCCAAACTCCGCTGGCTCGACCGTGCGACCGGACGGGTAGTTCGACGAATGGAAGCCCAGGGCTGCGGCGACTTGGTCCACGTCGATGTCAAGAAACTCGGCAAGATCCCTGCCGGCGGTGGATGGCGTGCACTCGGGCGTAGCCGCGGTAGACACAACTCCCAGGCCGACAAGAGCTCAGGACTGTTTCGCGCGCCAGGCCATCCGGTGCGTGGATATCACTTTCTGCACACTGCCATCGATGCGTATTCGCGCCTGGCCTACTCCGAACTGCTGACCGACGAGCGCAAAGAGACCGCCGCGGAGTTTTGGTTAAGGGCTAATGCCTGGTTCAACCACTGCGGCGTCACAGTCCGAAACGTGTTGACCGACAACGGAGCCTGCTATCGATCGCACGCATTCCGTGAGGCCCTGGGCGACATAAAACACCGACGCACTCGCCCCTACCGCCCCCAGACCAACGGCAAGGTCGAGCGATTCCACCGCACCCTCGCCGACGAATGGGCCTACGCCCGGCTCTACCGCAGCGATGCAGACCGCTGCGCTGAGTTCCCGCGATGGCTACACACCTACAATCACCACCGCGGCCACACAGCACTCAAGGGTCAACCACCCGCCAGCCGCGTACCTAACCTCTCAGGTCAGTACAGCTAGCCGTCCCTACCTTCGCGCTTGCGGCCCAGCGGCGCCGGGGCGACCGCCCCCGGAGCCAGCCGGCGGGTGGCTACCAGAAATGCGGTGTGCCCGCGCATCGTGTGCTGAGGCCGCACCGCCAGGCCGACGACGTTCCAGCCGCGCTGCATCGTCTCCCACGACCGCGGCTCGGTCCAGCACTGCTGGGCCCGTACCGCTTCGACCACCTTCGAAAGCTGGGTGACGGTCGCGACGTAGATCAGCAACACGCCACCGGCGACCACCAGCCGCGACACCGAGTCCAGCACCTCCCACGGCGCCAGCATGTCCAGCACCGCCCGGTCGAAGGAGTCGTCGGGCAAATCCGAATCGGCGACGTCGCCGATGATCAGCTGCCAGTTCTCCGGCGCCTGGCCGTAGAAATTCGAGACGTTGCGGCGCGCGTGCTCGGCGTGATCCGCGCGCGCTTCGTACGAGACCACCCGACCCTGCGGTCCCACCGCCCGCAGCAGCGACAGGGTCAGCGCACCGGACCCGGCACCGGCCTCCAACACCCGGGCACCGGGGAAGATGTCGCCCTCATGGATGATCTGCGCGGCGTCCTTGGGGTAGATCACCTGCGGTCCGCGGGGCATCGACATGACGTAGTCGACCAGCAGCGGCCGCAGCACCAGGAAATACGCGCCGTTGCTGGATTTGACGACGCTGCCCTGCTCGAGCCCGATCAGGGCGTCGTGCGCGATCCGGCCGCGGTGGGTGTGGAACTCGGCGCCCGGCGTCAGGGTGATCGTGTAGTGACGGCCCTTGGCGTCGGTGAGCTGGACGCGCTCGCCGACGGTGAACGGACCGGTTGCTGACACGGCGTACAGCGTGCCAGCCGACGCGCCGAAGCTGGTGGTCGGGGTTGACCGTGATTTGTCGTAGCCCCGTCCTAGGCTGCGAATATGACGGACCAGCCGGAGACGCGCCCCAGGCCGGCGCTGTCACCATCGCGGGCCGCCGACTTCAAGCAGTGCCCGCTGCTGTACCGGTTCCGGGCCATCGACCGGTTGCCGGAGGCGCCCTCCACGGCACAGTTGCGCGGCTCGGTGGTGCATGCCGCCCTCGAGCAGCTGTACGGGCTGCCCGCGCCTGAGCGCGGCCCGGACGCCGCCTATGCGCTGCTGGACGGCGCGTGGGACCGGGTCGTGGCCGCCGAGCCGGGTCTGGCCGAGGACGTGCCTCCCGACCTGCGCACCGAGTTGCTGAGCGAAGCACGTGCCCTGCTGTCGGGGTACTACCGGTTGGAAGACCCGACGCGGTTCGACCCGCAATGTTGTGAGCAGCGGGTGGAGGTGGAACTCGCCGACGGGACGCTGCTGCGTGGCTACATCGACCGGATCGACGTCGCGGTCACCGGCGAACTGCGCGTGGTGGACTACAAAACCGGCAAGGCGCCGCCGGCCGCGCGGGCTGGGTTCGATTCCAGGGCTGAGTTCAAGGCGATGTTCCAGATGAAGTTCTACGCGGTGGCGCTACTGCGTTCCCGCGACGTGCTTCCCGCCCGGCTGCGACTCATTTATCTGGCCGACGGCCAGATGCTCGACTATGCGCCGGACCATGACGAGCTGCTGCGGTTCGAGAAGACGCTGAAGGCGATCTGGCGCGCGATTGAAACCGCCGGCCAGACCGGTGATTTCCGCCCCAGCCCGTCGCGGATGTGCGACTGGTGCCCGCACCAGGCGCACTGCCCCGCTTTCGGCGGGACTCCCCCGCCCTACCCGGGCTGGCCTCAGTACGCGCGCCAGCCCATTCCGCGGCCGACCGAGCCGGCGGCCTGAGCCGGGGTTTCCGCTCAGGAAGACCCGTTCGAGCGCTCGGCCTGTCGCTTCTTCTTCTCGGCGTCCGCCAGGTCCTCGACTCGATTCGCCTGGCTGCGCTTGGCGGCGGCCTCGCTGCGCTTTTCGCTCGCGTCCGCCAGCTTGTTTTCGGCTGCCCGCGAGGCGACCTTCTCCACGGCTTTAGTTCGCTCCGCCACCCGATCCCTGGCCGACTCCGCGGCCTGCTTGCGGTTGTCGGCGACCGATTCAACGCGCTTCTTGGCCGACTCACTGCGTTGACGAGCCGACTGCGTTGCTTCGCGCTTGCGCTCCTCGGCGGCGCTGCGGGCCTCGTCGATCTGCTGCGCGGTAGCGGCGCGCGCTTCTTTCTGATCCTCGACCGCTTGCTGGCGGGCTTCGTCGAGTTTGGCGTCCGCCTGCTGCTTGCGAGTGGTTGCCCGCGCGTCGAGGGCCGCGGCCCGCCCCAGCGTGTCGGTGCGCTCCACGAGCGCGGCGCCGCGCCGGACCAGTTCCGGGTCGCGCAGCGCGTTGCCGACGGTGCTGTCGAGCATCCCCAGCGCGCGCTCATAGAAGAGGCGCGCGGGCGCCTCACTTCGGATCCGATTGACGAACCGGTCCTCGACGAATTGCAGCGGATAGCGCGCGAGCTGGTACTGGAACCGCAGTACCGCGAACGGCACGTTTGAAATCGTCATGGTTTCATCCACTCCTAGACGTTGTCTGAGACGTTCTCGGCATGGCGCCTGAGGCGTTCCGCCTCGGACTGGTCGTTGGCCGCCACCTGCACGTCGCTGCGATGCTCGGCGGCCGCGTCGACGACGTCTTCGGCTGCGTCCCGGATCTCTTCGCGCTCTTCGGCTTTCGCGTGCTGGGCTGCGCGCTGGGCATCCACTTCCGCCTGCGTCTGCTGGGTGGCGGCAGACTGCCGGGCAGCCTGATCGGCGGCCCGCTTCTGTTCGGCCTCTTGCGCCGCGATGGTGTTCTTGGCCGATGCGGTCTGCACATTCGCTTCGATGCGCTCCTGTGCGGCCTTGGTTTTCGCGTCGGCCTCCTGAATGCGAGCCTGTTCGGCCTCGGCGTCGGCGACCGCCGCAACGGTGTTGGCTTCCTTGCGTTCCTTTGCCTGGGTCTGCTCGAGTTGACCCTCGGCGGTCAGCGAATCGTTGTTCGTGATCGCGCCGACCACTTCTTTCGCCTTGCCTTTTACCGAGTCCACCAAGCCCTTTCGTGCTTGATTGGCCGGATTTGGTTCACTCATCGAACATCTCCTTGCGGCAACTCGCCGTTAACGTTTGCTGGTGTCACAAAGAGTGATTCCACGCGCGGGGCAGCCGAAACCTCTGGCGCGTTTCTAATTCGATTCTAATTCGATTGCCCCGCAAAGTCCTTCGTTTCCGCGAGGCGATGTCCATCAAGCGATGGAGATCAGTCCAGTGGTGACATCTCCTGCAGCACGGTGGGAATCAGCTCGCTGACTGTCGGATGAATGTGCATGGTGCGCGACAGCGTCGTGTAGGGCGCCTTGGCCGACATCACGTCCAGAACGCAGTGCACGGCCTCGTCGCCGCCCACACCGAAAATGGCGGCACCCAGGATCTCATCGGTCTCCGCGTCGACGACGACCTTCATGAACCCTTGTGTCTCACCCTTTTCGACCGCTCGCCCGACGCGGGTCATCGGCCGCTTGCCCACCAGCACCTTGCGGCCTGCGGCGCGGGCTTGCTCGACCGTCATCCCGGCCCGCCCCAGCGGCGGGTCGATGTAGAGCGCATAGGTGGTGATGCGGTCGCTGACCCGGCGCGGATCGTCATCGAGCAGGTTGGCCGCGACGATCTCGAAATCGTTATAGGAGGTGTGGGTGAAGGCGCCTTTGCCGTTGCAGTCGCCCATCGCCCAGATGTGGTCGACAGTGGTCTTGAGCTGATCGTCGACCACGACGTAGCCCCGGGCGTCGGTCTGCACACCGGCCGCGTCCAGACCCAGGTCGTCGGTGTTGGGCTGACGCCCGACCGCCAGCAACAGGTGGCTGCCCGCGACGGGATCGGCTCCGGAACCGGGCGTGAGCTCAAAACCATTGTCCACCTTGGTGACTCGCACATCGTCGGCGCCGGTGACCACGTCGATGCCCTCGTCTTCCAAGATCTCCCGGATGGTGGCCGAGACGTCTTCGTCCTCACGTGAGGCGAGCCGAGGTCCCCGCTCGACGACGGTGACGCGCGCACCGAACCGGCGGTACATCTGCGCGAACTCCAGCGCGATGTAGCTTCCGCCCACGATGACGAGATGCTCGGGCACCGTGTCGAGATCCATGATGGTCACATTGGTCAGGTAGTCGACATCCGCGAGGCCGGGGATGTTCGGTATCACCGCTCGTCCACCGACGTTGAGGAAGATCCGGTCACCGTGCAGAAGCTGGTCACCGACCCTGATGGTGTGCGGGTCCTCGAAGCGGGCGTGCCCGCGGAAGAACGTGGTGCCGTCCATGCCGTCCAACCACTTTTCGACGCCGTGGCGGTCCTTGAGCATGATGTCGTCTTTGCGGGCCTTGACTTTCGCCATGTCGACGGTGACCGGTCCGGTCCCGACGCCATACTCGGCGCCCCGACGCGCCAGGTGCGCGGCGTGCGCACTGGCCACCAGGGTCTTGGTCGGGATGCACCCATAGTTGACGCAGGTTCCGCCGACGTGTTGGCGCTCGATGACCGCTACCCGTTGCCCGGCCGCGCTCAGGCGGCCCGCAAGCGGCGGTCCGGCCTGGCCGGCCCCGACGACGATGGCGTCGAATCGGAGTGGTTCCGTCACAGTGCGGCTGCCGCGGCGACGATGGCAAACGCGCCCAGCACGGCGACGGCGTCTTCCAGCAGCGCGATCGGCAGGTCGTGACCGCCGTTCTTGGCGACCAGCGCACGGCGGGCCTGGAACCCGCCGATCGTGCCCAGTACCGCGCCGACGATGCCGGCGCCCAGCGCAGCCCATTTATGTCCCCAGGCGGTGCCGATGACCGCTGCGGCGAACCCGCCCATGATGAGGCGGACCGCGAAGACCGGCGGGGCGGTGCGCGGCGGTGTCTTGGGCAGCTTGTCGTTCACCAGTTCGGCGACCGCAAGCAGGCTCAGGATCACCACCGTCACCAGGTTTCCCACCCAGGACGCCCATGTCCCGTGCAAGTTGAGCCAGCTGAGAAAGACCGCCCAGGAGACCGCCGCGGGCGCGGTCAACGACCGCAGCCCCGCGACGACACCGATCAACAGAGCGAGAAGAAGAACGAGAACCTGCGTCACAGCGATCCCTCCTGGGACAGACGTACAGCCTGGCGACGATTACGGGAAAGCTTGCGCGCGGCCGTCCCAGCGGGACGCTAACACAGCTGCGGCCAAGGCACAGGTTCAGAAACGGCAGAACCTGATGTCGGATGCCAGGATCGCCTTGGCCCCGATGGCGGCGAGCTCGTCCATGATGCCGTTGACGCCGCGGCGCGGCACCAGCGCGCGCACGGCGACCCAGTCCGGATCGGCGAGCGGCGCGATGGTCGGCGACTCGAGTCCGGGCGTGATCGAGGTGGCCTGGTCCAGGGCCGAACGCGGGCAGTCGTAGTCGAGCATCAGGTACTGCTGGCCGAACACGACGCCCTGAACCCGCGCCACCAGTTGATCACGGGCCGCGCTGGATTGCTCCTGCGCGCGTTCGATCAACACCGCCTCCGAATCACACAGCGGCTCACCGAAGGCCACCAGGTTGTGCAGGCTCAGGGTGCGGCCCGAACCGACGACATCGGCGATGGCGTCGGCGACGCCGAGTTGCACCGAGATTTCCACCGCGCCGTCGAGTCTGATCACCGTGGCATCAATTCCGTTGGCGGCCAAATCTTTTCGCACCAAGTTGGGATAAGCGGTGGCGATCCGTTTGCCGGCCAGATCGCGCACCGTCCATTCCCGTCCGGCCGGTCCGGCATAACGGAATTTGGAGGACCCGAAGCCCAGAGCCAGCCGCTCGCGCACCGGTGCATCGGAATCCAGCGCCAGATCTCGCCCGGTGATCCCGAAGTCGAGCTCTCCGGATCCGACATAGATGGCGATGTCCTTGGGGCGAAGGAAGAAGAACTCGACGTTGTTGAGCGGGTCGATGACGGTGAGGTCTTTGGGATCGGTGCGGCGGCGGTAACCGGCCTCGGAGAGGATCTCGCTGGCCGGTTCGGACAGCGCCCCCTTGTTGGGCACCGCGATTCGTAACATGCTCACAGCTTCCGGTAGACGTCGTCGAGACACAGCCCGCGCGAGATCATGAGCACCTGCGTCCAATACAGCAGCTGGCTGATCTCCTCGGCCAGTGCGTCGTCGGGTTCGTGCTCGGCGGCCAACCAGACCTCGCCGGCCTCTTCCAGGATCTTCTTGCCCAGCGTGTGCACACCCGCGTCCAACGCGGCGACGGTATTACTGCCGGCCGGTCGGGTGCGGGCACGTTCACCGAGCTGGGCGAACAGCTCCTCGAAGGTCTTCACGACCAGCGATTGTTTCAGATGGCCGACAGCGACGTCACGGCGGTTTTGGTCCGTCTACTTCTCCCGGCGGAAGCGCCGGCTCAGTTCGGGGTCGTTCTCCCACCACAAACCCGATGCCGGGGCGCTGTCCCCCGCGGGTGCTTCGGACTTGTCCAGTTCGGCGTCGACCAGCATCGCGTGTGACTTCTCGTCACGGGACAGCGCGCGCATCAACAACAGGACGAACGGCACCCCGACCACGTCGCCAAGGACCCACAGAACCCCGGCGCCGATCGTCTGATCCAGCCGCAGATCGGGACCCCAGGTGCGGTGTAACGCCGCATAGTACGTCGGCGCGATCAGGGGTCCCTGCCATATGACCAGCCCGAGAATTCCATCGCCGATCGCCTCGCCGACGGTGATCAACAGGGATAACAGCTGGGGGTACCGACGCGGCACCGGGTCTGCCTGCAGTCGGGCATAAAAATAGCCAAAACCTATGCACACCAGAGCAATACGGGTGACTGCGGCGATCCACTCGTGTTCCAGGCCGGCGGTGTACCACGGTGTGAGGTACAACAGCCACGGTGTGCCCAGCATGGCCAGTGATGTGGTCGCCGGATGGGCGAGTATCCGAGTGAGTGGAGCGTTCAGCAGACGGTCGACACGTCGACGGCCTTCAGGGCCCAGCGCATCCTGCACAACTGTGACCGGTCTGGACAGCGCCAGGAACAACGGGACCACATAGAGCAACGTCACTACCTGCAGCGCACGTACCCAGAACAAGATCTGCGCGTAGCTGCCGATGGCACTCATCGTGCTCAACAGCCAGAGCATCGTGCCGATGGCCATACACCACAGCCGCGCCCGTTCCACCGGTCGTTCACGGTCGCGGGCGCGTCGGCAGCACCACGCGAATGCGCTGAGCACCAACACGATTGCTACCGCGGCCAGCGGGTCGGCATGCCAGGTGTGCACGAAGCTCGACACCGTCATCGGCGCCGGATCAGCGCGCATGGCCACCAGCGTAGACGCCGGCGCGCCCGGCCCCGGAGAGTCAGTCCTCCGGGTTGTACCCGAGATTGGGGGCGAGCCAGCGTTCGGCTTCCTGCATCGTCCAACCCTTGCGCTTCGCGTAATCGGCGACCTGGTCCTGGGCGATCCGGCCGACCACGAAGTACTGCGACTGCGGGTGCGAGAAGTACCAGCCGCTGACGGCGGCACCGGGCCACATCGCCATTGACTCGGTCAACTCGATGCCGGTCCGTTCCTGGACGTCCATCAACTTCCAGAGCGTCGCCTTCTCGGTGTGCTCCGGGCAGGCCGGGTAGCCGGGGGCCGGGCGGATGCCCCGGTACTTCTCGCCGATGAGTTCCTCGTTGTCCAACTGCTCGTCAGGCTGGAATCCCCAGAACTCCTTGCGAACCCGTTGGTGCATCCGTTCCGCAAAGGCCTCCGCCAGCCGGTCGGCGATCGACTCCAGCAGGATCGCGCTGTAGTCGTCGATGGCCGCCTTGAACTCCGCGATCTTCTCCTGGCTGCCGAGGCCCGAGGTGACGGCGAAGGCGCCGACGTAGTCGGCCAGGCCGGTGTCTTTCGGTGCGATGAAGTCGCCCAGCGACCGGTTCGGGATGCCCTCCCGGTGCTCACCCTGCTGGCGCAGGTTGTGCAACGTGGTCAGCACCTCGGTGCGGGTGTCGTCGGTGTAGACCTCGATGTCGTCACCGACCGCGTTCGCAGGGAAGAACCCGATCACCCCGTTGGCGGTCAGCCACTTCTCCTTGATCACGGTGTCCAGCATCTGCTGGGCATCGTCGTACAGCTTGCGGGCAGCTTCGCCCGAGGCCGGGTTGTTGAGGATGTCGGGGAAACGGCCCTTCATCTCCCAGGCGTTGAAGAACGGCTGCCAGTCGATGTACTCGCGCAACTCCGCGATGTCGTAGTCGAGAAATTCGCGTACGCCGAGGCCCTGGGCCGGGACCGGTGGGGTGTAGCCGTCCCACTCGATCGGCGTCCGGTTCGCGCGGGCCTTTTCCAGCGTCATCATCGGCCGCTCGTTCTTCTGGGCGTGACGCTCGCGCAGGGCTGCGTAGTCGGCGGCGGTGGCCTCCAGCAGGCCGGGCCGCTGCCTGTCGTCGAGCAGCGCGGCAGCGACCGGCACCGAACGGGACGCGTCCTTGACCCAGACCACCGGACCGCTGCGACGAGGCGCCACCTTCACGGCGGTGTGAGCGCGCGAGGTGGTCGCGCCGCCGATCAGCAGCGGAATCTCCAGCCCCTTGCGTTCCATCTCGACGGCGAAGTTCACCATCTCGTCCAGCGACGGGGTGATCAGGCCGGACAATCCGATGATGTCGGCGTCGTATTCTTCTGCCGCAGCCAGGATTTTCTCGGCTGGCACCATCACCCCGAGGTCGATCACCTCGTAGTTGTTGCACTGCAGCACGACCCCGACGATGTTCTTGCCGATGTCGTGGACGTCGCCCTTGACGGTCGCCATGATGATCGTCCCGTTCGTCTCCTTGGAGGACACGCCGGACTCTTCCTTCTCCGCCTCGATGAACGGCAGCAGATACGCCACGGCCTTCTTCATCACCCGGGCCGACTTCACGACCTGGGGCAGGAACATCTTGCCCGAGCCGAAGAGGTCACCGACGACGTTCATGCCGTCCATCAGCGGGCCCTCGATCACCTCGATCGGGCGACCACCGGCCGCGGCGATCTCGGCCCGCAGTTCCTCGGTGTCTTCATCGACGTGCGCGTCGATGCCTTTGACGAGGGCGTGCGTGATCCGCTCCCGGACCGGCAGGTTGCGCCACTCGGCCGCAACCGGATCTTCGGCCTTCTCTTTGCTGTTGAACCGCTCGGCGATCTCCAGGAGCCGTTCGGCCGCGTCCTCGCGGCGGTTGAGCACGACGTCCTCGATGCGGTCCCGCAGTTCGACGTCGATGGAGTCGTAGGGGACCAACGCACCGGCGTTGACGATGCCCATGTCCAGGCCGGCCTTGATGGCGTGGAACAGGAAGACCGCGTGGATCGCCTCGCGGACCGGGTTGTTGCCGCGGAAGGAGAAGGACACGTTCGAGATACCGCCGGAGATGTGCACCCCCGGCAGGTTCTCCTTGATCCAGGCGCAGGCCTCGATGAAGTCGATCCCGTACGTCGCGTGCTCCTCGATACCGGTCGCCAGCGCGAAGCAGTTCGGGTCGAAGATGATGTCCTCGGCCGGGAAGCCGACCTCCTCGGTCAGGATCCGGTAGGCGCGCCCGCAGATCTCCTTGCGACGCTCCAGGTTGTCGGCCTGCCCCTGTTCGTCGAAGGCCATCACGACGACGGCGGCACCGTACTTGCGGCACAGCCGTGCCTCGCGGACGAACTTCTCCTCGCCCTCCTTCATGGAGATGGAGTTGACGATCGGCTTGCCCTGCACGTTCTTCAGGCCCGCTTCGATGACCTCCCACTTGGAGGAGTCGATCATCACCGGGACGCGGCTGATGTCGGGCTCGGCCGCGATCAGCTTGGTGAAGCGGTCCATCGCGGCGACGCCGTCGATCATGCCTTCGTCCATGTTGATGTCGATGACCTGCGCACCGACCTCGACCTGCTGCAGCGCAACCGACAGCGCGGTGTCGTAGTCCTCGGCCTTGATCAGGTTGCGGAACCGGGCGGAACCGGTGATGTTGGTGCGCTCACCAATGTTCACGAACAGGGACTCGTCGGTGATGTTGAGCGGTTCCAGACCCGACAGGCGAGTGGCCACCTCGATGTCCGGCAGCTCGCGCGGAGTCTTGCCCTCGACGACCTTCGCGATCTCGGCGATGTGCGGCGGCGCCGTTCCGCAGCAACCGCCGACCAGGTTGACCAGGCCGGCATCGGCGAACTCGGCGATATAGGAGGCCTGGCGCTCCGGGGACTCGTCGTACTCACCGAAGGCGTTGGGCAGGCCGGCATTCGGATAGCAGGACACGTAGGTGTCGGCGATGCGGGCCACCTCGGCGATATAGGGCCTCATCTCGGGCGCGCCCAGCGCGCAGTTGAGACCCACCGCGAGCGGCTTCGCGTGCCTGATCGCGTTCCAGAATGCTTCGGTGACCTGACCGGACAACGTCCGCCCGGACGCGTCGGTGATGGTGCCCGAGATGATCACCGGCCAGCGGCGTCCGCGGTCCTCGAACAACGTCTCGACGGCGAACACGGCGGCCTTCGCGTTCAGCGAGTCGAAAATCGTCTCGATGATGATGATGTCGGCGCCACCGTCGACCAGGCCGTTGGCGGCTTCGAGGTAGGCGGCGACCAGTTGGTCGTAGGAGACGTTGCGGGCCCCGGGGTCGTTGACGTCCGGCGAGATCGACGCTGTCCGCGTCGTCGGACCGAGGGCACCGGCCACGTAGCGCGGCTTCTCCGGAGTGCTGAACTCGTCGGCGGCCTTGCGGGCCAGCGCGGCGCCGGCGTAGTTCAGCTCATAGGCCAGCTCCTGCATTTCGTAGTCGGCGAGTGAGACAGCGTTCGCGTTGAAGGTGTTGGTCTCCAGGATGTCGGCGCCAGCCTCGAGGTACTCGCGGTGGATTCCCTCGATGATGTGCGGCTGCGTCAGGCTGAGCAGGTCGTTGTTGCCCACCAGGTCGCTCGGCCAGTCCTTGAACCGCTCGCCGCGGTAACCGGCCTCGTCGGGCCGGTCCCGCTGGATCGCGGTGCCCATCGCGCCGTCGATCACCATGATCCGCTGGCTCAGCGCGGCCGTCAGTTCATCGGTGCAGTCGGGGCGGATGTTCGGCACGAAGGTGTCGGTGTCAGAGGCGCTCACATACGTTCCTTCCATAGCGGAAGGCGTCCTTAACTCTGCCGAGCGTGGCGGCCACCGGGTTGAACCGGACAACCGTTGCAACGCCTCTCGACCAGAAAAGTCTACGTCGTCACCCGACGTCTGGACGCCCAGATCGACTCGACCCGCTCGCCGAACGCGGCGTCCTCGGGCGCCAGCCAGCGAATCTTGTCGGCAATCTCGTAGTTACCACGGTAAACGAGATTTCAACCGAACCTATTTCACGTCCTTGGAGCACGTGGCGACATTGCCGCCACGGTCGCCCGGTGGGCGAAAGCACGACCGCTGCGGCCATGTCGACGATGTGACGGTTCCGGCACGGCCACGCCCGCATTGGTGCCGCTTCATCACGCCGTAGGCTTACTGGGTGACTTTGCCGGATCGCGGGCCGGGTGACGACGACATGCCCCAACTGCAGAACACCGTCGTGGTGGCGGCTTTCGAGGGCTGGAACGACGCCGGCGACGCGGCCAGTGACGCGGTGACCCACCTGGCGGCGATCTGGGATGCGCTGCCGATTGTCGAGATCGACGACGAGGCCTATTACGACTACCAGGTCAATCGCCCGGTGATCCGCCAGGTCGACGGCGTGACCCGCGAGCTGGAGTGGCCGGCGATGCGGATCTCGCACTGCCGACCGCCGGACAGCGACCGCGACGTGGTGTTGATGCACGGGGTCGAGCCGAACATGCGCTGGCGCACCTTCTGCGACGAGCTGCTGGCCGTCATCGACAAGCTCAACGTCGACACCGTCGTCATTCTCGGGGCGCTGCTGGCCGACACGCCGCACACCCGGCCGGTGCCGGTCTCGGGCGCGGCCTACTCGTCCGACTCGGCGCGCCTGTTCGGGCTGGAAGAGACGCGGTACGAGGGGCCGACGGGCATTGCCGGGGTGTTCCAGTACGCGTGTGTGGCCGCCGGAATTCCGGCGGTGACGTTCTGGGCCGCGGTGCCGCACTACGTCTCGCACCCGCCCAACCCGAAGGCGACGGTGGCGCTGTTGCGGCGGGTCGAGGAAGTGCTCGATGTTGAGGTGCCCCTCGGCGACCTGCCGGCCCAGGCCGAGGCGTGGGAGCAGGAGATCACAGAGATGGCCGCCGACGACGAGGAGCTGGCCGAGTACGTGCAGTCTCTGGAGCAGCACGGCGACGCCGCGGTGGACGTCAACGAGGCGCTGGGCAAGATCGACGGCGACGCGCTGGCCGCTGAGTTCGAGCGGTACCTGCGGCGCCGCCGGCCGGGCTTCGGGCTTTAAGCCTGGGCGCGGCCTCTAGCCCTTGGCGGCCTTGGCCTGCCGGACCCCGCGGGCGAGCGCCCGCGTTTTGCCAACAACACGCCGTGGTGGGCGACATTGTGCGGGCGCTCACTCAGGGGCCCCGAGTGAGCGCCCGCGTTTTGCCAACGACACGCCGTTGTGGCGGCATTTTGCGGTCGCTCGCTCAGGGCCCCGAGTGAACGCCCGCGTTTTGCCAACGACACGCCGTTGTGGGCGGCATTTTGCGGGCGCTCGCGGCGGGGCCCCCCGAGTGAGCGCCCGCATTTTGCCAACGACACGCCGTCGCGGGCGGCATTTTGCGGTCGCTCGCGGCGGGGGTCGAGCAGTCGGCGGCGCTCGGAGCGGTCGGCGGCTCGGAGCGGTCGGCGGCGCTCGGAGCGGTCGGCGGCGCTCGCCGGCCGCTGATATGTAGGGCCCTTTGTCAAGGGGGCAGGGTGAAGCGGCGGCCACAACCGTCGTCATGGCCGCCGCTTCGTTAGCCAGGTGAGCGCTGAGGTATCGAGCGTGTCGTATCGACGCGTGTCAGTCTGATATGCGCGGGTTGGTTACCGCAGGACGGAACTTTCGAGTCGGAGTTTGGCCAGCGTGTCTAACGTCGAGCGTGATCTGTGGTGTGACAACAAGACTGCTCATAGTGGCGGCGCGGGTAACTCCAAGACGCTTGCCGACATCGTCGTTGCTCATCTGGGCAATATGGGGGTGGTCAGTCCGGAAGGACCGCCATAGACCAGCACCAGCCGGCCAGTTCACGGGCGACAGCGACGTTGGCGATCACCGAGCCTTTCTTACGTTCGTCGAACCTCAGCCAGCGGTCGTGTAAGCGCCGATTAGCGGCTTGGCCACGAGCCACAGCCGCGGCTGGCGCCAACTCCCATCGACGACGCAGAGTTTCGCTGAGCCGATACGGGGTGCGGTGATGCCAGGCCGCCTCTACCAGCAGTCGCCGAGCATGGCCGTTGCCGGTCTTGGTTACCCCACCTTGGGCACGTGTTGCTCCCGAGGAATACTCCGAGGGCACCAGCCCCAGATACGCCCCGATGCTGCGGCCGGTCAGACGATTCCAGTCACCAATCTCGACAGCCAACCCGAATCCGGTCAACGTTGCGATCCCGCGGATACAACCCAGCCGACGTGCGACCGCGGTGAACTCACTGTCGCTCGCCATCGCCGCGATCGCCTCGTCAAGACGGTTACGACGGTCCACGCAGGACAGCATCGCCTCGAACGCGGTGTCATAGCTCAGCTGCAGCGCCGGGTTGTCGAACCGCTGGGCACGCAACCACCGCTCATGCTCGCGGATCCAGGTCTTTCCGCCGGAATAGACAATGCCCTGGCGCAGCAAGAGTTTCGACAACCGGTGCCGTGCAGTCATCAGATCCCCGCGGCAGTCCTCGCGGGCCCGCACCAGATCACGCGCCGCTTCCTGCTCCACACTAGGAATCGTCACTTCGGTGATCTGACCCAGATGCAGCAACCGAGCCAGATGCGCCGCATCACAGGCATCGGTCTTGACCCGATCGCCAGCCGGGCGGATCAACTTCGATGGCGCGGCCACCACACAGGCGATGCCCGCCGCATCCACCGCCCGAGCCAACCCGAATCCCGTCGGGCCCGCCTCATACGTCACCGCAACAGGACCCGGCAGATCACCCAACCACGCGAGGATCTCACCGCGATCTAGGGTCAACCTGCGCTCGAAAACCTCACCGGTATCACCGTCCAAAGCACACGCCACCACCGATCGCGCGTGCACATCCAGACCAACACTCGTACGCTGAACCTTCACTGGGGCCTCCCACATCTGTGGCTCTACCGCCAGGACCCATTTCCTGTCGGCAACCCACGTTCACATGTGAGTGGGGCCCCAGCCCCCATACCGTCTAACCCGGGGATGCCTCGCGGTCTGCGTCGGACTCCGAGCCGGTACGCAACATGGCGACCACCGGCGACGGCGGGCCCACCATCGCCGCGGTGATGCGCCGGTTGACCGATCGAAGCCATGCCAGCCGCAACATGGTGCGGCGTTTCCACAACTCGAAGGGCGACGACGGCAGGAATCGGTTGGCCGCGTCGCGGCCCGCCCGCTGCTTCTCCTCCACCTCCGGTCGCCATAGCTGCTCATAGAAGTCCAGCGCCCGCTCTATCGACGAGGTCCGGCGCAGCTGCTCGGCAAGGACGTACGCGGCACCGACGGCCAGGGAGGCGCCCTGGCCCGCCAACAGCGACACCGCCGAGCAGGCGTCACCGATCAGCACCACCCGGTTCTTGTGCCAGCGCGGCATGACGACCTGGGCAACCTCGTCGTAGTAGATCTCCGGTGTGGGTGGGCAGAGTTGCAGCGCCTCGGGCACCAGCCAGCCCATGTCCGCGTAGGCGGCACGTATCGCCGCCCGGGTGTCCTCCGGGAGTTGCCGATCCGGCGCGCGGTGCACGGCGAAGACGGCAACCTTCCCGTCGCGCAAACCGTAGAAGCCGATCTGGCGGTCGATGGTGTCGGTCAGGGCGACGTCGTCGCCGGCCGCCTCGCGGATGGCCGGAGCGTGGAAAATGAAGGCGGCGGTGTGGAATCCGAGGTAGCGGAGGTACTGCGCTTCGTCGCCGAACACCAGGGCGCGCACGGTCGAGTGGATTCCATCGGCGCCGACCAGCAAATCGGCCTGCAGCGTTTCCCCGCCGTCCAGCGTGACCGTGACACCGTCGCCGTGGTCATCGACACCGGTGACCGCGGCTCCGTATCGCAGTTCGACGTTGTCGGGCAGGTTGTCGCGCAGCACCTTTTCCAGGTCGGGGCGCAGCACGCTGACCAGGCGGCCGCGCAGAGCCCGGTCGATCTTGACGTAGGACAAGGTGGCGCGGCGGCGGCCCTGCTCGTCGACCAGGCGGGCTTCGTCGAAGTTGTAACCGGCGTCGCGGATGGCCGGCAACACGCCGATCGCCTCGGCCGCGTCATAGCCGGCGCCGAAGAAGTCGATCAGGTAGCCATGGGCGCGGGGACCGGAGGCCCGTTCGAGCAGCACCACCTCGGCGCCGAGCGAGGACATGCGCTCCGCGGTGGCCAACCCGGCGATGCCCGCGCCGCAAACGACGACTTTCACGCCGGCGGCTACTTCTCCAGCTCTTGGGTGTATGCGCTGGTGGAGCGGCCGAGCGCGAGAACCTGGGCGTCCATCTTCGGCATGATCTCGGCCGCCGTCTTGAGGATCGCGGACTCCCCGATGCGGGTCGAGAGCACCGGCTTGAGCCAGCGCATCGCCGCCACCCAATTCGGGCAGTACACCCGGGTCTTGCGGCCCTCGATCCCCTTGACGAACGCCGCGGCGCACTTGTTGACCGAGGTGGTCCTGTTCAGTGGCGGCGGCAGCTTGGACAACAACTCGTCGAATGCCGGCAGATCGCCCTTGGTGTCGCGCACCAGCGCGGTGTCGATCCAGGACATGTGCGCAGACCCGACGCTGACGCCCAGATGCGCCACCTCCAGCCGCAGCGCGTGGGCCAGATGTTCGACGCCGGCCTTGGACATGTCGTAGGGCACCATCCCCGGCGCGGCCGCGTAGGCCGCCAGCGACGACACGATCAGCACGTAGCCGCGACGGTCGATGACCGAGGGCAGCGTCGCGCGCACGGTGTAGAAGACACCCATCAGGTTGACGTCGATCACCCGCTTGACCGCCTCGGGATCGACGGTGAGCACGGAGCCGTAGCTGGCGATGCCGGCGTTGGCGACCACCACGTCGATGCCGCCGAATTTCTGCACGGCCTGCTCGGCCGCTGCCTGCATGGCCTTGAGGTCGCGCACGTCGGCGACCGCGGTCAGCACCCGGCCGTCTCCGCCGAGTTCGGCCGCGATCGATTTGAGCTCGGCTTCACCCAGGTCGGTCAAGACGAGCTTGGCGCCCTTGTTATGCAGCCTGCGGGCGACCTCGGCGCCGATACCGCGCCCGGCGCCGGTGATGAAAACGACCTTGTCCTGCACCGATGTCATGGCGCAAAAGGTACCACCGCAGGCTTACAGGCCCACTCCCAGCAGTGCGTCAACCGCGGTGGCCACCAAGGCGGGCGCCGCCTGGTCGTGACCACCGTATTCCAACGCGTCTATCGACCAACCGTCCAGTGCCGCAATCGCTTTCGGCGTATCGAGGTCGTCGGCCAGATAGCGGCGGACCCGGGCCAGGACGTCCGCGGCATCGGGCGCGGCAGGCAGCGAGGTCGCGCTACGCCAGCGGTGTAGGCGGGTGTGCGCCTCGTCGAGCACCTGCCGGCTCCAGGAGCGGTCGGCGCGGTAGTGCCCGGCGAGCAGGCCCAGCCGCACCGCCGACGGGTCGACGCCCTCGGCGCGCAGCTGCGATACCAGCACCAGGTTGCCCCGGCTCTTGGACATCTTGTGCCCGTCCCAGCCGATCATCCCGGCGTGCACGTAGTGCCGGGCGAATCTGCGTTCGCCACTGACACATTCGGCGTGCGCGGCGGTGAACTCGTGATGCGGGAAGATCAGGTCGCTGCCGCCGCCCTGGATGTCGAGTTCGCTGCCGATCCGGCTGAGCGCGATGGCGGCGCATTCGACGTGCCAGCCGGGGCGGCCCGGTCCGAAAGGGGACGGCCAACTGGGCTCGCCGGGCCGGTTGACGCGCCACAGCAGCGCGTCGAGCCCGTCGGTCTTGCCGGGCCGGTGTGGATCACCGCCACGCTGTTCGAACAGGTCCAGCATGGTTTCGCGGTCGTAGCCGGATTCGTAGCCGAACTGCAGGGTGGCGTCGGCCCGGTAATAGACGTCCTGGTATTCGCCGTCGACGACGTACGCCGCCCCGGAGGCGACCATCTTCTCGACGAGCTCGACCACTTCCGGGATCGCCTCGGTGGCCCCGACGTACTCCTGCGGCGGCAGCACCCGCAGGGCCGTCATGTCCTCACGGAACAGCGCGACTTCCCGGTCGGCCAGCTCGCGCCAGTCGACTCCGTCGCGGTCGGCGCGCTCGAACAGCGGGTCGTCGACGTCGGTGACGTTCTGCACGTAGTGCACCTGATGGCCGAGGTCCAGCCACACGCGGTGGATGAGGTCGAAGGTCAGGTAGGTGGCGGCGTGGCCGAGATGCGTGGCGTCATAGGGCGTGATGCCGCAGACGTACATGGTGGCCTTGTCACCGGGGGTGACGGGACGGATCTGCCGGTCAGCGGTGTCGTACAGCCGCAATTCGGGGCCGCGTCCGGGCAACGCCGGGACCGGCGGAGAAGACCACGACCGCATGCGTCGACTTTAGGCCCGGTGACGATGCGCCCCGCGCAGCGGGGCGCAGTGGGGGTCCCCCCAGCCGCGAAGCGGCGAGGGGGCGAGCCGGGCAATCGATTTAGGCCCGGTGACGATGCGCCCCGCGCAGCGGGGCGTGCGCCCACTGCTTCGACTGTGCGGGTACCGCGGCCGCTGAGCCGAATGCGCACGTGGGCGCACACCCGATGTGCCCGGTCACCACCAGGACTGGCGGATGGCGTCCAGCAGGATCGGCGCCAGCTCGGCGCGGCACATCACGAAGTCGGGCAGGTACGGGTCGAGCTGGTTGTACATCATCGGCGACCCGTCCAGGCGCGACACGTGCATTCCGGCGGCTTGGATGACCCCGGCCGGCGCGGCCGAGTCCCATTCCCACTGACCGCCGGCGTGCAGGTAGGCATCGGCGACGCCGTCGATGATCGCCATGGCTTTCGCGCCCGCCGAGCCGATGCGCACCAGCTCGATGTCCAGGATCTGCCGGATCCGGTAGAGGATCGCCGGGGGCCGGGTGGCGCTGACCGCGATCCTGATGACGCCGGGGGTGCCGGCGGGCACGGCCTGATCCACCAAGTCCGTGACGGTGTCGCTGCGGTAGACGATGTTGCCGCGGGCCGGCAGTGACACCGCCGCGTCGGTGATCTGGGGTGCGCCGTTGGCAGCACCCGCCGTCGAACCCCCAACAGGACGCTGCCACAGCGCGATGTGCACCGCCCAGTCGTCACGCCCGCGGGTGGAGAATTCGCGGGTGCCGTCCAGCGGGTCGACGATCCACACCCGGTCGGACTTGAGCCGGACCAGATCGTCGTGAGCCTCCTCGCTGAGCACCGCGTCGCCGGGCCGCTCGGCCCGCAGTCGGCGCAGGATCAGCGCATTCGCCAGACGGTCGCCGGCGTCGCCCAATTCCCACGGGTAGTCGAAGCCGACCTCGTCGCGCACCTCGAGCAGCAACTCCCCCGCCTCGGCGGCGAGATCGGCGGCCAGCGCGGCATCGGTCAGGTCACGCGCGGCCGGGTTCACCGCCCCAGTATCGCCGACGGCCGACACCGGCTCAGAACGCCGGCCAGGGAATGGGGCGATGGCGGTTGGGTCCGGGCATCACCGGGTCGTCGAGCAACGCCTCGGTGCGGCGTCTGAGCGCCGCGATTTCCGCGCGGGTGATCAGGTCCCTGAGCTCGGCGGCCAGCGGGCCGCGCAAGGCACCGGCCAGATCAGCCACCGGCTCCATGGTGGAGTCGTCGATCGGCTTGCCGGCCCACCCCCACAGCACGGTGCGCAGTTTGTCCTGGACGTGCAGGCTGACCCCGTGATCGACCCCGTAGACGTTGCCGTCCAGGCCGTAGAGGATGTGGCCACCCTTGCGGTCGGCGTTGTTGACGAGGATGTCGAACACCGCCATCCGGCGCAGCCGGCTGTCGTCGGCGTGCATCAGGACGACCTCGTCACCGGCGTAGTCGTAGGCGCGCAGGACCGGCAGATAGCCGGGTTGGGGCTTTCCGGTGGGGAACAGATCGACCAGGTCGGGGCCCGGCCGCGGGTCGGAGTCGGCGGCGTCACCCGGTTGCTGCACCCACAGCTGCAGCATGCCCGGGCCCGCCGGTCCATCGCGAATGATGGTGTGCGGCACAATATTCCAGCCCAGCTGCCGCGACACCAGATACGCCGCGAGTTCCCGGCCGGCCAGCGTACCGTCGGGGAAGTCCCACAACGGCTGCTCACCGGAGACGGGTTTGTAGACACAGTGGACGCTCTGTGAGCCCAGCGCTGCCTCGCACAAGAAGGTGGCGTTGCTCGCCGAACGGATTCGGCCCAGGACAGTCAGCTCGCCGTCGCGCAGCGCCTCGTGCTGGTCATTCCTCGGCGTCATCGCTGGACCCGAAGAGCGCCTCGCGCCGGTAGCCGTTGGTGCGTGCGCAGATGTGGCCCTCGGGGTCCAGCGGTTCCTCGCATAACGGGCACGGCGGGCGGCCGGCCGAGATGACACGGGAGGACCGGGTGGCGAACTGCCGCGCCGACTCCGGGGTCAGGAATACGCGCACCGCGTCGGGCCCCTCGTCGGTGTCGTCGAGCACCACCGAGGCGTCGAACTCCGCGTCGGTGACCGCCAGCAGTTCCACGACCACGGTCTGGGCCTCGGAATCCCAACCGAGCCCCATTGTCCCGACCCGGAATTCGGCGTCGACGGGCATGACCAGCGGGCTGAGGTCGTCCACCTCGGTGGGCTCGGGCGGTACCGGGGTGCCGAATCGGCGGTTCACTTCCAGCAGCAGCGCGCCGATACGTTCGGCGAGGACCGCGACCTGCTGCTTCTCCAGAACCACCGAGACGACTCGGGCGTCGTGCACCGCCTGGATGTAGAACGTGCGGTTTCCGGGCTGCCCGACGGTCCCGGCCACGAAGCGGTCGGGTGTACGGAATACGTGGATTGCGCGGGCCATGGCAATTCCAAAATACCGTGCAGGCGCCCCCGGCGTACTACTCGTACTCCGTTGACCGCGCGGCGAAGGTGCGCAGTTGTACAGAAGCTTCGGCGTGTCGGCGTGCCGGAGTGCACGTTCGCGGCGAAGGCCTTAGTCGGTCGACCCGCCGACCACCGCGTCGCCGGAGGGCTGCTCCTTGGCTTCGGGTGCGGGCGTGGGTACGGCACGCAGGCCGGCCGACAGCCGCGATCCGGTGTGGTTGACGTGCAGCACAAATGGCCGCAGCGGGGTGTAGCGGATCACACTGACCGATGCTGGGTCGGCGTTGACTCGCTGGAAGCTGTCCAGGTGCATGCCGTAGGCATCGGCGATCAGTGACTTGATCACGTCGCCGTGGGTGCAGGCCACCCACAGCGCGTCGCCGCCGTGCTGCTCGCTCAGCCGGCGATCGTGCTCGCGAATGGCCGCGACCGCGCGCGCCTGCACCTGCGCCAGGCCTTCACCGCCGGGAAACACCGCGGCGCTGGGGTGCGCCTGCACCACCCGCCAGAGGGGCTCGTTGACGAGCTCGCTGAGCTTGCGGCCGGTCCACTCGCCGTAGTCGACCTCGGCGAGCTGTTCTTCGACCACCGGCTCGAGGCACAGCGCCTGCGCCAGCGGCTCGACGGTCCGGCGGCACCGCAGCAGCGGGGAGGTCACCACGGCCCGGATCGGCAGGTCACCGATCCGGTCGATCAGGCCGGTGGCCTGCTCGCGGCCCTTGTCGTCGAGGTCGACACCCTCCGACCGGCCGGCCAGCACGCCCGCGGTGTTGGACGTGGACCGGCCGTGACGCAGCAGCAGGACGGTCATGTGGCGGCGACCGTCCCCGTCGCCAGCAGGACGAGCACCACGCTGCCGACGATCACCCGGTAACCGACGAACCAGAACATGTTGTGGCGCACCAGAAAACGCAGGAACCACGACACCGCGGCCAGCCCGATGACGAACGCGATCAAAACGGAGACCAGCAGTTGCGGGCCGGTGGCGCTCATCCCTTCGGTGACCGGCTTGAACGCGTCTGGCAGCGAGAAAAACCCCGAGGCGAACACCGCGGGGATGGCCAGCAGGAAGCCGAAGCGGGCGGCCAGCTCGCGGTCCAGCCCGAGAAACAGCCCCGCGCTGATCGTCGAGCCCGAGCGCGACACCCCGGGCACCAGGGCCAGGCACTGGGCGCTGCCGACGACGACGGCGTCGCGCCAGTTCAACTGCTCGATGTCGCGGTTGCGGCGACCGACGTACTCGGCCAGCGCGATCACCGCCGAGAACGCCACCATCGCGGTGGCCACCACCCACAGGTTGCGCACCTCGGAACGGATGACCTCTTTGAACAGCAGCCCGAGCACGCAGATCGGGATGGTGCCGATGATGACGTACCAGCCGAGCCGGTAGTCGGCGTCGCGTTGGGACTTGACGAACAACCCGTTGAACCAGGCGCGCAGGATGCGCACGATGTCGCGAGCGAAGTAGACCAGAACTGCGGCCTCGGTGCCCAATTGGCTCACCGCGGTGAAGGACGCGCCGGCGTCGCCGCTGAAGAAAATCCGCGACACGATGTTCAGATGGCCGGAGGAGGAAACCGGCAGAAACTCGGTCAGACCCTGCACCACGGACAACACGATGACTTGCCCCCAGGACATCGGCGCTACCGCAGACACGACGACGACCGTACCTGGTGCGCCCGAACGGCGGCCGGGCCGCGTTCGCGCTAGCGCGAGACGGGCACCGCGCGGGCCACCGAGTCGCGCACGGCAGCGGTTAAGCTGCGCTCGTCGGTGAGGTCGATGTCGCGAATGCTGCGGACGGCGCGCGCGACGACATCTTCCGCCTGCGGAACCGGAGCCACCAGACGCGGCCGGTAAATTTCTACGACGAGTGAGCGGTGTTCGATGTGAAAGGAAAAAGTGCGCCCATCTCCGACTTGTCCATAACCGCTGGCGAAAATGCCAGGAGTCATGTCCTCAACAGCAAACTCCTGGTCTGCGGTATGCCGGTCAGCGGTGACGGTCATGCGGTGAGAATACCTCCGCTGCACCGGTTTACACGTCGAACATGGCGATATTGAGCGCGATAACGGTCCTTAGAATTTGGTATGCGCTCGCTAGACTTGGGAGATATGGATTGCTGACGAGGCGGAGAAATCGCTTGTATCAGCGGATTGTTGTATTTGTGAGTTTGCTCACTCTGGCTGGGCTCGGTTCGGGGTGTTCATCGAATCCCCTCGACTCCGGGCCACCGACCATCGAACCCGCGCAACCGGCCGTTTCTCCGCCTGCCCAGAACCCTGCCGGCGTGGTGCGGCCCCTGGAGGGTCACCCGCAGAGCGCGTTGTTCGACGCCGGCTCCCGACAACTGGTGGTGCTGTCTCCCGGCGTCAATGCCGCGGCACCGGCCAGCATCGCTGTGCTCGGCGCGCAGGGTGCTGCGCGCGCGATCACCCTGCCGGGGCCCGCCACCGCCGTGACCGGCGACGGGCAGGGCACGGTCTATCTGGCGGCACGTGACGGTTACCTCACGGTGAACCTGGCTACCGGCCAGAGCGTCCGGACGACGGTCGCGGGCGGTCAGGAGTTCACCGCCATCGCCCGCCGCGCCGACGGCAGACTCATGCTGGGCAGCGCGGACGGTGCGGTGTATGCGCTCGCCCCCGACGGCACGGTGGCCAACCGCAACAAGATCTTTGCGCGCGTGGATGCCCTTGCCGCCCAAGGGAACACGACGGTGGTACTGGATCGCGGCCAGACTTCGGTGACCACTATCGGCGCCGACGGCCGCGCCGCGCAGTCGCTGCGGGCCGGCGAAGGTGCCACCACGCTGGCCGCCGATCCGCAGGGCAGGGTGCTGGTCGCCGATACGCGCGGGGGCCAGCTGCTGGTGTACGGGGTCGACCCGCTGATCCTGCGCCAGGCCTTCCCGGTGCGGCAGTCCCCGTACGGCCTGACCGGGTCCGGCGCACTGGCGTGGGTGTCCCAGACGGCATCCAACACCGTCATTGGTTACGATCTGAGCACCGGAATACCCGTGGAAAAGGTGCGTTACCCAACCGTGCAGCAACCGAACTCGCTGGCCTTCGACGAGGCCTCAGACACCTTGTACGTGGTGTCGGGGTCGGGCGCGGGGGTGCAGATCATCGAGCATGCCGGGGGCAAGCCGTGAGCCCGGGACCCGCGCCGCGGTGGAGCCGGCTGCCGGCCGGCTGGGAAGCCGACATGTCCGACGAGTACGAGTGGGCGCCCTTGCGGCTGCCGCCGGATGTAACGCGGCTCAGCGCGTCCACCCGGCTGTCCATCGAGGCCGAGTACCGCGGCTGGGAGCTGACCAGAGTGCGGCTTTACACCGATGGCAGTAGACGAGTCTTGTTGCGCCGCAAAAAGACTCGCCTGGATAACCGGTTGCCTGAACAGTCGGAATCGTGACCTCGATGTACGGGCTGCTGCGCGGCCTGTTGTTCACGGTGCCGGCCGAGCGCGTCCACACTGCGGTGTTCGCGGGATTGCGCGGCGTCACGGCGCCGGGTCCGGTGCGCCGGCGGCTGGGCCGATGGCTCGGGCCCACCGACCCGGTGCTGGCCAGCACCGTGTTCGGTGTGCGCTTTCCGGGGCCGCTCGGGCTGGCGGCCGGCTTCGACAAAGACGGGACCGGGCTGTCCGTCTGGGGCGCAATGGGTTTCGGGTACGCCGAGATCGGCACCGTCACCGCTTACGCGCAGCCGGGCAATCCGGCGCCGCGGTTGTTCCGGCTGCCCGAGGACCGGGCGTTGCTCAACAGGATGGGCTTCAACAATCACGGTGCCGGCGCTCTGGCGGCACGACTGGCCCAGCACGTGCCCGACGTTCCATTGGGTGTCAACATCGGTAAGACCAAGAAGACCCCGCCTGAGCAAGCTGTCGACGATTACCGTTGGAGCGCAAGACTATTGGCGCCGCTGGCGTCCTATCTTGTGGTGAACGTCAGCTCGCCGAACACTCCCGGACTGCGTGATCTGCAGGCCGTCGAATCGCTGCGGCCGATCCTGGTGGGCGTCCTGGCCGAATCGGCGGGCACCCCGGTATTGGTCAAGATCGCCCCGGATCTGTCCGATTCGGATGTCGACGACATCGCTGACCTGGCCGTCGAGCTGGGTCTGGCCGGCATCGTCGCGACCAACACCACCATCTCGCGGGACGGGCTGCGCACCCCGGGTGTGGACGCGCTGGGTGCCGGCGGAATCTCCGGGCCACCGGTGGCCCGCCGCGCCGTGGAGATACTGCGGCGGCTCTACGACCGGGTCGGCGATCGTCTGGTGCTGATCAGCGTCGGCGGTATCGAGACGGCCGACGATGCCTGGGAACGCATCACCGCGGGTGCCTCGCTGCTGCAGGGCTACACCGGGTTCATCTACGGCGGAGGCTTGTGGGCCAAGGAGATTCACGACGGCATCGCCCGCCGCTTGCACGACGGCCGATTCGCGTCGCTGAGCGAAGCCGTCGGCTCGGCGGTGGGCAACCGGAAGAGGCCGCCGGGTTGAACGGCGGGAACGCCGCCCTTTCAGCCGGCAGCGCCACCGGGTAGCCCGCCGGCCCCACCGGTGCCCGCGGAACCGCCGGCACCGCCATTGCCGCCCGTATTTCCGACGGGACCCTGGCCGGACTTACCACTACCACCGCCGGTGCCGGCGCTGCCGGTGTCGCGGCCGGTGCCCCCGGTGCCGCCGGTTCCGCCGGTGCCTCCGGTGCCACCCGTCCCGCCCGGCCCGGATGCCGAGTTGCCGCCGGTTCCGCCGGTGCCACCTGCGGCGGCGTCGCCGCCTCTGCCCCCGGCGCCCTGGCTCTGCTTGGTGCCGTCTCCCCGGCCGCCATCGCCCCCGTTGCCGCCGTCGCCACCGAAACCACCGGTGCCGCCGTTACCGGCGCTGCCGCTGCCGGTGCCCGCACCGCCGACTCCCCCGGCGCCGGCGGTGCCGCCCGCTCCGCCTTGAGCGCCGTAACCGCTGATGATGCCGGCGCCACCACCCCCGCCAGTGCCGCCGGTCCCGCCCTGGCCGCCGACACCGCCGCTGCCTCCGCCGTCTCCACCGACCCCGCCAGCCCCGGCCACCCCGCCGGTGCCGCCCTTGCCGCCGACGGCGCCGTTCGCCGAGGTATTACCGGTGTTGCTGCCGCCGGCGCCTCCGGTGCCGCCGTGGCCGCCCAGACCGCCCACGCCGCCCTGACCGCCGCGGACGCCGCCGATGCCCGCGCCGCCGCTGCCGCCCTGACCGCCGGCGCCGCCTTGGCCGCCTTGAGAACCGGCGCTGGGTGTGGCGCTCGAGACGCCGGCTTGGCCGGTGCCGCCGGTGCCGCCGGTCCCGCCCGTGCCGCCCCTGCCTCCGCTGCCTGATATCCCGGCGGCGCCACCATCGGTGCCCGTCCCAGCGGCGCCGGCGAGGCCGCCGGTTCCGCCTTTACCGCCGGCGGCTCCGCTGGCGTTCACCCCGGTGGCGGTGGTGCTGCCACCGGCGCCGCCGCTGCCGCCCTGGCCTCCGACACCGCCCTGCCCGCCTTGGCCGCCACCGATGCCGTTGAATCCGGCGCCGCCGGCGCCGCCCTGCCCACCAGTACCGCCGGCGCCGCCCTGGCCACCCGCGGTGGGTGCGGAGCTCGAGACGCCGGATTGACCGGTGCCGCCGCTACCGCCGGTGCCACCGACTCCGCCGTTGCCACCGCTGCCGGCCACGCCCGCCGCCCCGCCGTCGGTGCCGTGGCCGGCGGCACCGGCAGTGCCTCCGGTTCCGCCTTTGCCGCCGGTGGCTGCGTTGGCATTGACTCCGGTGCCGGTGTTGTTGCCGCCGGTACCGCCGATGCCGCCCTGGCCGCCGACGCCGCCCTGGCCACCTTGGCCACCGCCGACGCCGCCGATGCCCGCGCCGCCGGCGCCGCCCTGCCCGCCGGCGCCGCCCTGGCCGCCCTGCACACCGGCGGTGGGCGCCGTGCCCGACGCGCCGGCCTGCCCGGTGCCGCCGGTGCCGCCGACTCCCCCGGTGCCGCCCTTGCCGCCGGCGCCGACCGCACCTGCCGCACCGCCGTCGGTTCCCTGGCCGCCGGCACCGGCGGTGCCGCCGGTGCCGCCCTGTCCCCCCGCCGCGCCGATACCAGCGCTGGTGCCGGTATCGGATCCACCGGCACCGCCGGCACCGCCCTGGCCGCCGACGCCGCCTATGCCGCCCTGGCCCCCGCCGACGCCGCCGATCCCCGCACCGCCGTCGCCGCCCTGCCCGCCGGCGCCGCCCTGGCCGCCCTGCACGCCGGCCGTCGGCGCCGTGCCCGACGCGCCGGCCGGTGCACTGCCTCCCACCCCGCCGGTACCCCCGCTGCCGCCCTTCCCGCCGACGCCGATCGACCCGTCGGCTCCCCCGTCGGTTCCGGAGCCACCCGCGCCCGCCGTGCCGCCGGTGCCGCCTTGACCACCCGCAGCGCCCATGCCCGCTTTGCCCCCGGTGCTGGCGCCGCCATCGCCCCCGGCACCGCCCTGGCCGCCGACGCCGCCCGTGCCGCCCTGGCCACCGCCGACGCCGCCGATGCCGGCGCCACCGTCACCACCCCGCCCGCCGGCGCCGCCCTGGCCACCGTGCGCGCCGGGCGTGGGTGTGTTGCCCGACTGGCCGGGTTGTGCGCCGCCCCCCGCACCGCCGGTGCCCCCGGTGCCGCCTTTTCCGCCGACTCCGATCGACCCGTCCGCTCCGCCGTCGGTGCCGGAACCGCCGACTCCTGCGGCACCGCCGGCACCGCCCTGTCCACCCACTGCACCCATGCCGGTCTTGGTTCCGGTGTTGGCCCCGCCGTTACCCCCCGCACCACCCTGGCCGCCGACACCGCCCTGGCCGCCCTGGCCACCGCCCACCCCGTCGATTCCGGCACCGCCGGCGCCACCCTGCCCGCCGTCGCCGCCGAGGCCACCCTGCAGACCGGCCGTGGGAGCGCTCGCGCTGCTGGTCCCGGCCCCGCCGCTGCCGCCCGCGCCTCCGGTACCGCCGGCACCGCCGACCCCGCCCCGGCCGGCACTGCCGTCGGCGACAAGTCCGGCACCGCCCGCCCCGGCCGTACCTCCGACGCCTCCGGTGCCGCCCTGTCCGGCCTGCGCCCCCGTGCCTACTGCGGCGCCACCGGTGCCGCCGATACCTCCGGCCCCGCCGGTTCCGCCCTGGCCGCCGATGCCGAACAGCGCCTGTCCGCCGGCTCCGCCGGCGCCCCCCGTGCCGCCGGTAGCACCGCTGCCCTGCGGTCCGGCGATGCCCGTGCCACCGGCACCGCCATCACCGCCGGCCCCGCCGTGGCCACCGATCCCGAACACGCCGCCGGTGCCGCCCATTCCGCCGGTCCCACCCGTCCCGCCGGTCATGGCGGTAGCTCCTACGGCGCCGGCACCGCCGGCACCACCGGCACCGCCTACGCCGGCCAACGCGGCCGTGCCGCCGTCTCCCCCGGTACCACCTACCGCGCCGACCCCGCCGGTACCGCCGGCGCCGCCGACGCCGATGAACGACCCAGCCCTGCCACCGCTGCCGCCATGCCCACCGCTGCCGAGCGGATCGGCCCCGCCCGTTCCGCCTTGTCCGCCATTGCCGAGAAACAGCGCCGAACCGCCCTGGCCGCCGTACCCGCCGGCACCGCCCGTTCCGCCCGCACCGCCCGAGCCGAGCAGCCAGCCACCGGTGCCGCCGGTGCCGCCGACCCCGCCTGAGCCGCCGGTTCCGCCGGTGCCACCGGAGCCGATCAGCCCGGCCGAACCGCCGGTACCGCCAGGGGCATTCACGTCGCTGCTACTGCCGCCCTTGCCGCCGTTGCCGATCAGGATGCCGCCGTCCTGTCCGGGCTGACCGACCGGCCCGCTGGCCCCGGCGGCGCCGTTGCCGATCAACGGCCGTCCGAACACTGCTTCCGTCGGCGCATTGATCACGTTGAGGATGGTTTGCAACGGCGCCGCGTTCGCCGCTTCGGCGGCGGTGTACGCCTGGCCACTCGAATTCAGGGCCCCGGCCAGCTGGTCGTGATAGTCCGTCAAGTGGGCACTGAGGCGTTGGTAGTCCTGGCCATGGCCGGCGAAGAACGCGGCCACCGCGGCCGAGACTTCGTCGGCGCCGGCAGCCAGGATGCGAGTCGTCGAAGCGGCGGCCGCGGCGTTCGCCGCACGCAGTTCAGAGCCGATACTCAAGGCATCGGATGCCGCCGCTGCCAACGCTTCTGGACTGACGATCGTGAAGGACATCATTGAATCCCTTGCGTTCGATTGCGTTTCGATGCCGAGCCAGTGCTCCATTGACCACCTTTGACCGATTGGCACCGCACCACCCTCGGGCGGCTGGTCGATTTGCGGGATGAAATTTCCTCCTCCTATTGGGGGAGACCACTCGCGGCGTCATACCGTTTCCGACGGCTAATGCGGTGCCGCTGCGATGTTGGAAAGCGCACTGTCTGAATGGTTTTCGTCTTCCGTGAGCGGCTGGGCGCAAGGCTGTCGGCCGTGTTCACCGATGCCGAGAACCGTGCTGTCGGGCGTTTGCGGATTTCACCGAATTCCCCTCGAATGACGGTGATTCCGCTCGGCGCCTGCCCGCAGGCCCCCACCGCGGCGCCGACCGAACGGGGCGGCTTGAGGAGATGAGATGGATTTCGCGAGGTTTCCGCCAGAGCGCAATTCCTGGCGGATGTTCGCCGGTCCCGGACCGAGCCCCATCCTCGCGGCCGCCGCGGCCTGGGGGGGCCTGGCCACTGAACTGGGTTCGTGCGCAACGGCCTTTGCCCGGCTGACGGCCGGCTTGGCCGGTTCATCCTGGCAGGGCGCAGCATCGGCGGCGATGCTGGACACGGTCGCGCCCTACGTGGCGTGGCTGAGTGAGGCGGCGGTCGACGCCGAGCAGGCGGCCACCCAAGCCCGTTTGGCGGCGGGCGCTTTCGAGGCCGCGCGAGCCGCCACCGTGCCCCCGCAGATCATCTCGACCAATCGAGCCGCACTGATCCGGTTGGTGTCGGCGAACCTGTTCGGGCTGAACGCGCCGGCGATCGCCGCCGTCGAGGCCGAATATGAGCAGATGTGGGCCCAAGATGTGTCCGCATTGTTCGCCTATCACGCCGAGGCTGCGACGATTGCCTCGGCGCTAACTCCCTTCGCACCAGCGCATTCGGGCAGTACCGCCGCGGCGGCCGACCCGCGCTTCGCGAACCTGGGCTTCGCGAACCTGGGCACCGGCAACATCGGGCGCGCAAATATCGGCAACTTCAATATCGGATCCGCGAACTTCGGCAATGCGAACATCGGCAGCGGGCACATCGGCGACGGCAACCGCGGCTTCGGAAATCGCGGCGACGACAATTTCGGCCTGGGGAACCTCGGTGACCGCAATATCGGGCCCGGCAATCTCGGCAGCGGAAATCGGGGCGGCTGGAATGCCGGCAGCGCCAACACCGGCTTCGCGAACTCCGGCGACTCCAACTTCGGTTTCGCCAACACAGGCAGTAACAACCTGGGCATCGGGCTCACCGGAAACGGCGAAATCGGCTTCGGTGCAATCAATTCCGGCGCCGGCAATCTCGGGTTGTTCAACTCGGGCACCGGAAACGTCGGCCTGTTCAACTCCGGCACCGGCAACATCGGCATCGGAAACTCGGGCACCGGGAACTGGGGCATCGGGAATCCGGGCGCCGGCAACACCGGCATCGGCAATACCGGCGGCTACAACACCGGATTCTTCAACACAGGCAACGTCAACACCGGGCTGAGCAACAGCGGCAACTACAACACCGGGTTCTTCAACGCGGGCAGCACCAACACCGGCAGCTACAACTCGGGCAGCTTCAACACCGGGGGTCTGAATTCCGGCAGCTACAACACGGGCTATTACAACACCGGGAATGTCAACACCGGCGCGTTCATCCGCGGCAACTACAGCAACGGCCTCTTCGTCACCGGTGATAACCAGGGCCAGATCAGCGCCCATATCGCGATCGACATCCCGACCATTCCCATCGACATCGCATCGAACAATCCGGTCAACCAGACACTGGTGGTGGGCGGCCAGGACTGGATCATCCCCGGCTACACCTATCCCCTGACGTACTTCCTGAACGGTGCCTTCTACGTGGGACCCGTCGACATCTCGCCGTCGACTCTCACCGCCCCGACGGTCACCGTGGTCATCGGCAGCGCGACCACGTCCATCGACGCCGCTGTCGTCGGTGCCCTGCAGGGCGGGACCATCGAAATCCTCGATATTCCGGCGGCTCCGGGGTTCGGTAATTCGACCACCACCCCGTCCTCGGGATTCTTCAACTCCGGCACCGGCGCGGTATCGGGCTTCGCCAACACCGGCACCGACACCTCCGGCTTCCGCAACCAAGCCACCACCACCCTCTCGGGCTACCGCAACACCGGCACCCTGCAATCCGGCCTGGCCAACTACGGCACCACCACCTCCGGCATCTACAACACCGCCACCGGCCACGTCTCCGGACTCCTCAACACCGGCACCGACCTAGCCGGCATCCTGCGCAACAGCACCACCGGCACCGCAGTCAACGCCGGCCTAGCCAACACCGGCATCTACAACACCGGCTTCGGCAACACCGGCAACCACAACTGGGGCAACGGCAACCTCGGCAACCACAACCTCGGCAGCGGCAACCACGGCAACCACAACCTCGGCAGCGCCAACACCGGCAACCACAACATCGGCTTCGGCAACACCGGCGACAACAACATCGGCATCGGCCTGACCGGCACCGGCCAACACGGCCTCGGCCCACTAACCAACGGCACCAACAACATCGGCCTGTTCAACACCGGCACCAACAACATCGGCTTCTTCAACTCCGGCAACGGCAACTGGGGCATCGCCAACTCCGGCAACTACAACACCGGCATCGCCAACCCCGGCAACACCAACACCGGCCTCTTCAACACCGGCACCAACAACACCGGCATCGCCAACATCGGCAACAACAACACCGGCCTGGCCAACACCGGCGACACCAACACCGGCAGCTACAACCCCGGCCACTACAACACCGGCCCCGCCAACCCCGGCAACTACAACACCGGCATCGCCAACCCCGGCAACACCAACACCGGCCTGGCCAACACCGGCACCATGAACAACGGACTACTCTGGCGCGGCGACAACCAAGGCCAAACCGGCGCCTACTACGCGATCCATGTCCCCGAGATCGCCCTGAACCTGACCGCCACCATTCCTGTCAACGTCCCAATCAGCGGCAGCTTCACGACCACCGTCTACCACGGCATCACGATCGAGGACATTCCCTTCGGCACCACCGTCGCCCTTGGCCCCATCCCGGTGCTCGAGGGCACCATCAACTCCCTCACCATTCCGCCCGTGTATGCGACCGGGCCCACACCGGCGATCCAGATCGGAAACCCCGACGGCTCCACCGTGATCGTCATCCCCGCCTTTGCCAGTCTCGGGCCTGCCGACCTGACCCTGATCGACTTCGGCGGCGGCCCGGGATTCGGCAATTCCACCACCAGTCCGTCGTCGGGCTTCTTCAACTCCGGCACCGGCGCCGCATCGGGTTTCGCGAACGTCGGCGCGGACAGTTCCGGTTTCCGCAATTTCTCGTCGGGCGAGGTGTCGGGGTTCCGCAACGTCGGCTCGTTCTTGTCGGGCGTGACGAACCTGGGCGACACCGTTTCGGGAGTCTTCAACACCGGCGTCGGGTCGCCGGCTGATGTCTCAGGGGTGGCCAACCTCGGCACCAATCTCGCCGGTTGGTACCGCGACAGCGTGACCGGGACGACGTCCTACAACCTCGGCCTGGCCAACGTCGGCTCGCTGAATGTGGGCTTCGGCAACCTCGGCGACTACAACCTCGGCGTCGGCAACGACGGGGACCTGAACCTCGGCGGCGGCAATGCCGGCGCCCTCAACGGCGGCTTCGGCAACCTCGGCGGACACAACTTCGGTTCGGCGAATCTCGGTGACCACAACATCGGCCGCGCCAACCTCGGTGACTACAACCGCGGATTCGCCAACGCGGGCAACCAGAACAGCGGCGTCGCCAACACCGGTGACTTCAACGTCGGCTTCGGCAACACCGGCTCGGGCAACATCGGCATCGGGCTCACCGGCAACGGTGAAATCGGTTTCGGCGCAATGAATTCCGGCAGTGCCAACAGCGGCCTGTTCAACTCGGGAACCGGCAACACCGGGCTGTTCAACTCCGGCACCGGTAACGTCGGCATCGGCAACTCCGGCACCGGCAACTGGGGAATCGGCAACAGCGGTCACCTCAACACGGGTCTGCTCAACTCCGGCGACATCAACACCGGCGTCGTCAACCCCGGTGCCGTCAACACCGGCTTCGGCAATGCGGGCGACTACAACTCGGGCAGCTTCAACACCGGCAGCTTCAACACCCTCGGATTCAACCCCGGTTCGTACAACACCGGTCTGGCGAACACCGGCCACTACAACACCGGCGCGGCCAACGCGGGCAACGTCAACACCGGAATATTCATCGCCGGGAACTACAGCAACGGTCTGCTGTGGCGCGGTGACTACCAGGGTCTGATCGGTTACAGCTACACCTTCTCCCTGCCGGACACCGCCATTCCCATCGACGCCGGCATCACCATCCCGATCAACATTCCGATCAGCGCCACCCTGGGCACCCTGACCGTGCAGGGCTTCACCATCCCCAAATACACCGCCGATATCAACGTCCTGGGCACCGGAGAGACGCAGGCTGTGAGCATCGGCCCCATCACCTTCGGAAACATCGTCATCTCCCTTCCCGCTATCGAGATGACGATCGGCGGACCGACAACCGCTCTCAGCCTGAACGGGACAGGTCAGATCGGCCCCGTCGTCATCCCGATTATCGACATCCCGGCGGCCCCGGGCTTCGGCAACTCGACCAGCGTCCCGTCGTCCGGCTTCTTCAACTCCGGCGCCGGCAGTTCCTCGGGATTGGCCAACATCGGGGCCAACAACTCGGGTTTCTTCAACGTCGGCACCGGTGGCACCGGAATGTCGGGCGCCAAGAACGTCGGCGACCTCTTATCGGGCATGGCGAACCTCGGAAACACCATGTCGGGTCTGTTCAACACCAGCACGCTGGACCTCAGCACGGCCGCCGACGTGTCGGGTGTGGCCAACCGGGGCAGCGACGTGGCGGGACTGTTCGGCACCTTCGCGGTCTCCAACCTCGGCTTCGCCAACGACGGCAGCATGAATTTGGGCAGCGGAAACGTCGGCGACTTCAACCTCGGCAGCGCCAACATCGGCAGCCACAACGTCGGCAGCGCGAACATCGGGAGTTTCAACCTGGGCTTCGGAAACCACGGGATGCACAACGCCGGTTCCGGCAACGTGGGCGAGCACAACCTCGGGTTCGCGAACAGCGCAGACTACAACCGCGGCTTCGCGAACGCGGGCGATCACAACTTCGGGTTCGCGAACAGCGGCAACGCCAATATCGGCTTCGGCAACACCGGCGACGGGAACATCGGCATCGGCCTCACCGGCACCGGCGAGGTCGGGTTCGGCGCCCTGAATTCCGGCACCGGCAATCTCGGGCTGTTCAACTCCGGCACCGGAAACGTCGGCTTGTTCAACTCCGGCACCGGAAACATCGGAATTGGCAACTCCGGCAACGAAAATCGCGGCATCGGCAACGCGGGAGTCGGCAACCACGGCATCGAGAACGCCGGCAGCCACAACGCGGGCTGGTGGAATGCCGGCACGGGCAACACCGGCATCGGCAACCCTGGCGACTACAACACGGGGATCTTCAACGTCGGCGCCACGAACACCGGCCTGGCCAACCCCGGCAACTACAACACCGGCAGCTACAACCTTGGCAGCACCAACACCGGCGGCTTCAACTCAGGCGACTACAACACCGGTTTCGTCAACCCCGGCGACTACAACACGGGTCTGTTGAACACCGGCGGGGTCAACACCGGCGCGTTCAATGCCGGCAACTACAACAACGGTTTCTTCTGGCGAGGCGACTATCAGGGGCTCTACGGATTCCACGCCGGCATCCACATCCCCGAATTCTCGCCGCTGGACCTCAATTTCGAAATCCCGGTCAATATCCCCATCACAGTCGGATTCGCCGACATCGTCGTCAATCCGTTCACCATCAAACCGATCACGATCAGTGCCTTGGGATCGTCGTATCTCAGCATCACATTCAGCACCATTTCCATCCCGGCGATCACCGGAGTCCTGCCGATCGTCAATGTTCAGATCGGCGGCCCGGACACGTCCATCCCGATTGCCATCAACAGCGGCATCGGCCCGATCGACATCACGTTCATCGACATTCCGGCGGCGCCGGGGTTCGGCAATTCGACCACCACCCCGTCCTCGGGATTCTTCAACACCGGCACCGGCGCGGTATCGGGCTTCGCCAACACCGGCACCGACACCTCCGGCTTCCGCAACCAAGCCACCACCACCCTCTCGGGCTACCGCAACACCGGCACCCTGCAATCCGGCCTGGCCAACTACGGCACCACCACCTCCGGCATCTACAACACCGCCACCGGCCACGTCTCCGGACTCCTCAACACCGGCACCGACCTAGCCGGCATCCTGCGCAACAGCACCACCGGCACCGCAGTCAACGCCGGCCTAGCCAACACCGGCATCTACAACACCGGCTTCGGCAACACCGGCAACCACAACTGGGGCAACGGCAACCTCGGCAACCACAACCTCGGCAGCGGCAACCACGGCAACCACAACCTCGGCAGCGCCAACACCGGCAACCACAACATCGGCTTCGGCAACACCGGCGACAACAACATCGGCATCGGCCTAACCGGCACCGGCCAACACGGCCTCGGCCCACTAACCAACGGCAGCAACAACATCGGCCTGTTCAACACCGGCACCAACAACATCGGCTTCTTCAACTCCGGCAACGGCAACTGGGGCATCGCCAACTCCGGCAACTACAACACCGGCATCGCCAACCCCGGCAACACCAACACCGGCCTCTTCAACACCGGCACCAACAACACCGGCATCGCCAACAGCGGCAACAACAACACCGGCCTGGCCAACACCGGCGACACCAACACCGGCAGCTACAACCCCGGCCACTACAACACCGGCCCCGCCAACCCCGGCAACTACAACACCGGCCTCGCCAACCCCGGCAACACCAACACCGGCCTGGCCAACACCGGCACCATGAACAACGGACTACTCTGGCGCGGCGACAACCAAGGCCAAACCGGCGCCTACTACGCGATCACCGTGCCGGAGATCCCCGCGTACTTCACTGTCGACATCCCGCTCAACGTTCCAATAACGATGAGTCTCAGCGATATTCAAATCAACCCGGTCACGATTCCGAAGATCTCGTTCAGCGGACTGGACGACGGTCTCGGCGGAGAGGTCGTCGGTTACATCGGCCCCTTCAGTGTCTACGGCGCCGAGCCGGGCGACCCGATCCTCATCAGTTTCGGCGACCAGCCGGCAATGGCGATCAACATCGGCAACCCGGACGGCTCGACGGTGCTGGGGATCCACGGCTCGGGTGGTGTGGGTCCGATCAGCATCCCGCTGATCAACGCGCCCGCGGCACCCGGGTTCGGCAACTCGACCACCAGTCCGTCCTCCGGCTTCTTCAACTCCGGCACGGGCGCCACCTCGGGATTCGGCAACGTCGGCTTCGACAGCTCGGGCTTCCGCAACCTCTCGTCCGGAGACGTATCGGGTTACCGCAACGTCGGAGCGCTGCAATCGGGGTTACTCAACGTCGGAAACTCCGTCTCGGGCGTCTTCAACACCGCGACGCCGGCCAACGTCTCCGGCGTCGCCAACGTCGGCGCCGATCTGGCCGGCATCTTCCGCGACGGCCCCACCGGCACGGTGCTGAACGTGGGACTGGCGAACGTCGGTCAAATCAATGTGGGCGCGGCCAATATCGGCGACTGCAACCTGGGCTTCGCCAACGTCGGCGCCCTCAACATCGGTAACGGCAACGCCGGGAGTCACAACCTGGGCAGCGGCAACCTCGGCAGCCACAACCTGGGCAGCGGCAACGTCGGCAACTCCAACATCGGATTCGGCAACAGCGGTCAGGGCAATATCGGCATAGGCCTCACCGGCACGGGGCAGGTCGGACTCGGCCCGCTGAACTCCGGCAGCGGCAACTTCGGCCTGTTCAACTCGGGCGACAACAACGTCGGCTTCTTCAACTCCGGCGACGGCAACTGGGGCATCGCGAACTCCGGGGATTACAACACCGGCCTGTTCAACGTCGGCACCGCCAACACCGGTATCGCCAACATCGGCGACTACAACACCGGGAGTTACAACGTCGGTTCCACCAACACCGGCAGCTTCAACCCGGGCAACTACAACACCGGGCTGTTCAACCCCGGCAGCTTCAACACGGGACTGCTCAACACGGGCAACTCCAACACCGGCCTGGCCAACTCCGGCAACGTCGACACCGGCGCCTTCATCACCGGCAGTTACAGCAACGGCGTGTTGTGGAGAGGCGACTATCAAGGCCTGGCCTCGGTGGGGTATTCGTCGACCATTCCCGCGATCCCCTGGCACTACGACGTGAACGCGCCCCTCGAAGTACCGGTCACGGGCCATATCAACGCGGTCACCCTGGACGAGTTCAACATCTCCGAGGTCCCGATCAAGGCGCAACTGCAGCAGACCGTCTGCTACCCCTGGTACGAGTATCCGTTCTACCGGTGCTCCACGGTGACCACGACGGTCTACAACGACAGCATCGGCGGCTGGACGATCAGCCCGACCACGCTGCTCTCGGAAACGACGATCGACGAAACCTTCGGCCAGACTTTTGATTTCCCGGGCAGCGGCACGGTGGGCCCGTACACGTTCGGCTTCGAGTATCAGCAGCATCCGGGCTTCTTCAACTCCTCGACGAACCCCTCGTCGGGGTTCTTCAACTCCGGCGGCGGCGGCGCGTCAGGCTTCTTCAATTCCGCGGACGGCGCGGTCTCCGGTCTGTTCAACGATTTCGCGGACACATCGGGATTCCGCAACGACGGCGGACCCGGAAACTCGGGCTACCTGAACGACGGCGGTCTGATATCGGGCCTGGTCAATGTCGGCAACACCCTTTCGGGTGTCGGCAACGTGGGCACCGAGCTGTCCGGCTTCTTCGACAACTTCTTCTCGCGGTGAGCCGTGCGCCTACGTGATTCGGCTTTCACCGGAGTGAATTGGCGCCAGGCCGTTGTACATTTCGCAAAAGCAATGTGCGCGGCTACGTTAGGTGAGTTCATGAGAAGCCCGGATATCGAGCAGGTCCTGCGCAGGCAGCGGTTACGGTCATT
The DNA here is from genome assembly GCF_003614435.1 of Mycobacterium paragordonae. NCBI lineage: Bacteria > Bacillati > Actinomycetota > Actinomycetes > Mycobacteriales > Mycobacteriaceae > Mycobacterium > Mycobacterium paragordonae. The sequence goes on from NZ_CP025546.1 coordinate 3,901,200, forward strand.
GCAGGGCGGATCACTGCTTCGGGTCGGCGTCCTGGTCATCATGGTCGTAGCGATGCTGGTCGCCGACGATCCCGCTCGGCTGCCGGCCAAGGCGGTGTTGCTCGGCATCTACGCTGCGGTGACGGTGGCCGCGCTGCTGGTCGCGTTCTTCGGTCCGCACCATTTCGATGACGACACGGCGTTGATGACGCTCGGATTGGCTGATGTCGCAACCGTGTTCGGCTTCAAGCTGCTCTCACCCGGTGGCTACATGCCGCTGCTGGTGATGGCACTGCTGCCGCGGCTGGTGGCCGGCGAGCTTTCGCTGCGCCGCGCGGCGGCCGTATTGACCACCAGCCTGGCGGTATTCACGGCGTCGCTGCTGCAGGATCCGGTGATCATGCCCCGGGTCGGCGCCTGGGAAGTGGCGCTCATCGTGATGATGTACGGCTTTGTCTGCGCCACAGCGTTTCTGATGGTGGTGTTCCGGTTGCGCAATGTCGACGAGATGGCCAGACTCACGACCTCCCGCGAGGAGCTGCTGGCTCAGACGATGACCGCCTCGCAGACGGAGCGCCGGCAGATATCGGAGTTCATCCACGACGGGCCACTGCAGGACGTGCTGGCCGCGCGCCGTGACCTCGCCGGCTTCCTCAAGGTGTCCCCGGATGCGCCGCTGCAAGAGGCCCTGGACAGTCTGCGCGAAGCGTCACAGTTGTTGCGTGAGGCTACTTTTGAGTTGCACCCGGCCCTACTCGAGCAGGTGGGCCTGGCCGCGGCCGTGGACAAGCTTGTCTCCGTCGCGGCGGCCCGCTCGGGCATCGCGATGTCGACGGACATCGACTATCCCGACCCCAACCCGATCGACCCGATCCTGTTCGGGGTCATCCGCGAATTGGTTTCCAACGTGGCCCGCCATTCGCAAGCAGGTTCGGCGACAGTGAAACTGGCCGTGGACGGTGGCGTCGCGCGCGTCGACGTGGTGGACGACGGGATGGGGGTCACCGCCGACATCGCCGCCCGCCGCTTCGCCGAGGGACACATCGGTCTTGCCTCACACCGGGCACGCGTTCAGGCGGCCGGTGGGGCGTTGACGCTCGTCGATGAACCCGGCGGCGCGCACGTGCGGGTGGAGCTGCCGCTGCGAGCGGCTGTCACGCCGGAGCGTGTCTTCGCCTAAAGAACTAAGCCTGAATGGAACTGGACCCCGAAAGAGGTTGGGCCCGAAAGAGACCAGGCCCGGACGCTATTCCAGCAACCGGCGCCGCATCGCCTCGGCGACGGCCGCCCCGCGGTCGGATACGCCCAGCTTCTCGTACAGGGTCTGCACATGCGTCTTGATCGTGCTGCGGGCCAGGTGGAGTTGCGCGGCGATCTGCGGTACCGACATGCCCTCGGCCATCATCGTGATCACCTGGGTCTCGCGCTCGGTCAGCGAGGTCGTCGCTCCCCGGCCGCGCCGTCTGACTTCACCGGCCAGGCCGCCCGCTACCCCGGCGGGCAGGTAGGACTCGCCGTCGGCGCACCGCAGCACGGCGTTCACGATCTCGTCGGCGTCGGATTCCTTCGTCAGGAACCCTGAGGCGCCCTCGGCCAGGGCCTTGAACACGACCGGACTGTCGTCGAAAGCGGTCAGTAGTACCACGCTGGTGGGCACGCCGTCGCGGACGATCGCGTGGGTTACCTCGAGGCCGTCCAGACCCGGCATCTTGTAGTCGAGAAGTGCGACCGCGGGCCGAAACTTCCTGATGGCGTCCAATGCCGCCCGTCCGTCGGCGACCTGCGCGACCACGTCGACCCGACCGCTGGCCTTGAGGGCCCGCACGACGCCCTGTCGCATTACCGGGTGATCGTCGGCTACGACGACGGTGACGCGGTCGGTGGTGGTCATCGGCTCTCCATGCGCTCTCGGCGAAGTCGTCGGCCCGTCCGCCGGCCGCGGCGGGTGCCACCTCATTGTTGCTGCCGGGACCGCTCGTGGCGATGATTTGCGGCCTTAGTTTCGCGTGGCGCGCGGTCGGGCTATTGCCAGCCCGATCTGAACGGCAGGGCAAAGTCGCCGAGTGCATCCGAAAGTGCCTGGCGAAGAGCATTATTCGTGTTTTCGGCGCCGGGTTGGTAGGCGAGGACCGTCACGAAGACACGTCCGTCCGCTCGGCCGGAGTGCAATTCCAACCGCCCGCCGATGCGTCGCATGATGGCTCGTGTCACGCCGGCGTAGCACACCGTGAGGGCATAGAAATCGGCTTGGGTGCCGTCCGGCCGGGTGAGGTGCGGAGGGACGGCTCCCAGGTTGGAGGAGTTGACGCCGATCGGGCTCACCGCGGCCGCGCTGACGATGCGCCGGAACAGCCAGGTGGGGATCAGCGGAATGACGGGCAGCAGCGCCCGCCGCTCGTCGGGCGTCTCGTCGCGGCGAGCCAGTGCCTGCTTGATCGCGGCGCGTACTTCGCTCAGATCCCGGGTGACCGGTTCGGGATCGACGGCGAAGCTGACGTGCACGACCGCGTTTCCGCGGGTGTCCTGATCGCCGCGTTCATTGACGGGCATCGTCAGCTCGGCCGATCCGTCGGCGGCGACCCTGCCCAGTCGCTGCGCCAGCCGGGCGGCGAGTCCCACGAGCAGCGTATTGCTGGTGCCCCCGGGCGATTGCGCGCGCGCGTCCCACTCCGCGGCATCGACGAAGATCGCCGCGGTGGGGGTTGTCACGGGGACGTCCGGCCCGGCTGTCGCCGGAACCGGTGCCGGGGCGACGGTTGCGGTCCGCCCGCCGGTATTGCGAACCCGCCGGATGGTGGCCAGCGCGGCACGGCTGATGCCGGGGACCTCCCGCGCGGTACGCCAGGTGTCCTCGCACGCCGCACGCCACCGTGGCCGCGACCCGCGGGCGACCCAGCTTGCGTCGTCACGGCACCCGGCCGCCGCGGCCGCCAGTGCCTCCTGCAGCGCGGCGCCGTCGGTGAGGCTGTGCGAGGTGACCAGGCTGATCCCGGTGCCGCCGTCGGTGAACCGGACGACCGCGAGATGCCACCCCGGGCCGTGCTCGGGGTCGATCGGTGCATGAGCTTGCTCGGTGAGCCAGTCGTCGAATTCGGTGCGGGGCCGCGCAGATGGCACGAATTCGATGTCGTTCGGGGTGTCCGACGCCACCCAGCGATGACGGCCGAACGGGACCGGTGATCGTTCGATGAGGCGGGACAGTTTGCCGCCCCGCAGGTTTGCGTGAAATCGCCGCAGACCCTCGACATCGACGGCGCGGTTGTATACCCAAATGCACTGCACCACATCGGTGACTCCGGTCGCCCGCTCGCCGAGAAAGATGGCCTGGTCGAACAGGTCGATAACGTCACTCATCGGGCACCCTCAGACACTCCGCAACGAAAGTCGTTGTGCGATTGTGCCATTCGCGCCAGTTCCGCATCATGGAATGCCCCGAGCCGGCGATACCCACCCACCGAGCATCCAGTCCGCGCCGGGCGGCCCGCCAGGTTTGCGCCCGCGAGGTGTCCGGATCGGTCCGCGTGTCGTCGGTGCCGTGTAGCACCAGCAGCCGCGTACCCGGCGGGATCAGATCGGCTTTGTTCCCGTCCCACCACGGCGCGAGCGCCACCACAGCGCCGATGTCACCCCGGGCCGCCAGTTCCGCGGCGACCCGGCCACCCATCGAATGCCCCACCAGCACAACGGTTTCCGGCTGCCACCGGTGACGACAGCTACGCAGCACCTCGCCGGCGTCGAGCACCGGATCCCGCCGTGGGCTGTTCCACCCGCGCAGCCGGTACTGGACTTGTCGGACGGCGACGTCGGAACCGAGTCGGCGCCGCAGAGCGCGCGCGATGAACACCATCCGGAGGTTGGCCGGCTGCCACCAGTGCGACGGCTCGTCACTGCGCACTTTGCCGCCCGGGAGGACGAGCACGCACGCGCGCACGGGTTGGTTGCTTACGTCTGCTCGTATGTCGCGTGGATGACCGCTCGGGCGATCGCGTGCTGAAACAGGTTGAAGCCCAGGTAGGCGGGCGTGGCGTCCTCCGGCAGATCCAGTTTGTCGACATCGACCGCATGAACGGCGATGTAGTAGCGATGCGGACCGTGGCCGGGGGGCGGTGCGGCCCCGATGTAGCGACGTTGCCCGGCGTCGTTGGCCAGCGTGAGCGCGCCGCCCGGCAATTCGCCGCCGTCACCGGCGCCGGCGGGCAACTCGGTGACATCGGCGGGCAGGTTGGCCACCGCCCAGTGCCAGAAACCGGAAGCCGTCGGAGCGTCTGGGTCATAGACGGTGACAGCGAAGCTGCGCGTCTCCGCCGGGAAGCCCGACCAGCTCAGCTGCGGGCTGACGTCCTCGCCCCCGGCGCCCATGATCCCGCTGACCTGCGGGTTGGACAGGGGTTGTCCGTCGGTCACCGACTCCGAGGTCAGGGTGAACGACGGCAGGTCGGGCAGCGCGTCGTAGGGGTTGGGCACTGTCATAGTCAGTCCTCTCGTGTCATCAGCAGTGAGTCAGAAAGTGCGCCAGCACTTCGGTGCCGAACCTCAGCGCGTCGATGGGTACCCGCTCGTCGACGCCATGGAACAGCGACGTGAAGTCCAGATCCGGCGGCAGCCGCAGCGGGCTGAAGCCGAAGCAACGAATTCCCAGGCGCATGAACGACTTTGCGTCCGTCCCGCCGGACAGCATGTAGGGCACCGTCCGGGCACCCGGGTCCAGCGCCAGCACGGCCGCGTTCATCGCATCGACCAGATCGCCGTCGAACGAGGTCTCGTACGAGCTCAGGCTGCGGATCCACTCCCGGCTCACGTCGGGTCCGAGCAGCGCGTCCACCTCCGCCTCGAACGCGGCCAGCCGGCCGGGGAGCACGCGGCAGTCGATCACCGCTTCGGCGGTGGCCGGCACCACGTTGGCCTTGTAACCCGCCTTGAGCATGGTCGGGTTTGCGGTGTCGTGCAGCACCGCCTTGAGCATCCGCGCCATCGGCCCCAGCTTGTCGATCATCCCGTCGAGGTCAGGTGAGTCGACGTCGAACGGCAGGCCGGTCTCCTCGCTGACTGCGGCCAGGAACTGGGCGACCATGTCGGTGACCACCAGCGGGAACTGATGGCGGCCGAGCCGGGCCACGGCCTCGGCGACGGCGGTGACCGCGTTGTTGTCGTGCACCATCGACCCGTGCCCCGCGCGGCCGCGAGCGGTCAGCCGCATCCACTGGATGCCCTTCTCGGCGGTCTCGATCAGGTACAGCCGTCGCTCGCCGCCGTCGCGGCGCGGCACGGTCAGCGAAAACCCGCCGACCTCGCCGATCGCTTCGGTGACGCCGTCGAACAGATCCGGCCGGTTGTCGACCAGCCACTGCGCCCCGTACTTGCCGCCGTGTTCCTCGTCGGCGACGAACGCGAACACCAGGTCCCGCGGCGGCACGATGCCGGCTCGCTTGAAATGCCGGGCCAGCACCAGCGTCATGCCGACCATGTCTTTCATGTCGACGGCGCCGCGGCCCCACACGTAGCCGTCCTCGATAGCGCCGGAGAACGGGTGCACGCTCCAATCGGCCGGTTCGGCCGGGACGACGTCGAGGTGTCCGTGAATCATCAGGGCGCCGCGGGTGCGGTCGGCGCCGGGGAGGCGGGCGAACACATTGCCCCGGCCGGGGGCGCCGGACTCGACATACTCGGTCTCGTACCCGACCTCGGCGAGCTGCTCGGCGATCCACTGGGCGCACTCGGCCTCGCCCTTGGTTGTCTCGAGTTCGCCGGTGTTGCTGGTGTCGAACCGGATCAGCTTGCTGACGGTTTCGGCCACATCGTCTGCCGGATCGAATGGGTCGTTCGGCTCAGACGCGCTCGCACCGGTCACAGTCACCTTTCCTACCACGGTCCAAGGGTGGCGATCCGCAGCGCCCGGCCACGCCGCGCTCACGATCGCCACGGGGTCGAAGGGTGGCGACCCGCAGCGCCCGGCTCCGCCGCGCTTGCGATCGCCACGGGGTCGTAGGGTGGCGACCCGCAGCGCCCGGCTCCGCCGCGCCGCGAGGCCGATTGGGCCGACGCGAATCGATCCGATAGCCTTAGCTGCCAACTCATGTGGTTGGTCGAGTCCGAGTGGCGGAATGGCAGACGCGCTAGCTTGAGGTGCTAGTGCCCTACTAATGGGCGTGGGGGTTCAAGTCCCCCCTCGGACACGTCCGGCGACACGACTTAAGTCGGCAGTCGCCGTGACTCGCTGAAGATGCGGGTCGTAGTCGAGGCGCAGGCCCAGGCTTGCGTATACCTGAGCGCGTTCCGCCCCGGTTGCCTCACCAAGCACTGCTGACAGCCCGCCCAATTCCTCAACCAACTCGCTGATTTGTGCGGCAGTCATGACGCGAGGTCGCTCCGCTTGCTCAAGACGGACCTTCAGCTCGTCGCGCTCGGCGGTGCGGCGGCGCAATGCAACAGTCAAATCCTCAACGGCCACACCAGACTCCACGGCGGTAACCAGAGCAGCAACCTTCGCATTCGCCTCGCTGAGCTGGCGCCGCAAGGCCGCGTAGCCAGCCCCTGCTACCGGGTCCGCGTCTTGCCCGCGTGCCAAGTCGGCCGGATCGGCCAGGGTGGCGATCCATTCGTCAAGTCGCGCAGTCACCTCATCTTCACGGAGGTAGACGGTGCGCGGGTGATCACTCAGGTCCGCGGGTACCGAACGCGACTTACCGAGCTCACAACGGTAGAGGATGCGTGTTGTTCGCTTCCCGGCGCGGGCAGCGCCCTGCATCCGCCGTCCACATGCGGCACAGAACAGCAGCCCACGCAGTGCATATGGCACTGTTGACTCTCTGCTGCAAACAAGACCGGGACCCCGCCGCGCCTGCATCCGAAGACGAACAGCCTGCGCTAGTTCGTCACGGATCAGCGCTTCATGCGTGCGGCGTTCTGGTGCGATCCAGTCGGCCTCATCACGCCACCGCATACGAGTCTCATACCCCGCAGCGACATCATCGGGGTTGACCAGAACCTCGTATTTCTCCTGCTTGCCCCAAACACGGATACCGCGGTACGCCGGGTTGTCGAGTATCGCGCGGATCGCCGAATGGGACCATCCTCGTGGGTCACGATGCCGATTCCGTGCCGGGTCGTACTGGCTCGGTGACGGTACACCATCGTCGGTGAGCCGTTGCGCGATATAGCGCAGGCCCGCTCCGTCGGCGTACATGCGGTAGATCCGCTCGACGACCGAAGATGTCGCGGGGTCGGGTTCGAGGCGGTGAAGCCGCTGCCCAAGATTGGCCTTGGCAGGGTTTGGATGCGGGCCGGCATCGACGAGCCGGTAACCGTAGGGTGGTCGACCACCGAGATATCTGGCGGTGTCGTGCGCGAGTGCTGACATCGCCGTACGGACGCGCATCTGGATTCGAGCGCGCTCTCCCTTGCTCATGCCGCCGAACAGAGTCATCACCAGGTCGTGTGCCTCGGAGCCGGGATCGACCGCTCCGCCGACCTCGGGTACCCACAGGCCAACTCCGTAGTGCGTGAGGACAGGGAAGGTGAGCGCGAACTGCGGCCCGTAGAACGCACGGGCGGGTTCCCCAATCACTACGGCATCAAAGCTACGGTCCCGACAAGCGACATCAGCAAGCAGACGTGACGCCTCTGGCCTGCGCTTCCACGGCAGTGAACGGCTCTGTCCCACATCGAAGTAGTCGGCGGCGATGAATCCGCCGTGCGGAGTGATCAGGTCCATGGCACGCCGCTTCTGCCAGCTGCGGCTCGCCTCCGGGTCTTGAGCGTCCTCCGTGCTCACTCGGCCATAGAAGGCGAACCTCAGGCTCACGCCACTCCCCTCCCTGATCCAAGCATCCGGTCCCGCACAGCCATTATCACGTGTACCAGCGCGCGGTTGGCCTCGGACGGAAGTCGATATTGGTTGGGCACAACAATTTCAACACCCCCCTCTGACACCGTCGGCGCATCGGGACGAGCGTCACACCCGGAGCGAGCACGTGCTGCTCGGGACCTGTCAGCCATCGCTTCCCCCTGGCGGATCCCATTGTTGATTGCGGGCTTGGCCACGGACTTCGATCAGTCCGATGCGGCGGGTGTGGATGTGTTGGACGGCCGCGGAGTAGATGAGGGTCCGGTCGCCGAGGCTGGTGGGGCCGGCACGATCGAATTCCCATGCCACCAGATCATCGCCATCGGTGGAGTCGAGGCCGAGATCATGTTGGTGCGCAGTGCTTTTTAAACGTTGTTCACGGGTCCAGGCCGCGCGACGTTCGCGCAGCGCGGTCATCGTGGTGGAATAGCGGCGGGATTTGCTGGTGATGTGGCCCCGGTAGCCCAGGGTGTGCAGCCACCGACCGACACCGGCCAGTCCCTTATCGGCGAGTTGGCTGATGGCGGTCAGGATCGCCCGAACGTGGTCGCAGACATCGAGGTCAGCGATGGCCTCGGTGGAGATGCGTCGCGCGCTGATCCCGACGTCAGCTAAGGATTTGGTGACGTATTTCGCGAGGTAGCGAGCTACGCGGCGGCCTGGAAGAACCCCGCCGTGTGGTGAATCCTCCTGCACAGCAGAGCCGTCCGTGCCGGCGTGCCGGTTGTCGATGGGTTGGGTGTCGACTTGTGTGCCGAACCTGATCACCCGTGTCGCTGTATTTGAGGATGAGTCGGTGACCGTCACGGCCACGGTTCGAACGGCCTGTTGGATGATGGTGGCCAGTTCGGTTGCCGCAAGGGGCGCATGCCAGTCATGACCGCCAGAGTCATCGCTGTCGGGCGGGTCGAGGCGGATCAGGGCATGAATGTGCGGGATGAGCCGGGCTTGCAGTTCGACGACTTTGATGAAGCTGACCTGCACCGCATCCGGGTCGGCGCCCGAAGCACGTAGCTCTCGGCGCAGTGTGCGTCGCAGGGTGATGGTGAAGCGTCGCCACAGTTCGGGCAGGTGCCATGTGAACAGGACATGCCCGGTGTAGTCGTAGCAGTCCGCGCAGATCGGCTGTCCCGCATAGATATCACCTTCGCCGTGGGTTGTGCTGCACCACAGTGGTTTTCCATGCGGGCATCGGCGGTAGCCGCCAGTGTGGTGGTGGTCGCGACACACACGCTGCTTCTTGTCGCCTGCACGCGCGGCGGCGTGAACAGGCCCGTAGCTAGGTGCGGTGAGGGTGACGAACACCTGCGGACGATCGGCCACTGCTGCGGGGATGTTGTGGTGGCCGCCGGCGGTGCCAGCGTGCACGAGCTGCCACGTGTCGCGGGCGTACAGGTCTGAGCACGATGGGCATACCTGTGCGCGGCGGTTGTTGCACCGTGTCCACACCACCCGATCGCGGCCTATCTCGTCGGTACCTCTGAGTTGGATGGGGTGGGCGCAGAAGCCAACAGATTCCGCGCGCCGCCACCACGATTCGAACCCCGTCGAGGACGCGCGGCGCACCATCTGATCCACCACCGCATTGGTGTCGATCGAGCCGGGAACCCCGGGCAACACCAGCGTGGGGGCTGTCGTTGCAGTAGTCACCGTTGACCCCGGGCGGTGTCGGTGCGCCCGCTGTTGGACTGGTTGGTTCGGGTCGCGGCACGAGGTGGCCGGAATCGTGCTGCCAGAGTGGCGATGTCGTGGTCGGCGACGTGAAATGCCCGTACCCGCACCGGTTGGGCCGTGCCATCGATCATCATGTAGCCCACACCGGGAGTGGTGTCGGGGATGTGATCGCAGTCGGCCCCCGCGTCGCGGGCGCCCTGGCCCAAAACCATGGTGGTTTGGGTGGCTTCGGTCAACCGCAACCCGATTCGCACGGTAAACAGCTGCCGCACCGGCAGGGTGTCTTTGGCCGGATCTTGCACCGCTGCCACCACCGAAATGCCGACGGCCCGGCCTTGGGAGAGCAGCAGGCCCAACAGCTGTTCAATTTCGCTGCGCACCTTGCGGTCGGTCACATACGCAGTCAGCGCGGCGATCTCATCGATCACCACCACGAATAACGGCTCAGTCGGAGTCGGGGTGTGCATGCGCGTCTTGCCCCGTAACCGATTGGCGCGGGCGTGCATCACCTCCACTAGTTGCCGCAGCAGGTACAGGGTGGTGCCAGTGGCGTCGTGGGTGAACACCGTGAACATGGGTGCTCCGGCGCCCAGTTCCATGCCGCCTTTCGGGTCGATGACGCAGAGCCGCACTTGTCCGGTTTTCACGGCGGGGGCGAGGCCAGCGATCAGTGACCACAACACTGAACCTTTCCCCGCGCCGGTCGCGCCAGCCACGAGCAGGTGGTGGCCAAGCAGAGGTAGGTGCCACCAGTGGCGGGTTTCGGTGATCCCGACCCGCACCGACCCCACATCCACCGCAGTCGCCGTCGTGGGCATGGGCAGGGCAATCGGGTCGGCCAGCACGTCGCCGCGCATCAGGGTGATGCGTAGCTCTCCGGGCGCGGTCGCGCGGATGGCGATCCGGTCGGCACGCCAGGCGGCGGCTAGCGCCTCGGATTGCTTGTGCCAATCAGCCAGGGAGTGGCCGGTGACCACTCGCAGCGCCAGGACGTCGGTCGTCTTGCCGATGCGCACCGACTGCAAGGTCGGCACCAAGGTGCGTTCGCCAAGTGTGGCGGTCAGGCCGTGCAGGGTGCACACCGATTGCCAGGTGCGGGTGTAGCGCGACCAGGTCAACCAGCGCCGCCGCACCGGCTCGGTGACCCATCCGTGAAACGATCGCGGGTCCAGCCACGCCCAGCCCGCATACGCGGCAGCGAAAGCAATACCGATGATCAGACCCGCGCGTGAGCCATGGGTAATGGCCATCGCCACGCTGGCGATGATCGGGATGCTGATGGCCGGGAACAGGACCGCCCACCACAGCAGATACCCGGCCGCTTTGAACAGTGAGAGGATGAGGTCGGTGATCCAGTCGTCGTCGTTGGATTGAGAGTTCTTGCTGTTTTTGTAGTTTGATGCCATGACAGGCGTCCCTCTGGTGAGTGAATGGTCGATAGCAGCTCACGTGCTGGGGCGCGACACCCACGAGCGCCGCGCCCCAGCAAATGGGGTTATTTCTGCGCGCGGGACGCTTGATCGCTCGGCGCAGCCGCGGGGTTGGTGGGGGTGATGGCGTCGGCACGGAACGCCACGCCGCTGCGATCACCTTGAGCCCAAGGGATAGCAACCAGACCCGCGACTGAAACAGGTTGGGTGACTGTCACTTTCGGATCCCCGGCGACGGTGACGTTGAGCACTTCACCACCGGTGTCATCCAACGCCAACAGCTGCGCGGCATACAGTGGCACGCCGGTGGCGGTGTCCACTTTTGGGCTGCCGGTCTCGAAGTTCAGCCGCGGCTCGGCCGCTCGGGTGACGATGAACCGTGTGCCTGATGTGTCGATTCTTAAACGCATTGTCCCGCTGTTCCTTTCGTGATCTGTTTGCGCCCGTTGCGGCGCTGGGCTCAGTTCACGTGGACATCGCGGACGTAGCGAGGGACGTTGGCAGGCATTGCCGACACTGCCGCAGACATTTCGGACACGACAGGGACATGCCCGTGGGCATCGGACGGGCATCACCGCCGCGGGGCGGCGGCAGTCGCATGGCAAACTAGGAACCACGCGCTGAGGATGGACAGGGATGACACGGAAAGATGTGCGCTGAGACGACGGGCGATCAGGACGGCGACGCCGAGGCCGCCACGATCCCCAACGATCGCCTCACCCAACGGCTGCACGCCAAGGGACTCTCCCCACAGAGGTTCGCCACTGCGGTGGGCGTGGATATCAAGACGGTGCGCCGCTGGCTGGCCAACATCGACTACAACGTCCGCGAGGACAACGCCCGCCGCGCCGCTAAGCTGCTTGGCTGCACACCGCACAACCTGTGGCCCAACCAGTATCCTGCCCCTACCGCGAGCGCGCTGGCGACGACGTCGCTGGGTGGTCCGTTCACCGCGACGCTGTATGCCAGCCGCACCCAGCTGCCGATCACGACGTGGCAGCAGCATTTCGGCGACGCCACCACCGGCATCGACATCCTCGTCCTGGCGGCCACGTTCCTGTTTGACACCCTCGACGGCTTCCTCGACATTCTGCTCGACGCCGCCGCCCGCGGTGTGGCGGTGCGGTTTCTCGTCGGGGATCCTGACACTGCCACCACGATCCTGCGCGGCAAGGAGGAAGGCATCGGCGAGGCCGTCATCGCCCGCTGCCGCACGTCCGTGGAGTTGCTCGCCCCGCATGCCGATACCCCGGGGCTGGATATCCGCACCCACGACACCACGCTCTACACGTCGATCTTCCGGGTCGACGACGCCATGATCGTCAACTTCCACATCTACGGCTCACCCGGGCGCAACAACCCCGTGCTTGTGCTGTCGCGCCACCACGAACCACGGCTCTGGGCCACCCTCGAAGACGCTTTCACCCAGGTCTGGGATCGCGCCAGACCGCTCAGCGCGAAAGGCTGAACCCTATGCGAACCGACTACTACAACGACCCCAACGCCCCGCTGCCCAACAGCGTCGTTCCGTCAGCCTCGGCCATCGTCACCGACGAACAGGGTCGTATCCTGCTGATCAAACGCCGCGACAACACCCTGTGGGCGCTACCCGGCGGCGGACACGACATCGGCGAAACGATTGCCGACACCGCCGTCCGGGAAGTCAAAGAGGAAACCGGGCTCGACATTGAAGTCACCGGCCTTGTCGGTGTCTACACCAACCCGCAGCATGTCGTCGCGTTCACCGATGGCGAAGTCCGCCAACAGTTCTCTCTGTCCTTCACCACCAAGGTTCTCGGCGGTACCCTGGCCATCGATCACGAAAGCACCGACATCGCCTGGACCGATCCCGACGACATCCCCAATCTGGACATGCACCCGTCGATGCGACTGCGCATCGAGCACTACCTGCAACACCGCGACAGCCCCTACCTCGGCTAACCGGCTGGGTTTACAGCCAATCGCGTACCCGTCGGACCGCCGCCAACAGTTCGTCGCGCCCCGCGTCGACCGCGCGGTGCACCGGGTCCTCGGGTCCATAGCGGCCCAACACCTCGATCAATCGATCTCGCGGTGATACCGGCGCCCCGTCCGGCCCGGTCGTCAGATCGCAAAAGGTCAACACATCCAGAACATCGCTGGGCGGATCGCTGAACGCCGCTAAACCTGACAAGCCGCGCTCGGCAGCTTCCGCGTGCGCCCCAGTATGGAACGCCACCAGGGAGGCGACCAGCTCCCGAAAACCCGCCGCCCGGGCAAACTCTGCGCCATCGAGCGGATGAAACCCGGTCCGGCGCAACGACGGTGCGTAGCCGATATCGTGCAGCCACGCCGCTGCCACCAAAGAGTCCGCTGTCTGGGCATCGAACCGCCGACTCAGCCGCTCGGCAGTCGTCGCGACACCCCGCACATGCGCCAACCGCCGCAGCTGCCCCACCAGTCGCGTCTCGGCCTCTCGCCGTGCACGCTGCGCCAGCATCCCGCTCACAACCGCCATCCTACGAGTCCCATCGCCATGGCGCAGACCCGCAACTGATGCTCAGCGGAGCCCGGGCCGCCATAGCCCGCGAGGAACCGGCGGCTACCTGCGGGCTTCGCTACACTCCCTCTGCTCCCGTCCGCTGGCGCTCCCGTCCGCGCCGCTCGCTACGCTTCGCCCTCCGTCCGCCGCCACACAAGCTTGCACACGACGACGAGCGCTGTACATCTCAACGGCCACGGCATCCTGGCACCACGACAAGCCAGGACTGTCCTCGCTCCTCGCCGCATCGAGACGCCGCGGGCAGCAGGCGCGACCAACGCCCGCCTGACCGCCGCTGGCCTGCGATGTGAGAACTTTCTTTACTGCTATCAAGTCGATGGCGGCACGTTGCCACCAGCTCGACACCGCAGCCGCCCGACTCGAACGCCACGTCGACACCATCACCGCCACCGCCGCACCCGAGCTACAGCGTCGGGCCCGACACCGCTGCCACGCTGCTGACCGCCCTCGGCGACAACCCCGCTCGGATCGGCAGCGACGCCGCTTTCGCCAAACTCTGCGGGGTCAGCCCACTGGAAGCCTCCAGCGGCAAAACGATCCGCCACCGGCTCAATTGGGGAGGCAATCGCGACGCCAACCGTGCCCTGCACGTCATCCTGGTGGTGCGCATGCGCCGTCACCAGCCCACCCGCGACTACTTCGTTCACCGCCTGGCCGAAGGCAAAACCAAGAACGAGATCATGCGCTGCATCAAGCGTACATCGCCCGCGAGATCTACCACGCCCTCCGCCAACCCAGCAGAAGAACCAACGAACTCATTGCCTGAAGAACTCATTGCCTGAAGATAGGAGCATCTGGTATCAACTCCCGAAGGGCACCCGATCCGCAATGTCCACCCATTTCGTGGCGATATGGCACCTCTGTAGATGCCATCAATCCTCCCAGGTGAGTAATGTGCAGGTGGCTAATCGTTCAGGGTCATAGGGAACGCGAGATGATTTCCTTCATCACCTCATTTGTGCCGGCGTAGATTTTCTGCACGCGCTGGTCCACCCACAATCTCGAGATGGGGTACTCGGTCATGTACCCATATCCGCCGTGGAGCTGCAAACAGTCATCGAGCACCTTCATCGCTCGCTCAGTGGTCCACCATTTCGCCATGGCGACGGTCTGGACGTCGAGTTGGCCCGCGAGGTGTAGGTCGATGCAGTAGTCCAAAAATACTCGTGCGATGCGCGTTTCGGTTGCAGCTTCGGCCAAGATGAATTTCGTGTTCTGGAAGCCGAAGACGGGCCGTCCGAACGCTTCCCGCTCACGGGTGTATTTGAGTGTCTGCTCCACGGCAAGTTCCATCGCCGCGACCGCCCCAACCGCGACGATGAGCCGCTCTTGAGGTAGCTGCGTCATCAGCTGAATGAAACCCTGACCCTCGGTCTCGCCCAGGAGGTGCGAGCGGGGCACTCTTACGTCGTCGAAGAACAACTCGGAGGTGTCTTGTCCGCGTTGGCCGATTTTGTCGAGGACCTTGCCGCGCCGGAATCCGGGTCGATCGGCTTCGGCGACGATCAGCGAGATGCCGGCGGCGCCCTGACTTGGATCTGTCTTGGCGACGACGATGATCAGGTCGGCTTGCTGACCGTTGGTGATGAAGGTCTTTGCGCCGGTGATCACGTACTCGTCACCGTCAAGAATTGCTTTGGTCTTGACACTCTGCAGATCAGAACCGGTCCCTGGCTCCGTCATGGCGATAGCACCGATCATTTCGCCTGAGGCCATCTTGGGCAGCCACTGCCTCCGTAGTTCTTCGGCCGCATACTGGAGGATGTAGTGCGCGACGATTCCGCTGTGCAGCCCTGCGCCCCATGAGCTGTCCCCGACTCGGGCTTGCTCTTCGAGTACGACGGCTTCGTGCGCGAATGTGCCGCCTCCCCCGCCGTATTCTTCGGGTATGGACATGCAGAGCAGGCCTAGTTCGCCGGCTTTGTGCCACAATTCTCGGTCAACTTGGTGCTGGTCTGCGAAACGTTGCGCATGTGGGGCCAATTCGGTCGAGAAGAACTTCGCGGCAAGGTCACGAAGCTCGAGCAATTCGGCGCTCATCCAGGGAGAAATTGATGCTGTCACAGGATTCCCTCTCGGCTGTTCAATATCAATGGGTTTGATTTCTTAGGACGTTTCGATCTGATACTCGCCGGCGGAGTGACGCGCGCGTATGGCCTTCTTGTCGTATTTCCCGACGCTTGTTCGGGGAATCTCAGACACGAAGCTCCACCGCTCCGGGATCCACCACTTGGCGACCTTGTCCAACAGAAACGCGCGCAGTCGGTCGATGTCGACCTCGGCTCCACGGTGAACCACGACCAGGGCGAGCGGTCTTTCCTGCCATTTGTCGTCGGGAACTGCCACCACCGCAGCCTCGTAGATCGCCGGGTGACCAATCAGCGTGTTTTCCAGCTCGACTGAGGAGATCCATTCTCCACCTGACTTGATGACGTCCTTCGCACGATCGGTCAGCGTGAGATACCCGTCCGGGTCGATCCGGCCGACGTCGCCGGTGCGCAGCCACCCTCCGTCGAACTTGTCCGGATCATCGTCGCCGAAGTAGGCGCCGGTGATCCACGGGCCTCGCGCCTGTATTTCACCCGCTGATCGACCGTCCCACGGCACTGTCTTCTTGTGGTCGTCACGCAACCGGATCTCGACACCGCACATCGGCCGACCCTGGCTTTCGCGCATCTCCCACGCACGGGTCTCGCCTACTCCGTGCGCTGCGCGTGCGACGGTAGCCAGCGGCGAGGTTTCGGTCATGCCCCATGCCTGCACGATAGGCACGTTGTACTTGTCTTCGAATGCCCGCATCAGCGAGACGGGGACTGCCGATCCCCCGCAGGCAACCAGCCGAAGTGAGGAGATGTCCCGGGCGGGATTCGATTCCAGGTATCGATCGACATCGTTCCAGATCGTCGGCACTGCACCGGCGATAGTCGGCTGAGTCTCTTCGATGATCGACACCAGCGGCGCGGCTTGCAGATGGCGATCGGGTAATACCAAGTCCGCACCAGACATCAACGCCGCGTAGATCAGTCCCCACGCATTGGCGTGAAACATCGGGACAATGGCCAGGATACGGTCGGCCTCGCTCACTGCCAGGGCGTTCGACGTGCAGGCGGTCAGTGCATGTAGGTAGGTCGAACGGTGGCTGTAGACAACACCTTTGGGATTTCCAGTAGTCCCGCTGGTGTAGCACATGGCCGCGGCGGAACGCTCATCGATCTCGGGCCAATCGAAAGTCTCCGGTTGCTGCGCCAGGATCTCCTCGTAACGCAACACCGTCTTCCCGCATCGCTGCAGCGGAGCGAGGTCGCCGCCCCCGGTGGCGATGACCGTATGCACCGACTCCATCGCTGGTAGCGCACTAGCCAACAATGGCGCAACCGACGCATCCACCAGGATGATCTGATCGCTGGCATGGTTGGCGATGTACGCGAGTTGCTCTGGAGCCAAACGAATGTTGAGGGTGTGCAGCACCGCGCCCATGGAGGGAACCGCGCAGTAGGCCTCGAGATGTTCTTGGTTACTCCACTGAAAAGTGGCCACCCGTTGATCTGCCGTTATTCCGAGCCCGCGCAACGCATTGGCAAGTCGGCCCGCTCGCCCCAGGACGCTACGGTAGGACATACTTCGGTATCCAATTCCGTCGGGGGTGATCACCTCGCTGTTTCCGTGAATGGAGGCGGCATGGCGGACAATTGCCGAGATTGTGAGCTGGACGTCTTGCATCGTGCTGTGCATTACGCATCGGCCCTTCAGGCGAACAGGTCTGGATGGCGACTCGCATCGCCTATGAGCGTCCCGTAGTGGGTTCTGAGCGCTTGCAGGATCTCTGCCAGCGGTAGATCGTCGAAGGCGCCTCGATCCCTCAGATATTCCATGTGTTGTGTGCCGTCACCGGCGAACCCGTGCAGCAGGGCGTCTGTGCGCCCGTCGAAATCAATTGGCGGGACGCCGAACCGTGCGCATAGCTCGCGATTGAACGCCGGAGTTGCCTTGACCCAGACACCGCAGAGATGCATGAGGCTGTATCCGTGGTAGACGAAGACGTCGGTACCGCCCATCCGCTCACGCAATGTCTCGGTCTGAAGGTGGTTTCGGACATCGGCGAACCCCAGCCGCGCTGGGATGCCTGCTGCTCGGCAGGCCGCCGTCAAGAGCACCGCCTTCGGGACGCAGTAAGCGCGGTCTGCAGTTGCGATGGTGCTGGCGCGATACGCATGCGGGTCATCGGTCACGGTGTAGGGGTCATACCAAATCGAGTCGCGGACCGCAGTGAAGATGGCTATGGCCTTCGTGGTGTCGTCGACCGCGCCGCGGGTCGCCGATGCAACGAAGTCGCGTACCGATTCATGTTGCCAATCGAGGAACTCCGTGGGCTCCAGGTAAGGCGAGTTCTCACCGCTCATCGGTGCCGCAACGTCACAGGCAGTCCGTCCACGGGAATGGGCAGCGAGGTGTTGTCCCAACGCACGTGATAGTCGTTTGGGACCGTCCAAGTGTAGGTACGCAACATCTGGTGCAGGATTGCCTTCACCTCGAGTGTGCCGAACTGCATCCCAATGCATTTGTGCGCCCCCCCGCCGAACGGCACCCAGGCGAATCGGTGCTGTTGGTCCTCGCGCCGGGGCTCATCGAAGCGCGACGGATCGAAACGGTCCGGGTCGCTCCATATTCTGCGGTCGAAGTGATTTACGGCGGGTGTGATTGCGCACAAGGTTTCACGGGGGATGTGATAGCCGTCGATGGCGACATCGCGGACGGTCTTGCGCATCACCAGCGGAACGGGCGCCAGCAGACGCAGAGCTTCTTTGAGGATCAGATCGAGGACCGTCATCCGCTCCAGTTCGTCGATATCTGGCGAATCGTGACCGAAGGACCGCGCCTCCGCCGCTGCCTTCTCCTGCCACTCAGGATGTTTAGCGAGGAAGTAGGTGACAGCAGTGGTGGTGATCGTGGAGGTGTCATGGGCGGCCATCATGAGAAAGATCATGTGGTTGATCACATCCTCGTCGGAGAACCGTTCACCGTCTTCTGTGGTCGCCTGGCAGAGGGCGGCGAATAGATCGTCGGTCTCGCCTGCACGCGCGGCCGGCAGGTGTCGGGAGAAGTAGTCCTCCAACACGCGCCGCCCATGCACGCCGGCGCGGAACCTGGTGCCCGGGAGTGGAACTCGCACAAAGGAACTCGCCGCGCGAACAGTGGACACGAACGCCTCGTTGACAGCAGCGCTCTCGTCCTTGCCGCGGCCACCCATGAAGACATCCGTGGCAATATCGAGGGTGAGATTCTTCAACAACGGGTAGATCCGGACCGACGGACCGGTCGGCCACGCGGGCACGGCTGCGCGAACGCACGGGGCCACCTGCCCGACATATCCGGTCAGGCGAGGACGCGTGAACGCCTCCTGCATGATGCGCCGGTGCATCAAATGTTCGTCGAAGCTCATGAGCATCAACCCGCGATGGAAGAAAGCATCGATCAGGAAGGACCAGCCATCTTGAGAAAAGGCCTTGGCTTCGCTTGTGAACGCCTCACGCGTTGCGTCTGGACCGGCGATGACCACCATTTTGGTACCGAATGCGCCCATCCACGACACCGAGCCCAAACGTTCGTAACGCTCCCGACTGAATTCTGAACCAAATCGGATGTAGTCGACAGTGTGCCCCAGCAACGGGAGTCCAGCGTCCCCTAGGACGGCTCTCAGCCCAGATCCGGCGGGGGCCGGCGCAAGTTCCCGGACTCTCCAGTCCCGACTCCACTGTCGCCATTTGTCATCGACGACGCGGGGGGCGGGCGCCAACAGGACAGACGTCAACCGCTCCTTGGGGTGACGCGTGATTGCGAGAAGCTGATTAGCCACGATGCCTCCTGGGCGCTCTGCTGCACGGGTATCTGGTAATAGTTTACATAGATGTGCTGAATGTCAATATTCGAACAGTTAACAGTGAAATGTTAGACACCGCCTGCGACCCGGATCATCTGCGCAGCCTCGCGCGGTTCTCACTCGGGCCGTCTAACTGAAGGCGTTCAACGTGCCTGAATAGATAATCGTGACTGCGTGGTTTGCGGGTGAGGATCCGGTAGGCAAATGTAGGCCCAGGCCAGTTCGTCGGGATCGCGCCACTCGAGGTCGTGTACCAGCTCGCGCAAAGCGCCCACACCGACCTTCGCAGCCGCCGGCTCAATCGTGTGTTGTAGCTTTGCTCGATGTCTGGCCTGACGTCGACCGTACGCCCTGGGTCACTCGCCAAAATCTTGATGAGGGCACCGACATAGCGGACCTGAGACTCGATCATGTAAATGATCGACCCGGAACCGACATTCGTGTTCGGGCCATAGAGGAGAAAGAGATTCGGGAACATCGGGACTGTAATGCCCAGGTATGCGTGCGCCTGCGTCCCCCACACCTCGTCCAGAGTCACTCCGCCCCAGCCGCGAACACGCATCGGGGCGAGGAAGTCGGTAGCGCGGAAACCTGTTCCGTAAATGACGACATCCGCGCGATGGAGTACGCCATCGTCGGTCACGACTCCCTTGTCGCAAAGCTTCGCAACCGCGTTGGTCACCAACGAGACTTCACCGTTGGCAATCGCGGGGTAGTAATCATTCGAGAACAACACCCGCTTGCACCCCGGCGCATCTGATGGCGTGAGTTGCCGGCGCAGCATTGGATCGGCAACCTGCCGATGGAGGTGGTAGCGGGCGACCGCGCCGAGAATGCGTGACAAGGGCTTCGCGTCGACCAACGTCACTGCGAGCACTTCAAAAATCAGCCATACCGCGAAACGCTCAAGACGCAGCCACAGCGGCAGAACCTTAATCAGCTGTTGGTGAAGACGTCCGTACCTGCTGTCCCACTTCGGCAAAATCCAAGGCGCCGTGCGCTGATACAGCGTTACGCGCTGTGCCTCGTGTGCGATCCGTGGCACAAACTGTATCGCGCTTGCGCCTGTCCCGATGACGGCTACTTCCTTGCCGCGCAGCGATACCGAATGGTCCCAACGCGCCGAATGAAAACGCGGCCCCTCGAAGGTGTCTTCGCCGGCAATATTCGGCGTATGAGGTCGCGAGAGCTGCCCCACGGCCGAAATCACGACATCGCACCAGATCGTCTCGCTGGATCCGGTCACCAAACGCCAACGGCCGGCCTGTTCATCGAAGGTCATCTCGACGACTTCGGTCCGCGTGCGCAAATGCAGGTCCATTCCGTCGGCCAGGACGAGTCGGCGAAGATATTGGAGTATCTCGGGCTGTTCTGCATAACGTCTCGACCAACGAGTGTTGGGCTTGTCCGAGAGTGAGTACAACGCTGACGGCACGTCGCAAGCCGCTCCTGGATAGGTGTTGTCGCGCCAGACGCCGCCGATGTCTGCAGCCTTTTCCACCATGGTGAAGTTGGTGAATCCGTCCCTCTTCAGCTGATGGGCCATGGCGATACCCGCGACGCCGGCCCCGATGATCACTATCGACGGATCGTGTCCTCGAGGATCCCTCGCAAAGCCGCCTGTCATGAGACAGCTAAGAAGCAGTTGATGGCGCGGTGGCAGTGGAGCATCCACGGTCCCAACACTTTCACCGGTGGGCCGAAGCTTTCAGGAAGTTTCCAGCGCGGTGGATCGCCTCACGAGCCTCGGGCAGGATTCGGAACATGGCTTGGAACACGTGGATCTGTCCCCGGTACACCTGTATCTCAACGCTTGATCCGGCCGATCGGAGGCGGTCGGCAAGATGCCTCGAGTCATCGATCAACATTTCTCTTCCGCCTACCTGAATCAGGATCGGTGGCATGGACCTGAGGTCTGCGTCGAGCACGCTGATTCGCTCATTGCGGTGATCTGCACCAGCCACGTACAGGTCAAGAGCGCGGGCCGCGGACCGAGCAGAGGCGAAAGGATCACGGCGGCGAAGTTCGCGTGCCCTCGCGAGTTCACATGTCAGATCCAGGACCGGAGACATGAGAAGCATCGAATCCGGCAGCGGCAGTCCGTCACTACGTGCGCCAAGGGCGGTGGCCATCGTGAGCTGGCCGCCCGCCGAGTCCCCGGCCACCGCAACACCGCGTTCGCCGGAAGCCGAAGGCTGCCCTGTGACGAGCCAGCGGTATGCGTTCAGTGCATCGTCGGCGGCAGCGGGAAAGGGATAGCGTGGAGCTAGCCGATACCTCACCGCAAAGATGGGCCGACCGCTCGCGGAGGCAAGTTCACCGAGCAGGCCGCGGTGGGTAGCCGGTGAGCACATGGAGTAGGCGCCGCCATGAATGTAGAGCAACGGAACCGCGTGTGGATCGACTGCAGGAGAAGTGATCCAATCCCCGCGTATCTGATTCCCGGCGAACTCGGTATCTATTGTGCGAACCGCCACGCTTCGGCGGGGCCGCGATCCCACAAGCGCCATCCGGAGTACGCGATCCATCACCGCGAGGCCGTGGGCGCTCGACGGGATGAGTTGCGACAGCGGACGCAGTGTGTTTCGCGAAGTCATTGCCACGAAATGACTTGCAAGACTGGGGCGCCGGTCCGCCGCATCAGTGTTGGTCACCGTGCGCCAACGGATTCTGCGCGACGTTCAAATCGGTAATCGGAGAGCCGGAAGGTGCGGCTACGCCAGTAAGTCTCCAGGGTAGTTGACGGACGCAACGGAACATCGCCGTGTTTGTCGAAATAGTAACTGTTGGCATTGGAACAGCTCGGCTGCCAGAAAACCTGTCGATGTCGGCGGCTAACCATGTCACCGAAGTAGCGATCGTTCGCCTGCTGTCTGACCTCTACGTAATCAGCCTTCAGCGTGCGCGCACGACGAAGACAGCGGACGATATGCCGACTTTGCGCCTCGATGAGTGTGAAGTACGAGGAGCCGTTGTAACCATAGGGACCGAAGATATTGAAGTGATTCGGGAACCCTGGGACGCTCACACCCTCGAAGGCTTGGAGGCGGTGCTCATCCCACCAGGCAGACTGCTCCACTCCACCGCGTCCCTTCAGCACATAAGTCGGCATATTGCCCGACTCCATCACTTTGAACCCGGTGGCCAAGACCATGACATCGATCGGATAACTCTTGCCATCTTCAGTGTGAACCGAGGCATGGTCGACATGGGTGATGCCGCTGGTCTCGAGCGAAACATTGCGACGGTTGTACGTTGCGAGATAGGAATTGTGGAAACTCGGTCGCTTACAACCCAACGAATAGCGAGGAATGAGTTGGTCTCGAGTCACCGGATCGTCGACCGCCCGACGCATATAGCGTTTCGCCGCCTCTTCCATGAGGTCCGACACAGGGATCAACGAGTGAAAATGAGCTGCGATGGGAAATGTGAACTCGACGAACGCCTGACTCGCAGTGCGCGTCATCAGTTGTGCCCCTGGCACCAACCGCATCACTGTCGCGGCCCAGCTCGGTATGGAGAAATCCGGCTTCGGCAAGCAGTAAATCGGCGTTCGCTGGAAGACCGTCAGACTTGATGCGATCTTCGCGACTTCGGGAATCAGCTGCACCGCAGATGCCCCAGTCCCGATCACCGCCACCCGCTTACCGGTGAGATCTTTCGTATGGTCCCATCTGGCCGTATGCAGCGTCACGCCGGCGAAGTCGCGCACTCCTGGAATATCAGGCCACTTCGGCCGACTGAGAACGCCAGAGCAATTTATCACAAAACGCGCGGTCAGATTCTGACCAGAGGAGCAGCTCAGCCGCCATAGTGCGGCGCCTTCGTCGAAACAGGCTTCGTCCACAGTCGTGTTGAACCGGATGTAATTTTGGAGTCCGTATTTTTCTACACACCGCTCTGCATAAGCCTTCAACTCATCCCCGTGAGCGTAAGTACGTGACCAGGATGTTCGCATCTCATAAGAGAACTGGTAACTATAGGACGGAATATCGACCGCTATTCCCGGATACGTATTCCAGTGCCATGTACCGCCGACGCCATCGGCGTCATCGACTATAAGAAAGTCCGCAAATCCGGCCTTCAACAGGCTGATCGCTGTACCAATCCCAGAAAACCCGGCTCCGACTATTACAATTTCGTAGTGCTGCCCAGACTCAGAACCCATTACTTCCTCACGTGCGCTTTGATGTTTACCCTATCCGCTGCTGCAGTTCAGCGTGTTTGTGTCAACTTCAGGTCAGCATCGTCACGCCGAGTGATATCGTAATCCCGCATATCCAGACGGGACAGTTCCCTGGTGAACTGAGTCGCAAAGCCCGGATACATCGTGCCGTTATAGCCATCCTCTGTTAAATACCAGCTGCTGCAACCCGAGTTCCATGTCGTGCGTCGTAACCGCCGCTGAATATTGGAGTGGTACGCGTTTTGGCTATTCTCTTTCACATCCAGGGTATGGACTCCGTTACCTTGGTCGCGCAAGAGCTCGATCGCTTTTACGATGTAATCGATTGCCGCCTCCATATATAGAAGAGCGGAGTTGTGGCCAGGACCGGAATTAGGCCCGAAAGTGAAGAACAAATTCGGATACCCGGCCACACTCACGCTCTTGTAGGCAAATCTCCCCTCAGACCACGCGTCTTCGAGTTTTCGCCCGTCGCGCCCCAGGATCGGAAATGGCGTACCGCGTTTACACACATCGAAGCCTGTCGCGAATACTATGCAGTCCACCTCATGCTCGATGCCGTCGGCGGTTCGAATTCCGTTCGGAGCCAGTGTGGCGATCGGCCAGCTGACGAGTTTGCAGTTATCGGCCTGGAGAGCAGGGTAATAGTCGTTAGTCATAAGCATGCGTTTGCACCCAGGTCTGAACTGCGGTGTTAGCTGACGTCTCAACCAGGTATCCTTCACCTGCCGACGCAGATTCGCCTTCGCGGCCGCTTGGATGACAGATGTGGCAGCGGTATCCCAAACCATGCCCACGGCCATGACCTCATGCGCCCAAAACCACGCACCTCGTAGGGCCTGTTCGGTTGCCGGCATGCGCTTGAAAGTCGAACGCGCCCAGGCCGGATGCCGGAAATTCACCCTCGGTAGGACCCAGCCGGGCGTCCTCTGAAACACCTTGACCGACGCCGCCAACTGGACCAATTCGGGAACGATCTGCACAGCGCTCGCCCCGGTCCCGATAACCGCCACCCTCTTACCGCTCATGTCATAGGAGTGGTCCCACCGAGCACTGTGAATCTTTTTCCCCTCGTACGACTCGATGCCACGAATATCCGGGAAACTGGCGTCAGCAAGTGGTCCGCTAGCCATCACGACTGAACGGCCCCGATACCGCCTGCCGCCGGTCGTGTCGACAACCCACTCTCCGGCATCCTCGTCGAATTCCAGTGCACTCACGTCCGCACCGAAATGAATGAACCTCCCAAGATCGTATTTCGCGACAATCGCGTCGATATAGGCGAGGATCTCTGCGCTCCCCGAGTATGCGCGAGTCCAGCCTGGGTTCGGCTCGAACGAGTAGGAGTACAGCAATGACGGAATGTCGCAGGCGGCGCCGGGGTAAGTGTTGTCACGCCAGGTGCCCCCGACGCGATGTGATCGCTCCAAGATGACAAAGTCGTTAACGCCCGCTTGAAGCATTCTCATCGCCGTACCGATACCCGCGAAGCCGGCGCCGACGATCAAAGTCGTTACCGTGTCCGTCATTTAGCGACCGGTTCATAGGTCAGTTCATCCGTCCATGAAGGCGGTCGCCCGAGTACTTGCACGGGGAAGATGTCGATCGCATTGCCTAAGCGCTGGGAAACGAAGTGAAGGGGTTGGGACCGCTTGATCGAGGAGGACATGTGGGCCTTCAAGATGTGATATCCAGGCACCCTCCGCGTGTGCTCACTGCGGTCCCCGACATTGCCATATCGCGTCACCGCGTTGTACAGCTTCTCTTCGGATAGCCCCATCGCGTTGAGATTCATCAACATGCGCGTGAGAAGCGGTATATACAGCAACGCGCCAGTGAGAATACGGGGGTCCATCACAGCGCCGACCGTTTGGATTGCATGGATTCGCATGGGACTGGCGCCGAGGTCATTCAGGACTTGAAAACCTACTGCAAGGTGCCGCGATTCGTCGCTGTTGACCTTATTGAATACTTCCCCGCAAATTGGGTCGTCGACCTCATCAAGGAGAAATTTCAGCAGGGCCCCGTCCAGCGCGGTCTCCAGTGCGGGAATCGCGGCGCCGATGACAGTCAGAGGAAGAGCCTCAGCGTACCGATCTAGCCACTCGATCACGAGACGGATGTTCTTATTCGGTACAGGCTTTTCGCCTTCCTCGATCATGCCCCAGCGACGCATCAGAGCAAGTTCGGCGTTGGCGTGACGCTGCTCCTCGGCGTGAAAGTAACGGTAAATGTCTCCGAGCGCTTCGAAGGGCGCCTTCGGGGCCATCGCAGCAAAGGCGCGCGCTCCGACATGCTCAATCCACACCACGTCGGACATGAATTGCTTGAGTTTGGGACGCTGTTCGTCGGTGATCAACTCCGCACCAGGGGCGCCCCAATCGATATCGGCGAGAGCCCATTGCTTGTTCTTGATCGTCTCGAGCATGTCGCTATATGCGAACGCCATTTCACTGCTCCCTCTGTTCGGCTGGATCGTTCCATGAGGCCACGCGCTCCACCAGCCCCAACGCCCGCGTAAACTGACCGGGTAAAGCTCTTTTCAGTTGCCACAAAATTTTCGCGTCCAGTTGGGGCACTACATAGATTTGTCCGCGATCGTGCGCGTTCAAGGTCGTTCGAGCCACTTGATCCGGCGAAATGCCGGTCCACCTCATCAGGTTGGTCGCGAGTTTCGCCGCCGACTCCTCAATCTGAGGATTTTTGGCGATGTTCGTCTTGACGAAGGTGGGGCAAAGCACTGTGACATTGACGTTAGTACCGCTCAGTTCGGCCGCCAAGGTCTCGGACAGAGCGAGCACTCCGGCCTTACTCACGTTGTATGCCCCCATTCGGGGCGCCGAGCCGAAACTCGCGGCGGACGCCACATTGATCACTCCGCCACGGCCGTTGCTCCGGAGCCGGGGAACGAAAGTCTCGCACCCGTAGATAACACCCCAAAGGTTGACAGAAATCGCAGCGTTCCAGTCCTCGACCGACGTAGCGCCGATGCGATTGCCGCCCGCACCGATTCCGGCGTTGTTGATCACCAGGCTCGCCGCCTTGCCAAACCAGTCTTCACTGGCATCAGCGAGGTTACGGACCTGCTCAAGGTCGGTGACGTCGCATACGACGTCGAAACCCTCGCCGCCGGCCTGCCTCACCAACTCGGCCGACTCTTTCGCAGTGATGGGGTCTTTGTCCGCACACACAACACGTCCACCTCGGCGTGCAAGCTCAACGGCGAACGCGCGGCCGATACCGCTCCCTGCGCCTGTGACTACTGCGTGGGCGCGGTGGGTTCTACCTGGTGAACTACCGAACGGCAAGAACCTCATCTGCTTGCCTTTCGGATCGCGACACTGATTTCCGGTGCGGGAGACCATTGATTTGGGGGCATCAGCCACCATTGGTGTCGCATGCCACCAGTTTGGTCGTGAGCCCGACGTTTTGTCAAGATGTTTGATGTGCGGTCGAGAAACACGCGCTGGGGTGGTCGGACCGGTGCTGAGCGTCGAGCAGAGCGACGGCAGCAATTGATCGAGGCTGCGACCGAGATTTGGAGTGAGAGCGGTTGGGCCGCAGTGACTATGCGCGGCGTGTGCGCCCGGACAGGGCTCAACGATCGATACTTCTACGAGGACTTCAAGACGCGCGAGGATCTTCTCGTCGCAGCGTGGGATGGCGTTCGCAATGACATGCTCGGCGAGGTTTCCGCGCTCTTCGACGAGCGTGTGGATCGGCCGCCGATCGAAACCATCACCGCGGCGATCGCCATCGTGGTCGACCGGATCGCACGCGATCCTGGCCGGGCGCACATCCTCCTCGCTCAGCATGTAGGTAGCTCACCGCTGCAAGATCGCCGCGCTGTGGCGCTGCAGGAGGCAACGCAGTTGGTCGTCGAGGCAAGCCGGCCACATCTCAGAGAAGACGCCGACGAGACGGCCCTTCGTATGGACACTTTGGTTGCGGTGGGGGGGTTCGTCGAAGTCATCACGGCCTGGCACTCCGGTTTGCTCGCGGTGACCGAAAAGGAAGTGGTCGCGCACACGAGCCGACTGGCTGAAACCTTGGCTCAACGCTACGTCGTCAGCGGCTGAGGCTTAACCTTTCCGTGAGTTTCGAGGCCGACTGCACTTGTCTGTATGACTGTCGCCTTGACCCGCCACCGGGCATCCAATCCGTGACGACAGGCGCGCTGTCGATTGTTTGGAGGAACGACGCAGAAACAGTGTCTTTCTGCGTCGCCCTCCTCACGCACTTTTGCTACCCCGGCTGAGCGATGACCTTCTGTGAGCCGTCTTGGTCGAACAGTTCCTTGCTCCATCGCTCCAGGACCGCGGTGCTGTCCCAATCATCAGGGTGGAAGCCGGGGCGGTTGTACGAACGGAATCGCTGCAGCGCATCGGCGGTGAACATCGGGGTGCGACTGAAGCGACGTAGGCTACGCACCAACGTGACCGGGTTATACGAGGCCTTGTCAGAGGCCATCGACAGCGCAGTCTGCAGAATGAGTTCGCCGAACAGAATTGCAGAGGCGATCCGCATGCCCCGTACGCGGGTGCGCTCGGTGCCTCCAATCAGCCGATAGGCGTCGAAGGCGACGGCTTTGTGCTCCGACTCCTCGAACGCATGCCACAGCAGAATCGGTCGAACCTCTGTCTGTCCGATGAGCTTCTGCGCGTCATCGCTGGTGAGAATGATTTCAGCGAGCGTCGCGGTGTAGTGCTCCAATGCAGAGGTCATCGACAGCCGCATTTCTGGCGAAAAGCGCCGCTCCAATCGCTTGATCAGGCGTGCGACGTGGCGGTCGATCCGCGCGGTCGGATAACCCATGGCCTGGAGCCGTTCGTTGAGGAGCCGATGCTGGTGTCGGTGTGTGGCCTCTTGCCCGATGAAACCCTTGACCGCTGTCAGCAATTGGGGATCGTCGATGGAACTCTGGAAATACTTGACCGAGCGGATGAAGAAGTCTTCCCCTTCCGGGAAGGTCGCAGAAAGCACCGAGATGAAATGGCTCATCACCAGGTCGCCATCCACGAAGTGTCGCCGCTTCGTGGAGGTGGGCATGGGGAAACGAACGCGCCGGGGTTTTGGCAATACACGGCTCTTGGTCGAGGCTCGATCTTCCGGCATCTTGACGGGGTCCTTCCTCCGTTGCGTGATCTGACTTTAGGCCTTGTCACATGAGACTGCCAGAATGTAGGGCATGAGTCCAGCACGTGTTTATGGCGGGCTGTCCGCAACTCAACGCGATGCGCAGCGCCGCGCACTGCTGATTGACGCCGCGGTCGCGCTCATGGGCAAGCAGGGAGCCGCCGCGTGCACCGTGACCGCTGTGTGTACGGAGTCAGGAGTGACGAGCCGGTACTTCTACCAGCAGTTTCGCGACAGAGACGCGCTCCTGCGTGCGATGTTCACCAAGATCTCCACCACCTTCCAAGCCGTGATCACCAAGGCGATACCGGATGACACCGTTGCTCCTCAAGAACTCGCTTACGCTCCGATAAAGGCCCTGGTTCAGATGATCGAGAACGATCCCAGCATGGCCCGCATATTGTTTGTCGAATCGGGCGCTGAACCCCTGCTTCGGCAGCTGCGAAGCGAACTGATGTCCGAATTTGCGGAGCTCGTCCTCAGAGAGGCCCGCCTGCATCTCGATATACCCAGCGAGGTGATTCAGGTCGCAGATCTCGCCGCTACCTACGGTGTCGGGGGCCTGTTCGAGATTCTCCGTCGCTGGATAGACGGACAACTAAACCTATCGACCGAAGTGCTTATCGAGCATTGTGCGGGTTTTCTCGGCAGTCTTGGCCTGTATACCCTCGGCCAGAAACCTGACCCGGCCGCTTCGCACATCCAGGTCGATATCAACTCCCCGGCGGGCCACAACAGATGAGACCGGCGGTATTTTCGCCGACACGCTGCGGCGTCACGCTACCGAAGGCTGGTACACCACGATGTGGTCGAGTACGCGTTTGCTTAGCAAACCCCCTGTCGGCCCCGGTTCAATCCTGAGCAGCCTGCGCCGGTTGAAAAATGAGCAGATTTACGGGTTGAGTCATCCTTCCCAGGGTGGTCGCGCAGTGCAGCGTATTGACGACGCCTTCTGTATGGAGCTAGTGAAGTGATCCAGCGTGACGACGACGAATAACCCGGACGCGGACGCGACCAGCTGGCCGGTGGCTTCCTCGCGCAATTCTGTCCGCACTTCGAGTTTCCGGCCGGTTCTGGACACGAGCTCCGCGCTGACCTCGTAGGGAACCCCCAGCAATACCGGCGCGAAGAACTCGGTGTCGAGCTTACGGGTGACGGCCATCTCACCGACGACGTAGAGCAGCATGCCCACCGTGTCGTCAAGAACCGTCATGACTGCGCCGCCATGTGCGATCCCGGGTGCGCCGCGATGTCGGCCGTCGAAGATATGCCTGGCGCCCACCCCGTCGCCACGCCGACGCGCTCGCAGGCGATGACCGTGCGGATTGTCTGTGCCGCAACCAAGGCACCACGGATGGTGCGCATCGAGGTAGTCGCCGTCGGCGGCGATAACACGATTCTGAAAGTTATGCCACCACGCGATGGCCGAATCTTCTTCCGCTTGCTCGTCGATGACGAAATCCTCCTAAATAGGACCACGCAGTGCATGGACCACCATGCGACTGAAGAACTGCGCCGACGTCGGCTGGGCTGATCGCCCGAAGACAGTATGTAAAGGACTCGTTAGCCCGCCGAGATCATCGCTGCGGTACACCTTCCAGTTCCGTCACTATCAGCCATTTGGTCCTGCCCCGCAATACGCCCTCGACGCTGTCGCCGCATAGCTCGCCCGATAATGCTCGGGGTCGTCGTCGGTGCTATAGGGGTCATACCAAATCCTGTCCCCCACAGCGGTGACGGTCAACCTCGCCTTCTGCACAAGGGTCACGAACGTCACCGACCGCGTTCTGGGCGAAGCGCTGAACATCGTCATGCTGCCAATCGAGAAACCAGTAGTCTTCAGGAAACTCGATTGATTTGAAGTGCCACTCACAGATAGCCTTTCAGATGAGCTTCGATGCCGGTATCGACAGTGCCAACGGATCGACTGGCCGTTTCGAGGGCTTCGACGAGGCGCGTTTCGGCGTCCGGGATCGTCGCGGCGACTTTGGCCGCAGCTAGACTACGACTCCGTAGCGATGTGCCGGCATCCGTGGCTGCGGCCGCAAGCGTAGACCACGCTTTGGAAGCATGTCGGGCCGCGGCAGCCGCTTCGGCAGTGGCGGCGTCATCTAGGAGATCGGCGATGTTCTGGCAACCGTCTGCCTGCAGCGTACGAAAGAGCCCGCCGCCGGTACCGGCTTTCTCGATGAACGCCCCGAGCCCGAACAATGCCGCGGTCAGGGCATCGTCATCGAACAGCGTTGGCCAATGCCCTACGTCATCGGCGAAGTCCTGCACACCCTTCAAACCGGAAGATTCGACTTCAGCTGCCTCGATGCGCAGTAGCGGCGCACCTACGGCACCGCCGCGCATGAACGCTGCGCTCGCGGCGAGTGCAGCGGCCGCGATCGGCCCAAGGTCTGGCACTCGCTCTGGCCAGTCGACGTGATATGTGGTGTGCCGGGTAGGTGTGGGAAACCCGACCGAGGACCGCGCCCGGCGTAGGTCGTCGTAGGCCACCGTCTGGGTTGTCTCGCGGTCATTATCGACCACATAGGCGACCCGTTGTTCGTCATCGTATCCGGTGATGACAATGTCGTGACGGCTCATGTGCAATCGGACGCGCAGGTAAGGAAGTTCGCCGATGTCAGCCCAGACCATGACGGGTCGACCTTTGTCGATTTCGTCGGTCACAAATGCCCATCCCACGTCCGGGTCATCGGTCGATCGCACGACGAACTTTGCGCCAACCCGGGAGAGGTAATCCTGTTCCAGGTCGCTTCCTCGTCCTACCAGGTACACCTGGGGGAACAACTGCGTAGAGCGGACGTACGAGAAGTCCAAGACTCCGCCGAGGGTGAAGACCAATCCTTCACTGAGTGCTTCTGTCCCCCATCCGAGTTGGGCCCATTCAGTAAGGTCACGAAGCGCACCGGAACCACAGTGCCCTCCCCTCCTATGGGGATAGGGAACTTGAATCCTCGTCATCGCCGCTTCCTTCCTTGTCAGTAGCACTGTTGAGACTCGTCAAAAGCTACGTTTCATCACGGCTTCCCGGCTGACAGTAGGTGCCAACACCAACACGCGTGACCGCAGCCAACCTCAGCCGCGCATCTCGACAGCCTATGGCGATGGGGCACATTGACTTTCGATCGCTAGTCCTGCATCAACACGTCAACGGTAAGAGCCACAGACGCGCAGCACTCAACCGTTGTACTCAGCTCGCTTGCTCCCGTGGTCGCGCTCCCGCGCTTCGGCTGCTTTATCAGAATCGGATGAGTCCTCGGATGTTGCGGCCCGATCGCATATCCGCGTAGCCTTCGTTGATCTGATCGAGGGTGTACTCACGGGTGATCAGCTCATCCAGCTTGAGGTGTCCGGCGTTGTAGAGCTCGACGAGCCGCGGGATGTCGTGGGCGGCGTTCGAAGAACCGTACAGAGCGCCGCGGATCTGCTTTTCATACAGCGTCAATTCCAGCAGTGAACCCGACATCGAGGTGTCTTCGGGGTGCCCGATCGCGGTAACGACCACACGGCCGCGTTTACCGACCAAGGACAGCGCCTCGCCGATGTAGGACCCTTCGGCGACATCGGTGGTCAAGACGCAGACATCGGCGAGTTTGCCGCGGGTGATGTCACTGATCAGTGACCAGGCCTCGTCGATCGTGGCAACGGCATGCGTCGCACCGAAACCGCCGGCTTGTTCACGCTTGAACGCCACCGGATCGACAGCCACGATGTTCAACGCGCCCGCGATGCGGGCACCCTGAATCGCATTCATGCCGATGCCACCGGCTCCGATCACCGCCACGGTATCCCCGGCACGCACCTCACCGGTGCGCACCGCCGACCCGTACCCGGTCGTCACACCACACCCGATCAACGCCGCCTTGTCCAGCGGTGTCCCCTGGTCGATTTTGACCAGAGACGCCTTGGGGACCACGGTGTATTCCGAGAACGTGCCCAGCAGGCACATCTGGCCGACGTCCTCACCCCTGGCATGGAAACGGTAAGTGCCGTCGATCTGGGGTCCCATCATGAGCGCGGCACCCAAGTCGCACATGTTCCCCATCCCCCGCGCGCAATAGGAACAGTGCCCGCACGACGGCAGGAACGTCAGGATCACCGAATCGCCCTCGGCGACGTTCTCGACACCCGCACCCACTTCGACCACGGTGCCGGCACCCTCGTGGCCACCGACGACGGGCAGCGGAATGGGCAGGTCGCCGGTCACGAGGTGTTCGTCGGAATGGCACAACCCGGTCGCGGTCAGCTGGACGAGCACTTCATCGGGGCCGGGAGGATCCAACTCGATGTCCTCGACTTCCCACTTTTCTCCTAGGCCCCACAGCACTGCAGCACGTGTCTTCATGTGTGTCCTTACCTTTCTTGGAGGGTGATCGGGGCGTATTGCCTTAGGCTTCGATTTGCCCAGGGACGTCGGGTATGGCTTTCATGTGGTTGCTGTGTTCGATGGCCGAAGGAGATTGGCCGCCCGGCGTTCCGCGACGACTCGACCGCTAATTGAGAGATGCGATGTGATCGCTGTGTAAGGACACGCCGGCGTGGTCGTCTGTTGGGTTGGTGGCACCTATGACGAGGACGGAGGTGGTTGTGGCGCAACAACTGTGGGCCGGTGTAGATGCTGGCAAGTCTGATCACCACTGTGTGGTCATTGATGCTGAGGGAAGTCGATTGCTCTCCCAGCGGGTCGCCAATGACGAGGCCGCACTGCTGGCGCTGATCAAGGCGGTTGCGGCGTTGGCCGATGGGGGTGAGCTCACCTGGGCGATCGACCTCAACGGCGGCGGGGCGGCATTGTTGATCTGCTTGTTGATGGCCGCTGAACAGCGGTTGCTCTACATCCCCGGCAGAACCATTTACCACGCCTCGGCTAGTTACCGCGGAGATGGCAAGACCGACGCCAAAGACGCCGCGATTATCGCCGATCAGGCACGGATGCGCCGCGACCTGCAACCGTTGCGGGCCGGTGATGACATCGCGGTCGAACTGCGCATCTTGACCAGTCGACGCGCTGATTTGGTCGCCGATCGCACGCGGGCAATCAACCGGCTGCGTGCCCAGCTGCTGGACTACTTCCCCGCCCTGGAACGCGCATTTGACTACAGCAACAGCAAGGCGGCGCTGCTGCTGCTCAGCAGCTACCAGACCCCCGACGGGCTGCGCCGTGCAGGTGCTGCTCGCCTGGCTGCATGGTTGCGCAAACGGAAGGCTCGCAATGTCGATGCCGTCGTAGCCACAGCGCTGGCGGCGGCCAACGCCCAGCACACCATCATGCCCGGACAACAATTGGCCGCCACCGTCGTAGCTCGCCTGGCCAAGGAGGTGATGGCCCTCGACATCGAAATCGGCGACACCGACACGATGATCGAGGAGCGATTTCGCCGCCACCGCCACGCCGAAATCCTGCTGAGCATGCCCGGATTCGGCGTCACCCTCGCCGCAGAGTTCCTGGCCGCCACTGGCGGCGACATGAGCGCATTCGACTCCGTCGACCGCCTCGCCGGCGTCTCCGGCCTGGCACCGGTTCCCCGCGACTCCGGACGCATCACAGGCAACCTCAAACGCCCACGACGCTACGACCGCCGACTCTTGCGCAGCTGCTACCTGTCGGCACAAATCGCCATCCGCACCGACCCCGCCTCGCGCACGTACTACGACCGCAAACGCGCCGAAGGCAAAACCCACACCCAAGCCGTGCTCGCTCTGGCCCGACGACGCCTCAACGTCCTGTGGGCAATGCTCCGCGACCACACGCCATATCAACCCACCGCAACTACTGCCGCGGCGGCTTGACAACGTCATTGAGAATCTCCTTAACGTCAGTGTTTCGGTCGCAGTGGATTGATGATTCACGCCAGCGTCTCGATGATGAGGTCACCGTCGGCGAACTGGCGGCGCAGCTTCTTCTTGTCGAACTTGCCAGTGGAAGTCAGCGGAATGTCGGTGACGAACGCCCACCGTTCCGGTAGCCACCACTTGGCCACCCGCGCACGCAGAAATTCGGTCAGCTCCGCCGCGGTGGCGGTGCGGGCGGCAGCCAGGACGACCACCGCCAGCGGCCGTTCCTGCCACTTGTCGTCGGGCACTCCAATCACCGTGGCGGTGCGCACCGCAGGGTGAGCGGCCAACTCGTTCTCCAATTCCACCGAGGAGATCCATTCGCCCCCGGACTTGATGACATCCTTGGAGCGGTCGGTCAGCGCGATGAGCGCGTCCGCGCTGATCGTCCCGACGTCCCCGGTACGCAACCACCCGTCCGGCGACGCCGCCGGACTGTCATTCTCGTAATACGACTGAGTGATCCACGGGCCGCGGACTTGAATCTCCCCCACCGATTTTCCGTCCCACGGTTGTTCTGCACCGCTGTCATCGACGATGCGGGCCTGCACACCGGCCACCACCCGGCCTTGGGTTGCGCGCAGGTGAAGCGACCTCTCCGGGGTATCAGAACTCCGCGGCAGAGCGACCGAGGCCAGCGGGGAAGTCTCAGTCATCCCCCAAGCCTGCACAATGCGGATGCCCAGCTCGTCATAGGCGGTCATCAACGACCGCGGAACCGCCGAACCACCGCAGGCCACCATCTTCAGCGAACTCACGTCATGGCCAGGATTGTCGCGCAAGTAATGCAGAACATCGGTCCAGATTGTCGGCACCGCCCCCGCCATCGTCGGCCGCACCGCCTCGATCATCTCCACCAAAGGCCCCGCCTGCAGGAAACGGTCAGGCAGCAGAAGCTGCGCGCCGGCCATCATCGCCGCATACGGCAACCCCCACGCGTTGGCGTGGAACATCGGAACGATCGCCAACACCGTGTCGTCATGACCGATGCCCAAGGCATTCGAGGTGCACGCCGCCTGAGAGTGCAACCACGTCGAACGATGGCTGTAGACAACACCTTTCGGGTGCCCGGTGGTACCGCTCGTATAGCACATCGCTGCAGCCGACCGCTCATCGACATCGGGCCACTCGAACGTACTCGACTGGGCGGCCACCACATCGTCGTACCGTAGGACGTCCTTTCCGCACCCCTCGACCGCGGCAAGATCGCCGGTTCCGGTCACTAGCACCGTGCGCACCGAGGTCATCGACGGCAACGCCGCCGCCAAAAGGGCAAGCACCGTACTGTCGACGATGATCACCCGATCCTCGGCATGATTGGCGATCCACGTCAGCTGTTCCGGCGGCAGCCGCAGGTTCAACGTATGCAGCACCGCGCCCATCGACGGCACCGCCGCGTAACAGTCCAGATGCTCCTGGTTGCTCCATTGCAGCGTCGCGACACGCTCATCTCCACGGATGCCGATCTGGCGCAAAGCATTTGCCAACCGTGCCGCACGCTCACCCACCTCGCGATAGGACACCCCAGAGATCTGCCGGGGTCCGCGCGCAGTCAGCACCTCGCGATCGCCATGGACTGCCGAAGCATGGGCCACGATCGCGGGCACAGTCAACGCAACGTCCTGCATCGTGCTCCTCATCGCACACCCGCCCTACAGCCCGCGGTGAGGCGAGGGTCACGCATCGATGAGGTCCTGCCGATTCTGGCTCTCCAGCATCAACCGGTACTCGGGGAACAGGTTCTTGGCCTGCGGGATCAACTTGATCAACTTCGGCACCGGACCTTTCGCACGTACCGTTCCCTTGGCCATCGCCATCGTCAAGTTCACCTTCCCCAACCAGAACTTGTTCCCCGTGTCTGCCGACATGAACAACTCCACGTTGGGCACCGCGGTACTGGCCGCTCCGGTCTCCACCACCTTGTTCGGCATGTCCACCGTCACAACCGCATCCGGATCTGTGTAATGCACCCGCAACACCACACCCGAATTCGCGAGCTTGTCCGCCAGACCCTCCTTCTCCAAACCCCGCCGAAAGATCCCGCCCAGGAAGGCATAGACCTCGTCCTCGTCCCTAAATACCGCCACCGTCAACCTCAACTAACCTCATTGTCAGAACAGAACAGAACAGAACAGGCACCGACTTCTGACGCTGCTCCTCCGGAAAGAATCGTCATGCTCGTTGGGAAACCCCACTAGGTCCTGATGCGCTGCGCCAAGGCGACCGCCGGGCAGCCGCTAGCGTTCCTTTGCCAGCGGGGCTGGATGGCAATTGTCACTGAAGTACCTCTCCAAGACACGCGTCGCATCCGCCGTCGTCGTTCCCACCGCCTACGCACCGCCGGCACCTCAGTCCGAGCCGGCGAGCACCAGTTCGGCCCGTTCGACGGCGACTTGCTGCGTGATGACCCGCTTGCTGAACATGAAGTCGCGGGGACGGTTGATGCAGTCGGCGGCAAGAAGCTCGCCGGCACGGAGGTAGAAGCAGGTGAAGTCGCGCTCCCGGGTCGGGTCGCCGCTGAGGACGACCTCGTCGTACCCGGTGTTGAGACCGGCGATCTGGAGCTTGAGGTCGTATTGATCTGACCAGAACCATGGAAGGGCCGCTATCTTCTTGGACTTCCCACAGACGGTCGCGGCGGCGACCTTGGCCTGCTCGGCCGCGCTCGGCACGGACTCCAGGCGGATGCGACGGCCGTAACGGGCCATGTCGTGGCTGGCGCAGTCCCCGGCGGCCACGATGTCGGGGTCGCTAGTCCGGGCCTGATCGTCGATCACGACGCCGTTGTCGACGACCAGGCCCGCGGTGGCGGCGAGCTCGGTGTTCGGCTCCACGCCGATGCCGACAATGACGAGGTCGGCGGGAATTGATTCGCCACCGGCCAGGATTACTTCGCGGACCCTGCCGTCGCCGGACAGAGCCTCGACCAGCGTGCCCGTCCGGATGTTGACGCCCTCCTCCCGGTGGATCCGGTCGAAGAACTCCGATACCTCCGGGGCGGTGACCCGTTCAAGGACGCGCCCGGTCGCCTCGAGCAGGGTGACCTCCAGACCCAGTGCACGCAACGAGGCGGCTGTCTCCAGTCCGATGTAGCCGCCGCCGACGATCACCGCCCGACGCCCGGGGCCGGCGGCCTCTCGGATCATCTCGCCGTCCGCGGCGGTGCGTAGGTAGAAGACTCCGGCCAGGTCCGCTCCCGGGGTGGGGAGCCGACGAGGCCGGGCGCCAGTGCACAGCGCGAGCTTGTCGTAGGGCAGTGCGTCGCCGGTACTCAGCACGACATGACCAGCCGAGCGGTCGACCGCCGCCACCGTCGCATCCAGGAGTCGGATCCGCTGCTTGGCGTAGAAATCCGAGTTGCGGATCGCGAGTTCGGCCAGTTCGCATTTGTCGGCCAGGTACGACTTGGACAGCGGGGGCCGCTGGTAGGGCAACGCCGACTCATCGCCGACGAGGACGATTTCGCCGTCCCACCCTTCTCGGCGAAGACTGGCGGCGAGCTGGGTGCCCGCGTGGCTGGCCCCCGCGATGACCGCTCGCTGCACGGTCATGCGCCACCTTTCGGGGTGAGGCGGACCATCAGCTTACTGATCCCCCTCACGAAGTTGGACTGCACGTACTCGGGCTCACCGACGACCTCGATGTTCTCGAACCGCGGAAGCAGCTCCTCCCACAGGATCCGCAACTGCATCTCGGCCAGCCGGTTACCCATACAGCGGTGCACGCCGAAACCGAAGGAGATGTGGTTACGGGCGTTGGCCCGATCGATAATCAGGTCATCGGGCCGATCGAACACGCGCTCGTCGCGGTTGCCCGAGGCGTACCACATCAGGACCTTGTCGCCCTTGCGGATGAACTGCCCGTTGAGCACAGTGTCGGCCTTGGCGATCCGGCGCATATGCGCGAGCGGGGTTTGCCACCGGATGATCTCCGAGACCATGTTGGGGATCAGCTCGGGGTTCGCCTTCAGCTTCTCAAACTGGTCAGGGAACTCGTTCAGCGCCAGAACACCACCGCTCATGGAATTGCGGGTCGTATCGTTGCCACCCACGATCAGCAATACCAAGTTGCCCAAGAACTCCATCGGGCGATCGATCAGGTCCTTGGTGCTCTCGTCGCTCTGCAACATGGTGATCAGATCGAAGCCGGGCAGCTCTCCGGCAGCTGTCCGGGCTGCCTTGTCCCGCCAGTGAGCGCTGAGACCTCTAGCCATATCGACCATGCCGCGAAATATCTCGTCGTTGTCCGAGGGCCCACCGTTGGCTTGCTCCATGGAGGTGGCGAGATCGGACCATTGGACGAGCTTGCGCCGCTGCTCGAACGGGAAGTCCAGCAGCGTGGCCAGCATGCGCGCGGTTAGCTCGA
This sequence comes from Mycobacterium paragordonae, assembly GCF_003614435.1. Taxonomy (NCBI): domain Bacteria; kingdom Bacillati; phylum Actinomycetota; class Actinomycetes; order Mycobacteriales; family Mycobacteriaceae; genus Mycobacterium; species Mycobacterium paragordonae. Next base: position 3,940,077 of record NZ_CP025546.1, read on the forward strand.
TCGAGACGTGCTGCACCCAGTTGAACGGTTCGCCAAGCGGCAGAGCGTCGAGCACGTCTACCACCCGCTCGCGGATGAGGCCCTCCATCTCACGCAGGTTCTTCGGTGCGACCACACCCTGGACAGCCTGCCGTTGCCGGTCGTGTTTTGGGGGGTCCATCGCGATGAACATCGCAATGTCGAGGAAGCGCGGCGGGCTCCCGATGACGATGAACGGCTCGGAGGAGAAGACCTCGTGGTTCTTGTCGACGGCCACGATGTCGGCATGCCGCGTCACCGACCAGAACGGGCCGAACGCGCTGTGGGCCTGATAGTGCACGGGAGCCTCGTTGCGTAGGCGCTCGTAATAGGACTTCCAGCGACCCTGACGATAGAGGAAAGGATTGCTAAGGTCGATGTCGGTCAGTTCAACCTCGTCAGCCGGCGGGATCGGTCGCTCGATGAAGATTTTTTCACCGTTGGTGCCGGTGACCCAGCGCCGCGTTCTGTCGTAGAGGTGGGCGCCCTGGATTATTCGGTCCATCGGAATTGTTGCCTGAGCCTTGGCAGTGACTGCCTCGCGAATATTGCTCACGTCTCACCTCTCTTTCGTCATCACAGTTGGAACTCGGGCAGATGGACGATCAAACCGTCCCACGCCTCAGAGACCTGCATCTGGCAGGACAGCCGGGAGGTCGGCTGACGCTCGGGGTTCATCGCGAGCATCTCCTCTTCATTGGCCCCGGAGAGGCCGACCCGATCGGACCATTGCGGATCGACGATCACATGGCAGGTGCCGCACGCGGCTTCGCCTCCGCAGTCGCCGTCGATGCCGGGCACCGCATTGTTGGTCGCGACCCGCATCAGTGACTGACCTTCCTCGAGAGGCGCCTCATACTTCTCGCCGCCGTGGGAGACAAATGTGACAACTGCCATAGCCAGGCTCCTTGCGTGTCCTCAGTTACTTGACACAAGTCTTGCGCCAGATGAGCGCTGCGGCTATGTTCGCCGGAGTCAGAAACTTGTGATTTCGGCTCAAAGGGGCCATGGTCAGTGAACCCCAATGACGCGGGTGTGCCCCCACTCGCATTCGTGCAAATGCTCGAGAGCCCGGCGTTTGACCCAGACGCCGTCGCGCGGCTTCGCAACATCATGGCTCGCGAAGGAACCGACGAGGCGACGCTGATTCAGCGTGATATCCAGGCCCCGTTACGGTGGTTTCGTGAGGCGTACCCCGGTCTAGACATCGATCAGGCAACGCTGCTCGGATTTGCGTTAGCCGAACAGGCACAGTTGACGTCCTTCGGCCCGCTGAGTGTTCCGCTGGTCAGCGCGGGCTCAGTGGCCGAGATCGTAGAGCTGCTGACTTATCTGCCGTTGATCACGACGGCTGTCAAAGCACAGTTTCATCCAGATGACCAAGGCCTCACCGTCGGGCTCTGGGGACACACCAGCGATCGTGCCCTGGACTGCCTCGCCGTCACGTACGCCGGGTTGGCGTTGTTGCGACTGCTGGACATGCTCGTCCGTGCGGCGCCGACCCTCACACTCCACTTGAGTTGGCCAGCGCCCGCCGCCTTGAAAGATCGCGAGGACGACCTTACCGCCGGGCGCCTGTTCTTCGACGCTCCGATGTCCTTCCTCCATGTTCCCGCGGACACGCTCAACGAGGTGTGCCGGTTCTCCGATCCCGTCGCATACCGACTCGCCATCGTCGATCTGCAGCGAACTCTCGACCAGCGGAGCGAAACCACGTCGTTCTCGGAGAAGGTGAGACGGCTGCTGCAGAAGGAGCCCGGACGCCGAAGTAAACATTGGTTCGCACATGAGCTGTCGATGTCCACCAGCACACTCAAGCGGCGCCTCTCCGAAGAGGAGACCACCTTTCGCGAGTTGCGCCAAGCATTCCTGCGCGAGCGCGCGATGCTGCAGCTACTCGACCGATCCCTATCGGTGAGTGAGATCGCCACGGATCTCGGATACAGCGACCTCGCCAACTTCTCACACGCCTTCAAGCGATGGACCGGCCGCTCTCCGAGCGAGTTTCGGCTCTCACCACATTGAGCTGTCCCGGCGGGTCCGGAGATCCCGACCTTTGCGGCGTCTTTCTGCAGCGTCGCCTCTCCCCGGGTGTTCGATGAAGGCCCGAGCCTGCGCGCCGGGCAGCAGATTCACCCGGTCACACAAGCCGGCCAGATGCTCGGCCAGCACCGAATCCAATTGGCGGGCATAACCGAAAGTGAACTCCCGCAACAGCGTTCCCATCGTTGACGGGGGATACACCCGGCGGAAAAAGGGTTTTTATGCCGCCAGCGCGGACCAGGTCGACATCATCGATGTAATCCGCGCCCGCGTACATGCTCGCGATCAGGGTGGCCAGTTTCGGAGCCGGATTGGCCGACCTCGACTTGACCCTGGGAGCTGCGATGTGAATCTTGTTGGCCAACAACTCCGATAGGCCTGCCTGCTCAGCCAGCGCCATCACCGGCACCAGGCCCGCGCACGACACCAGATGTCCTCATCGAACACATCGGACCGCGGGGTGAACGTGTGGGACACTCGCGCCGGAAGTGCCGTTCTCGAACTGGACCGATTGTTGCCTGAACAATATCAATCTTCCCAGCTCAGAACGCACTTTCCTTATCCCGACACCCCGACAAACAGTCCATTGTCAGTGGATCGAGGCTAAGACCGCTCAAGTCACAGCTATCTATAACCATCGCCGAGGTAGCGGAGCGCCACCCGCGAGATCCGCGCACCCGTGGTGGCGATGTCCGCGGAGGGAAGGACGACGTGACTCACGGTGAGCCGCACCAGAACGTCTGCGACCTCCTCGACGTCTTCGGAGTCGAGATCGGCGAAGTGGTCGTGAAACCACGCGACCAAAGCCGCGGAGGAGAGCTGGAGCAGGGACGCCGATGTCGGCAGGAGAGGAAGAACGCCCGTCGTCGGCGCACCGGCGCGATCATCCCCTGAGTGGCTGGACGTCAGCACCGACTTCAGGAGCGGACTGGCTTCTGCTTCACGCAGGGTGAACCGCACCGCTGCGGTGATGCCGCCCTGAACGTCGCCGGTGTGTTCGGCGAGGATGGCGTGGATACCCTCCAGGAAGCGCTGACCCTCGGCCACCACGAGCGCGTCACCAAGTCCCTGCTTATCGCCGAACTCCTTGTATAGCGTCGGTCGGGAGACGCCGACAAGTTCGGCGACCTCACTCACTCGGACTTGTTCCCAGCCCTTCTCAATGGTGAGTTCCCGTGTCGCCCTCAAGACCTGCTCGCGGATATGTCGGCGAAACGACATCCGCGCCGAATCAGTTGGCATACGAGCAGAATAGGTGGCGAACTGGGATCTCCCGCGCAGCCCGACGACTGGCGTCAAACGGTACGGTCGAGAAAGTCGACGACCGCCGTCGAGAATGCGTCGTTGTTGTCGCCAGCAACCATGTGGCCCGCGCCCGACACGTCAACGGTTTGCGCGTGGGGAACCAAGGTGAGGAAATCCTTCACTGTCTCTTCGGAGACTATGTCCGACAGCAGGCCGCGGACCAGCAGCGCCGGCGCGGACACCTGTCGCGCGCCATCGACAAGGAATGCGCTCATCATCTCGAACTCCTCTGCGCCGTCGTCTGAATCACTCTGCAGGAACTGAAAATTCGACGTCGCAAACGCCGGATCCCATCGCCAGGCCCAGCGACCGTCTCCACGTCGGCGGAGGACTTTTTGAAGGCCGTCGACGTTTTCGGGGCGAGGGCGGTGCGGGTTGTAGGCGGCGATCACGTCAGCGGCCGACTCTAGGCTGTCGAAACCTTCGGGATGGGCCGACATGAACGATAGGACTCGGCGGGCGCCGTGCATCTGCATTCGCGGAGTGATGTCAACCAGGACGACGGCCTGCCATAGCTCCGATGGGGCGAGCAAGTGCGTGCCGAGGATGGTCAAACCGCCCAACGATGCCCCGATCGCGGCAACTGGGCGGGCGGAGCCGGCGTACGCGCGCACGGCCAACAGGTCGGACCCCAGCCGTTCGATGTCATAGCGTCCGTCTGGATCCCAGTCGCTGTCACCATGTCCCCTTGCGTCGTAGGCGGCAACGGTGTAGCCCCGCTGATGCAATCGTTGGGCGGTGACATCCCAGGCGTGCCGGCTCTGACCACCGCCGTGAAGGAGCAACACGACCGCCCGCGGTCCGTCACAGCGGTAGAAGTCGACCGCCAGCGAGAGCCCATCCACCGTGGGCACGCGCTCGACGACAGGAGCGGACGAATCATGTGCTCTGTTTGCAGACATCAAGAGATGGCCTTCGGTGCGACGACGGTGACGGTGCCCTGCGCCGCACACACCGCTCTGCCGTCGTTGCAGATGTCGATACGTGCCACACCGCTGGTTCTGCCCAGCGAGATGATCTCAGCCGTGGCTACACAGGTTCCGCTGGAGACTGGACGAAGCAAATTCAGTTTGAACTCCGTCGTCGCGACCCAGGATCCCATCGGAATCACGGGATAAAACACCACTCCAAGGCAATGGTCGACCATGGCCGACAAGCAGCCGCCATGCAAGTTGCCGAAAGGCGTCTTCAGGTCGTCGCGTGCGTCCATCTCCGCGACGAGCCGTCCAGCAGTGAATTCAGTGTGCCGGAAGCCGAGGTAACCGGCCAGCCCGCCCGTGGTTTCTGCTGCGCTCTGCAGTTGTTCAGCGACCTGCTGGTTGAACGCGGTGAACTGCACAGACATGTCCGGCCTCCTACCTCAGCTGTGGTTGAGACATTACGCCTTGTCTGTCACATCGGTCGACAATGGTCGCTCGCCAGGATTGCGGGAAGGAGAAACCTTGAAAGAAATGTCCGGAGCCCGTCACGACTGCGCTCCCGCGGTCCTCGAACAGTCAGCAGGCTCAGTATCGTGCGGAGAACCCACTCGGCGGCGTCGTCGACGGAGACGCCCGGTTCTACGTAACTCCAGTGTCTCCTGAAGATGGGACGGAGAAACTCGGTGACGAGTTCGAAGAGTGACGTCGAGGTCCCCGCCGCGAGGCCAACGCCGGCGAGTTCCTCGTCGCTGCCGAACAACAATCCGATGATCTCTTCGCGGCGCGCGGCCTCAACTGTGTATTCCACGAAATCGACGAGAGCGGAGCCCAGATCGGTGTGCTCCGCGATCCGGGGGTTGATGCGATCGAGATAGCGCTCGGCGGCGCGAATGATGACGCCCGACATCACCGCCTCCCGATTAGGGAAGTAGCGATACACCGTTGCCCTGGAGACACCCGCTGTTCTGCCGATGTCCTCCATGGTCGTGCCTACCACGCCGCAACTCTCTAGGCACCGCTCGGCAGCATCTAGCAATCGGTCGCGAGCGGAATCACGATCTGACGGCGCGGCGGCACCCCATCGCACCAACTTCGTCGACACAACAGCCAGTATGCCGCGGGCGCACACCATTGTGGCTTGACTGCAGATATGACACCATCGCATTCGTGTCTCACAACAGCCCGTGGCCCTGAGCGAGTGATCGATTGTCGGTAGAAGCGCGTACTCCGGTGGCGGTCGGCGTAGGCGAAGTCACCCATCGCGGGGACGACGTCGTCACCGGCCTCGGTTGGTATTCGACGAAACATTCGGTCGGTGTGTGGTCGGCCACCCCTCCACCAACCGGGTGGCGACTGATCGACACGGCAGACGAACAAACTCCGATCGATTCATCGCGGCTGGCCGTCGCAGGCGTCGACGAGGCGACCGGTCGCGCGACAGTGGACGGGTACACGGTCGAATACGACCGAGACGGGCGACCTCGATGGACACCGACCATCGCGCACCTGTCCGACGGGCGAAGAGTCGTCGCACGCAGCGACGATCCGCAGATTGCCGAGGCGATGGCGGGCGAGATGTACGTTGGCAGAACGGTTTGCCTCCGAAACACAGGGTCGTCCACGGGATTCGAGCTTCCATGATCGCCGAGGCCATGGTGTTGACCGGACCGCGGAATCTGGAGCGGCGCCAGATGACCATCCCCGACGTCGGTGACCGCGGTGCGATCCTGCGAGTTGAAGCATGTGGTCTATGCGGTACAGATCACGAACAATTCACCGGACACCTGCCTGCCGGCTTCTCATTCGTTCCAGGTCACGAAATCGTCGGCATCGTCGAACATGTCGGCAATGCGGCCAGCGAACGCTGGTGCGTCCGGGCCGGCCAGCGCGTGGCCGTCGAGGTGTTCCGGTCCTGCCGAGACTGCCCGGAGTGTCGCCGCGGCGAATACCGGCGATGTGCGGTGAACGGCATCGCCACCATGTTCGGGTTCGTCGACGTGGAGATCGGCGCCGGGTTATGGGGCGGATACGCCACCCATGTGGAGCTTCCGTGGGACGCGATGCTACTCCCGATTGCCGAAGACATGGACCCCGTTCTCGCCACGTTGTTCAACCCTCTCGGGGCCGGTATCCAATGGGGGAAAACTCTTCCCGACACCAAGGCGGGGGGTATCGTAGCGATACTGGGACCGGGCATCCGCGGGATCTGCGCGGCGGTGGCGGCGAAAGAGGCGGGAGCCGCTTTCGTCGCGATGACCGGCATCGGTCCACGCGACGATCAGCGACTGGCCATAGCCAGATCATTCGGTGTCGACCTGCCCATCGACGTATCGCAGGACGATGCAGTGACAGCGCTCCAGCGTGAGACAGGCGGACAGCTTGCCGACGTGGTCATCGATGTCACCGCCAAAGCACCCTCCGCGTTCGCCGACGCCGTCGCCCTTGCCAGGCCTGGCGGCAGGGTCGTGGTTGCTGGCACCCGCGGCGGAGGCGGCGCGCCCGGCTTTGAACCAGACACGCTGGTGTATAAGGAATTACACATCGCCGGTGCACTCGGCGTGGAGTATCCCGCCTACCGGGCAGCCCTCGAGATTCTGGCCACGCGCCGCTGGCCGTTCGACCGGATCACAAGAGAATCAACCGGATTCGCTGGTCTCGCGCCGCTGCTCAGTTCGCTTGCAGATGAAAATGCCAAATCGAGTGCGGCCCTGCACAACGTCTTCGTGCCCACGCCCTCACAGCATGCGGAGCTTCAACAGAGGAAGGTCACACGTGACGAGAACGGAACGCGTACCGATGCTCGACCTTGAGCAGGCCCGGCTGCGGGCTGCCGAGTGTGGGCTGCCCGCAGAGATGGCAGAACTGTCAGTATTTCGCGTGGCACTTCACCAGCCGAGCCTCGCAGTGGCCCTGTACGGAATGCTTGAGGCGCTGCTATTTAACGGTGTGCTCGACGCCCGGCTACGCGAATTGATCATCATGCGCATCGGCTGGGTAACGGGGTCGGTATATGAGTGGACACAGCATTGGCGAATCGCGACGCTGCTCGGTGTGGCTTCGGATGACCTTCTGGCGGTGCGTGACTGGCAGAGTTCCAATCGTCTGGGCCATGCCGAGCGTGCGGTCCTGGCGGCGACCGATGATGTGGTACGTGACGGGGTCATTGCCGAGGAAAACTGGGCCGCGTGCCACAAGGCATTCAATGGCGATCACGCGGTTTTGGTCGAACTTGTCGGAGCGATCGCCAATTGGCGGCTCTTTTCGATCCTGCTTCGATCCTTGAATATTCCGCTTGAGTCGGGTACCGACTCCTGGCCGCCCGATGGGCGAGCCCCTCGACGTGACGATTGAGTAAAAACGGTTGTTCAGCAATCGCACCCAAGTTGAAGCTCGGTTACCCCTTATGTTCCTAGTCAGTTGTGGGCTATTGAATTTCAAACGGGTAGTTGTGATTTCGGTCTCTTAGCCACGGTCTCGGGGTAATGCCACCAACTGGACATGTGGAGCCAACTGTTCTGGGACGCCTACACCAGCTTGAAGCACGCTCCGTCATACGAATACGATCCAAGGGATGTCGAGGTTCTTCGCGACTCAGGCCAACTGTTACTACTGGGAGAGTCGTTCAATCGGGTCGCTGGCAACAGAACGCCAATGAAGGCGATCGTCGGCAGTCACCGCACACAGCACCTCACGCAGAGAATTCAAGAGCCCGCTGCTGCAAGCTAGACCCGGCGTCCGACACCGAGGCGCTGCCGTCTTCATACAGCTGACCACGAACGCCAGCCGCGCCGAAGTCCCACCGGGGACGGCAAACACCTTCCGCCGCAACACCTTCGGATGCAGCTTGGACGGAAGGCCACCAGCCACCATAATATCGACCGTCTCGGCGTCGCCAGCACCGCGGACGAATCGGTGTACCGGCCCGTTGCCACCTCGCCTCCGGCTTGCGCGGGTCAATCTCTCAGGTCGTCGTTGCCACACTCAGAAGTGACATGTACAAATCACGGTTCAGCGAGTGTACAGTTCACGGTGTGGAGGTATCCGTGACCGAGTTGCGCGCGCACCTTAGCGATTGGCTCGATCGAGTTCGGGCTGGTGATGAGGTCGTCATCACCGACCGCGGGATTCCGGTCGCGCGACTCGCTGCGCTGGACAGCGCAGGCACCTTGGAGCGTCTCACGGCCGAAGGCGTGATTGCCAGGGCCACCGCGCAGCGGCCCGTCGCTGCGGGACGGTCCCGGCCCCGACCGCGGCGGCCGGTGTCTGACCAGGTCAGCGACCAGCGGCGCTGACCGGTGCCGCTCGTCTACTTCGACGCCAGCGCCTTCGTTAAACTTCTCACCACCGAGACAGGAAGCTCGCTGGCATCCGCGCTGTGGGACGGCTGCGACGCCGCATTGTCCAGCCGCCTGGCCTACCCCGAAGTCCGCGCCGCACTCGCTGCAGCAGCCCGCAATCACGACCTAACCGAATCCGAGCTCGCCGACGCCGAGCGTGACTGGGAGGACTTCTGGGCCGCCACCCGCCCAATCGAACTCACCGCCACGGTTGAACAGCACGCCGGCCGCCTCGCCCGCGCCCATGCCTTGCGCGAAGCCGACGCTGTCCATCTGGCCAGCGCGTTGGCAGTCGGCGAACCCGGCCTGATCGTCGCCGTTTGGGACCGACGCCTGCACGCCGGAGCCCAAGCCGCCGGGTGCCGACTCGCCCCCGCCCAACTCGACCCCTAATCCGACCGCTCGACGTCAGAGGTGGGTCGACCCCGGCATGGATGACGATCAGGTACCGATTCGCCAGGTCAGAACCCGTGTCGTAAGTGGCCAAGTCCCCCCTCGGACACCCAAGTGACACGGCCCGTTGCCGGGTCTGCGCCGGCGGCGTTGAGATTGCGCGGAGGGCTGCTTTTCTCGACGATTGACAACCCTCACCGCAAACTCGACGCGGAAGGCGCCGCAAACTCGACGCCAAAGGCCCCGCAGCCGCAGGCTCGATTCCAAACGTGCCCGGGCCGTAGGCTTAAGAACCTGCAGTCGGGAGTGTCACATGACCCCAGCCAGGGGCTTTCTCCGGCGGATGCCGGCGCGCAGATATCGCGACCGCCGTGAAGCCGGTCGCGTGCTCGCGGCCGAGCTCGCGCACTACCGCGGCAACCCCGGCTTGCTGGTGCTCGGTCTGGCCCGCGGTGGCGTGCCCGTCGCGTGGGAGGTCGCCGCGGCGCTGGGCGCCGATCTGGACGTGTTTCTGGTGCGCAAGCTCGGCGTCCCGCGCTGGCCCGAACTGGCGATGGGCGCGCTGGCCAGCGGCGGCCGGGTGGTGATGAACGACGACGTGGTGTCCAACCTGCACATCAGCGAGGACCAGGTGCGCTCGGTCATCGACAGCGAGACGACCGAACTACGCCGGCGCGAACTCGCCTACCGCGGCGACAGGCCGGAAGCCGACCTGCGTGGTCGCACCGTCATGCTCGTCGACGACGGCATCGCCACGGGAGCCAGCATGCTGGCCGCGGTGCGGGCGGTACGCGCCGCCGGGGCGCGGTCGGTGGTGGTCGCGGTGCCGGTGGGACCCCGCACGGCCTGCCGCCAACTCGCCGCCGAAGCCGATGATGTGGTGTGCGCGACGATGCCGGTGGACTTCGACGCCGTCGGGCAGGTTTACGCCGATTTCCATCAAGTCACCGACGATGAGGTGCGCACGCTGCTGGCCACCCCGGCCGGCGACGTCCCGCGGCGCTGAGCAGGCGCTACTTCTTGGAATTCTCGTCGACGCCCGCAGCGTCGGCGGGCTCGGAGGCGGGGTCGGCGGCCGGTTCCTCAGCAGCGTCGGCCTCGTCGGGATAGTCGACGGCGTCGAGGGGTTCGCCGTCGTCCTCGTCCTCGTCCGTCGCGTCCTTCTCGTCCCCGCTCGCGTCGCGCTGCTGGCGCTCCCGTACCGCGTCAACGATCAGCAGGATGACGCCGAGCACACTGGCGCCGATACACACCCACGCCACCAGAACGTTGCTGGTCACCACCGCGAATACCAGGGCGACAAGCCCGATCAGGGCTAATACGAGCGCAATGATCAGCATTGGTCATCCTCCGGCCGCCTCGGTGCGACTGCCCAACCTACCAGGGCCGACGGTGCCGGAGCGGCACCCCGCACGTGTCCTGCCCCCCGCAGTGCGTCAGTTGCCTCGGTTGAACTGGTCGAACCCACCCGAATCGGCGCTGGAGTCGACCGGAGCCGCGGACCCGCGCTGGCCGAGCTCTTCGAGCTGGGATTCCAGGTACGTCTTGAGACGGGTGCGGTACTCGCGTTCGAACGTCCGCAGCTGCTCGAGCCGGCCTTCCAGGACCGTGCGCTGCTGATTGATGGTCCCCATGATCTCGGAATGCTTGCGCTCGGCGTCGGCCTGCAGGGCGTCGGCCTTCTCCTGCGCCTGGCGCAGCTGCGTCTCCGACCGCGACGTGGCGTCGGCGAGCATCGCGTCGGCCCGCTGGCGAGCCTCCGCGACCGTGGTCTCGGCGGTGTGGCGAGCCTCGCTGAGGATCTGGTCGGCGTTGGCGCGGGCGTCGGACAGCATCTTGTCCGATTCCGCCTTGGCCGTGCTGGTCAACCGGTCAGCGGTGTCCTGAGCCAGGCTGAGCACCCGCGCGGCCTTCATGGCCTGTTCCTCGTTGCTGCTGCTCGACGGCGCCGCAGCCGGGGCCGCCACCGGGGCGGGCTTGACCGGCTCGGGCTCGGGCTCGAACGTCGGGACGGGCTGGGCAACCGTAGGCGCGGCGGCACCCCCACCACCGCCGGCGGCCAGTTCCTGGTCCAACTCGGCGATCCGCTGACGCAGATCGGAGTTCTCCTCGATCAGCCGGGTCAGCTCGTTTTCCACCAGGTCGAGGAAGGCGTCAACTTCATCTTCGTTGTACCCGCGTTTGCCGATGGGCGGCTTACTGAACGCCACATTGTGGACGTCGGCAGGTGTAAGCGGCATTCTTTGTCCCCTCAAAGTTCCTGGACGGTCAAGCGATCTGGAGAGTCTAAAACGGTGCGGTAGCCGTCTGGCAACTGCCGCCCATCCTGTCACACCAGACTCGGCGGTTGCCGATTGGACTAATAAATAAGGAGCAATTTCAATCTCTAAGGCAAATAAATCACATTTCTTAGATGAGAAAAATCGCGCGCATCACACTTGTCGCCGAATCGTGGCCGAACCGTCTCCTAGCTACATCCGGTCTGTGGCGAGCGGCCGCTACGCCGCAGCGCTGAACGCCAACTGCATCCCGATGAATGCCACGAGCAACAACACCAGGATGGACAGGTCCAATCGGACGGCGCCGATGGTGATCTGCGGGATCAGCCGCCGCAGCAACTTCACCGGTGGATCGGTGATCGACATGATGATCTCCAGGATCACCACCGTCACCCCCGTCGGCCGCCAGTCCCTGCTGAACGAGCGGATCCACTCGATGACGACCCGCGCGATGAGCAACAGCCAAAAGGTGAACAGCGCAAAACCAAGGATCTGAAAGAACAGCACCAACGAGAGCCCGACCTTCACGATGACGATGAGAGGAATGTCCGTCGCCGCCGCAGCGGCACCAGCAAGCCTACCGACCCGACCCCGGCGCCCACATCGCAAGGGACGCCCGAGATGCGCTCAGCCCGGTCGGCCACCGAGTGACCTACCGGGCTGTGCAGCGGAGATTTCGCCTATTGGTAAGCGTAGAAACCGGTTTCGGCGATGCGGCGACGCTCCTCCGGGGACACGTCGACATCGGCGGGCGACAACAGGAACACCTTGGTGGCCACCTTGTCGAACGAACCGCGCAGCGCGAACGCCAGGCCGGCGGCGAAGTCGACCAGTCGCTTGGCGTCGGCGTTGTCCATCGACACCAGGTCCATGATGACCGGGGTCCCGTCGCGGAACCGCTCGCCGATGGTGCGCGCCTCGCTGTAGTCCTTGGGACGCAGCGTGGTGATCTTGGACAGCGGGTGGCCGTCCTCGAACATCATCGCCATGCGGCGCGGGTCCATCGCCAGCGCACCACGCGTGGAGCCCCGCAGCCATGACCCCAGCCGCGGCCGGGCCATGTCGGGCCGGTCGAACTCGCGCGGCTGGAACCGCGACTCGTCGGGGTAGCCGCCGCGGTAGCTGCTGGGCGGCGGGTAGTCGGCGGGCTCGCCCCGCAGCTCCCCGCGGATGTCACCGCGCGGGTCGCGGCGAGGCTCGTCGTATTCCCGATCGCGCCCTTCATAACGGCCGTATTCGTCGTCGAATCGGGGCCGTGAATAACCCCGGGACGGCGTGCGGTCGTCGTAATACTCGTCGTCGTAATCCTCCATCGGAGCCATACCGAAGTAGGCCTTGACCTTGTGGAGAGTGCTCATCGTGCGACCCCTTCTAGCCTGGGACATTTGTTGTTTGTGATGAAGGTGTGACTCGAGTGACTATTCACGGTGACCGTAACCGCCGTTCGCCCATAAGCGCGGTACCGACACGCACACACGTCGATCCATGTTTGACGGCGATTTCCAGATCGCCCGACATGCCGGCCGACAACCCCGCCGCGTTGGGGAACGCCTGGCGCACCCGGCAGTGCTCGGATTGCAGCAGCTCAAAGGCCTGTTCGGGGTCCCAGTCCAGCGGCGGAACGCCCATCAAGCCGACCAGTTCCAGACCCTCGGCGCCCTCCACCTGTTCGCAGACCCGATCCAGCGCGCCGGACTCGCCGATATCGACCCCGCCGCGCGACACGTCGCCGTCCAGACTGACCTGAACGTAGACCCGCAGCGGTGCGCTGCGGCGCTGCTCGGCCAGGGCGCCGGTTACCGCCCGCTCCAGCGCGGTCACCAACTGCCCGCTGTCGATCGAGTGGGCGGTGTGCGCCCAACGGGCCAGCGCTTTGGCCTTCTTGCGCTGGATCTGGCCGACCATGTGCCACTGCATATCCCGGGCTTCCCCGCCCCGGGCCGCACCCAGCAACCGTGCCACCTCTTTCACCTTCGCCGATGCTTCCTGCTCCCGCGACTCGCCCACGGCCCGGACTCCCAATCGGGCCAGGATCGCCACGTCGGACGCCGGGAAGAATTTGGTGATCGGCAGCAGTTCGATCTCGCCGACGTTGCGGCCGGCCGCCTCCGCAGCCGCCGCAAGGCGGGAACGCACCGAGGCCAAGGCGCGGGTCAATTCCGATTGGCGCTCGCCCTGGGCCGCCGCTGTCTCGGTCATCGTGGTGCTTCCATCCAGACCAGAGACGCCAGCCGGCCGGTCGGCGCGTCGCGCCGATGACTGAACAATGCCGGGTCGGCCGCGGTGCAGCGCGGATCGGCCTCGATGGAGGTCACCCCCATCCGGCGCAGTTGCCCGGCGATGCCGACGCGAAGATCCAGACCCGCGGTGCCTGCGGGGGTCTTGGTGCGACTGCCGGGCAGGACGGCTTCGACCTCCGCGGCCATCGCCTCGGGCACCTCGTAATTGGGACCGCTGACCGCGGGGCCCAGTAGCGCCGAGATGTCACCGACCTGGGCGCCCAACTCCAGCATCGCCTCGACCGTGCGGGCGACCACGCCGTGCTGGGCCCCGACCCGACCGGCGTGCACCGCGCCGACGACACCGGCGCGTGCGTCGGCGAGCAACACCGGCACACAGTCGGCCGTCACCACGGCCAACGCCAATCCCGTTGTCGCCGTAACCATTCCATCGGTGTCTGGCAGCGCTGTGCGCTGCGGCCCGTCGACCACCTCGACGTGGGTGCCGTGCACCTGGTTCATCCACAACACCCGGTCGCCGGGCAGGCCGATGGCTTTGGCCAGTCGGGACCGGTTGGCCCGCACGGCGCCGGGGTCGTCACCGACATGGTCGCCGAGGTTGAAAGTGTCGAACGGCGGTTTCGACACGCCGCCCGCCCGGGTGGTGGTCACCCGACGGATCCGAACGCTCACGTCCCCAGTATCTGGATGGTGTTGCCTGTCAGGCTGCATCGACGTCGGGCCATCAAGTTTCGAGGCCGGTTTGTCGCGCAGTGGCAAGCAAACTGAGACCTCAGCGGCGCATGAAGGGCGGCACATCGACGTCGTCGTCGTCACCGCCGATGCTCAGCGTGGCACCGTTGGTGTGCAACGGGACGCTGACGGCGTCGACCGGTTCGAACAGCGTCGAGGTGAGCTTGCCGGCCTTGGCGGTCTCGATGCGGTGGGCGCCACCGGTTTCGTTGCTGCTGACGGCCTTCCGGCCCGGGCCGGCGTCGAAGCCGGCCGCGATCACGGTGACGCGCACCTCGTCGCCGAGCGAGTCGTCGATCACGGTGCCGAAGATGATGTTGGCGTCCTGATGGGCGGCGTCCTGCACCAGCGAGGCGGCCTCGTTGATCTCGAACAGGCCCAGGTCGCTGCCACCCGCGATCGACATCAGCACGCCCTGGGCGCCTTCCATCGAGGCTTCCAGCAGCGGCGAGTTGATCGCGATCTCCGCAGCCTTGAGCGAGCGTCCCTCGCCGCGGGCCGAGCCGATACCCATCAGCGCGGTGCCGGCGCCGGACATGATGCCCTTGACGTCGGCGAAGTCGACGTTGATCAGGCCCGGTGTGGTGATCAGGTCGGTGATGCCCTGGACACCGTTGAGCAGCACCTCGTCGGCGCTGCGGAACGCGTCCATCAGCGACACCGCCGCGTCGCCCATCTGCAGCAGGCGGTCGTTGGGGATCACGATCAAGGTGTCGCAGCTCTCCCGCAGCTGTCCGATGCCGTTCTCGGCCTGATTGCTGCGCCGCTTGCCTTCGAACGAGAAGGGCCGGGTGACGACGCCGACGGTCAGCGCGCCGAGTTTGCGCGCGATGCTGGCGACGACGGGAGCGCCACCGGTGCCGGTGCCACCGCCCTCCCCGGCGGTGACGAACACCATGTCGGCGCCGCGCAGCAGCTCCTCGATCTCCTCCTTGGCGTCCTCAGCGGCCTTCTTGCCGACCTCGGGGTCGGCGCCGGCGCCCAGTCCGCGGGTCGAGTCGCGGCCGACGTCCAGCTTGACGTCGGCATCGCTCATCAGCAACGCCTGCGCGTCGGTGTTGATGGCGATGAACTCCACGCCTTTGAGGCCCTGCTCGATCATTCGGTTGACGGCGTTGACGCCGCCACCACCGATGCCCACGACCTTGATGACGGCCAGGTAGTTGTGTGGGGGGGTCATCATTCGTCTTCCTCCCTGATGGGCTTTCAGTTCCCCTGTGTTGCGTGGGTGTGCCTGCGGTGTGTCTCCTTGCAAAACCCTCAACCTCAACCATAGAGTTAGAGTTATGTCAAGTAGTTCCGCGTAACCAGAACCGTATGGGTACGACGGGCACTAGCCGTGCAGGCGCGCCGACGCGCCGCAGGCATTTTTCTTTGCGCCGAGTGTGACGCTGGCCGCACACTCGGCGTCGAACGTGCGGGCAGCCGCACACTCGCCGCGGTGGGTCAAGCTACTTGACGGTCGGCAGGTCCGGGCTGGACACGTCATAAGTCCGTCCGGGCTGGGTCAACAGCGCTGCCAGCTTCTCGGCCTTCTCCGCCGCGCGGTCGGTGGTGCCCCAGATCACCACCCGGCCGTCGGTCAGGGTGAGGGTGATCGAGGACACCGAGGGCGCCGCGATCCGCCCCACCTCCCCCGCGACCTCAGGACGCAGCGTGCTGAGCACCTTCAACGCGGCCAGCGTGGCCGGATCGGTGGGACCCGGGTTCTCGACGTCGATATAGGGCACCGCGGGCGGCGGCGGGTCGGTCGCGAAGTCCACGCCGTCGCGGTCGAAGAGGTGCGGTCCGTCCGGAAAGTCCTTCACCACCACCGGGATCCGCTCGACGATGGTGATGCGCAACGCCGACGGGTACTGCCGTTGCACCCGGGCGCTGGCCACCCGCCGAATCGCGGCAACCCGGTCGGCGACCTGATTCGTATTGATCTGCAGCAGCGGCGTCCCGATCCGTACCTGCGCCGCGTCGAGCACTTCCTCCCGGGTCACCACGCCGGTGCCGGTGACCACGATGCTGCGTGCCGACATCGCCGGGGTGAAGTAGAGGATCAGGCCGAGCCCCACGCCGACCACCACCAGCAGCACCGTGGCCAGCAGCATCTTCAAACCCCGAACGACCCCGCGCGCAACGGGTTTCGGCTCGGGCAGCACGGCCCCCTTGGCGCGCCGTTTGGCCTCGCGACGCGCCTCCTCAATGGCGGTGGCCCGGGCCTGGGCGGCCCGGCGCTCGGCGCGTTCCCGCCGGGCACGGCGGCGCGGACCTTCGAAGTCCTCCTCGTCAGGGGCTTCGGGGGCGTCCGGGGACTCCGGCGCGTCCGGGCCGGCCGGACTGGCCGGGGCTTCTGGGGCGGGCGGGTTGATCGGCTCAGTCGCCGCCTCCCCGGCGCCGGCGGCGTCGGAAACCTCACCCGCCAGGTCGGTGGGCCGAGCCCCAGGTGCGTCGGGGTCGGGTCCGCTCACTGCGGCACTCCCCGACCGGGTGCGTTGCGGTTGGCCCGCGCCCGCAGCGCGGTGATGATTTCGGGTCCCAGCAATGTCACGTCGCCGGCGCCCATGGTGACGATGACATCGCCCGGCGCCGCCGCGGCGGCCACCTCATCAGCCACCGCCGAGAAATCCGGGAGGTAGCGCACCGGGACGCTGACATGCTCGGCGACGGTGGCGCCGCTGATGCCGGCCAGCGGTTGTTCGCGCGCGCCGTAGACGTCCAGCACGAACACCTCGTCGGCGCCGTCCAGGGCCTGCCCGAATTCCTGCGCGAATGCCTTTGTCCGCGAATACAAATGGGGCTGGAACACGACCAGCGAACGGCCGCTGCCGCTCTGCTGGACGACGGAACGGACCGCCGCCAGGGTGGCGCCGATTTCGGTCGGGTGATGGGCGTAGTCATCGAACACCCGCACCGCATTGGCGGTGCCGACCAGTTCGAAACGGCGCCGCACCCCTTCGAAGGTCGCCAACCCGTCCAGCACCTCGTCGACCGGAGCACCGATCTCCACCGCCGCGAGCAGCGCAGCCAGCGCGTTGAGCGCCATGTGGCGTCCCGGCACCGACAGCCGCATCACCCGCTGCTGAGACTCCCCGGCCAGCTGGACGTGGGCAACGGCTTCGGTGCCGTGTTGTTCCCAGGACAACAATCGGGCGGCGAGCGATTCGTCTCCCGACCCGTAGCGCAGCACCCGGATGCCCAGCTCGGCGGTGCGTTGAGCCAGCGCGGCCGCGCCAGGGTCGTCGGTGCACGCCACCAGCGCACCGCCGGGTGCCAGCCGCTCGACGAACGAGTCGAAGACCCCGACGTAGGCGTCCGTGCTGCCGTAGAAATCCAGGTGGTCCGACTCGATGTTGGTGACCACCGCGACGTTTGGCGTGTACTCCAGCAGCGTGCCGTCGCTCTCGTCGGCTTCGGCGACGAACAGATCGCCGCTGCCGTGGTGGGCGTTGGTGCCCGCTTCGCCCAGCTCGCCGCCGACCGCGAACGACGGGTCGCGCCCGCAGTGCTGCAGCGCGACGATCAGCATCGACGTCGTCGTCGTCTTGCCGTGCGTGCCGGTGACCATCAAGGTGGTGCGCCCGGCCATCAGCTTGGCCAGCACCACCGGTCGCAACACCACGGGGATGCCGCGGCGGCGCGCCTCGACCAGCTCCGGATTGGTTTTCGGGATGGCGGCGTGCGTGGTGATGACGGCGGTGACCCCGCCGGGCAGCAGATCCAGCGACGACGCGTCGTGCCCGATGCGGATCAGCGCGCCGCGCGCCTGCAGCGCGTGCACGCCGCGCGACTCCTTGGCGTCGGAGCCCGACACCATCCCGCCGCGGTCCAGCAGGATGCGGGCGATGCCCGACATGCCGGCACCACCGATGCCGACCATGTGCACGCGTTGCAGCTCCGGCGGCAGCTGTTCGGCGGTCACCGGCGCGCTCCCCGCGTCTGCCGGGCGACATCCAGCGCCGCCCGGGCCACCTGCTGCGCGGCGTCGCGGTGCCCGACCAGGGTTGCCGCCGCCGTCATCGCCGCGAGTCGGGGCGCGTCGTTGAGCAGGCCCGACACTTCGCGGGCCACCAGGTCCGGTGTCAGCGCGGCGTCGGCGACGATCATGCCGCCTCCGGCGTTGACCACCGGCAGCGCGTTGAGCCGCTGCTCACCGTTGCCGATCGGCAGCGGCACGTAGATGGCGGGCAGCCCGACGGCCGAGACCTCGGCCACCGTCATCGCGCCGGAGCGGCAGATCACCATGTCGGCGGCGGAATAGGCCAGGTCCATCCGGTCCAGGTAGGGCACCGCCACATACGGCGGGTCGCCGGGACCGGGCGTGCGCAGTTCGAGGGTGTTCTTGGGTCCGTGCGCGTGCAGCACGGACACTCCGGCGGCGGCCAGATCGGCGGCCGCGGCGGAGACGGCCCGGTTCAGCGACACCGCGCCCTGGGATCCGCCGAACACCAGCAGGACGCGCGCGTCGTCGGCGAATCCGAAGTGGGCCCGCGCCTGCGCGCGCAGGGCGCCGCGGTCCAGGGTCGTGATCGCCGCCCGTACCGGCACTCCCACCACCTCGGCGCGCCGCAGCCCCGAATCGGGCACCGCGGACAGAATCCGGTCGGCGGTCCGGGCGCCCACCCGGTTGGCCAGGCCGGCGCGGGCGTTGGCCTCGTGGATCACCACCGGGACGCGGCGGCGGCCTGGCCTGCCGCGGGAGGCCAGGTAGGCGGGAAGTGCCACGTAACCGCCGAAACCGATGACGACGTCGGCGGCGACGCTGTCGAGCACCGCCCGGGTCTCCCGGACGGCGCGCCAGACCCGTGGTGGCAGCCGGGCCAGGTCGCCGCTGGGTTTGCGCGGCAGCGGCACCGGGGTGATCAGCTCGAGGTGGTACCCGCGCTCGGGTACCAGCCGGGTCTCCAAACCGCGGGCGGTGCCCAGGGCGGTGATCCTGATCCCGGGGTCCAGGGCGGTCAGCGCGTCGGCCACGGCCATCGCGGGCTCAACATGGCCGGCGGTCCCGCCGCCGGCGAGCACGACCGAGAACGCACCACCGGCGGGCAGAGGACTGTCCCCTGGCCCGCCGGTCGACTCCGTGACCTTGTCGTTCACCCGTAACGCTGACCTTCCAATGCACCTACGCGCCGTGTCTGGCGCCGGCCGGCGTGTTGCTGGCCAGATCTATGATGCCTGTCGCGCCCGTGGCCGCTTCCCGCAGACCGCCGACTCGTGCGCGGCTGCGGCTTCTGCGGAGGGCCGGCGGCCCGGCGGGCCGACGGCGGCTTGGGTGCCGGCTGCGGGCGCTTCCTGTCCCGGAACGTTTCGATTCGGCTGGGCACGTAGGGCTCCGGCAGCGGCAGCCGCAACAGCCGGTTCACCTTGTCGTCGCGTCCGGCGCGTAGCGCGGCCACCGCTTCGGGTTCGTGCCGGGCCGCGTTGGCCATGATCCCGATCATGAAAAGTGTTGCTGCCGTTGAGGTTCCGCCAGCCGATATCAGTGGCAGCTGCAGGCCGGTGACGGGCAGCAGACCGATCACATAGCCGATGTTGATGAAGGCCTGTCCGAGCACCCACAGCGTGGTGGTGGCGGTGAGCAGCCGCAGGAACGGATCGGCGGAGCGGCGCGCGATGCGCATGCCGGTGTAGGCGAACAACCCGAACAGCCCCAGCAGGCCCACCGCGCCGACAAGGCCCAGCTCCTCGCCGATGATGGCGAAGATGAAGTCGTTGTGGGCGTTGGGCAGATAGTTCCACTTGGCCACGCCCTGCCCCAGGCCGTCGCCGAAGATGCCGCCGTGGGCGAGCGCGTACTTGGCCTGCCGCGCCTGGTACCCGGTGTCCATCGGGTCGTCTTCGGGGTCCAGCCAGGACCGCACCCGGTCGGAGCGGTAGCCGGCGGACATCGCCAGCACCGCACCGGCGGCGAACACCGCGCCGAGCGAGCTGACGAACACCCGCAGCGGCAGTCCGGCGTACCAGAGCAGGCCCAGCAGGATGATGCCGAGCGACACGGTCTGTCCGAGGTCGGGCTGGGCCACGATCAGACCCAGCGCGATGAGCGCGGCGGGCACCAGCGGAATCAGCATCTCGCGCAGCGAGGCCCGCTCCAGGCGCCGGGCCGCCAGCAGGTGGGCACCCCAGATCGCGAACGCGATCTTGGCCAGCTCGGAGGGCTGCATGGAGAAACCCGCGATGACGAACCACTTGCGAGACCCGTTGGCCAGGTTGCCGATACCCGGGATGAGCACCAGGACCAGCAGGATGATCGTGACTGCGTAGCTGGTGAAGGCAATGCGCCGGATGAACCGGATCGACATGCGCAATCCCGCGTAGCAGGCGACGAGCCCGACGATAGTCCAGAGCACCTGCTTGCCGAAGATGGTCCAGGCCGATCCGTCGTTGTCGTAGGAGTGCACGCCGGACGCCGACAGCACCATGATCAGGCCGAGCGACGTCAGCAGCGCGGTGACGGCGACGATGAGGTGAAACGAGGTCATCGGCCGGCCCAACCAGGCACCGAACGCGGTGCGCGGCCCGCCCGGCTCGGCCTTGGGCGCGGCGGCCTTCTCGCCGGGGGCGGCAGCGTCAGGCTGGTCGGCCTTGTCCGTCACCTCCGCGGCGTCGGACGTCTCCCCCTTGTCCCGGCGGAACAGCCGGGTCACTGCGATACCCACACCGCCTACCGGACCGCGGCGCGGACGGCGGCCGCGAAGGCGTCACCCCGTGCGGCATAACCGGTGAATTGGTCAAACGATGCGCCGGCCGGCGCGAGCAGCACCGTATCTCCGGGTTTGGCCAGGTCACGGGCGGCGGCAACGGCCGCGGTCATCACCCGAGCGCCGATATCCCCGTTATTCACTTGTGTCACATCAGTAACAGAAACCACACCAGCCGCATCCATCCCAACATCCTCGCCTGTAACAACCTGTACGACGGGGACATCGGGCGCGTGTCGTGATAACGCCTCGGCAACCTCGGCACGATCCCGCCCGAAAAGTACGGCCCCGACCAGGTGGGACGCGATGCGGGCCAGCTCGGCGTCCAGGGATGCGCCCTTGAGCAGGCCGCCGGCCAGCCACACGACCCGGGGATAGGCCAGCACCGATGCCTGGGCGGCGTGCGGATTGGTGGCTTTGGAGTCGTCGACATAGGTGATGCCGTCGGCGACGGTCACGACCTCACAGCGGTGCCGCCCCAGCCGGAACGCCGCGATGGCGGTGGCGATCGCCTCGGGCGCCACGTCAACCGCACGCGCCAGCGCCGCGGCGGCCAGCGTGTTGAGCACTCCGACCGGGCCCGGCACCGGTATCGACGTGACCGGCAGCAGCGGCAGGTCCGCGGCGAACGCCCGGTCGACCAGCTGCCCGTCGCGCACGCCGAGCTCGCCGGGCGCGGGTTCACCGAGCCGGAAGCCCACGCGGACGGCTGCCGGGGCGATGTCCAGCAGCGCCGCCGCCCGGCTGTCGTCCAGGCCGACGACCGCGACGCGGCCGGTCAGCACCCGGGCCTTGGCGGCGGTGTAGTCGGCCATGGTGTGGTGCCAGTCCAGGTGGTCTTCGGCGATGTTGAGCACCACCCCCGCCTCGGGCCGCAGCGAGGGCGCCCAAAACAACTGGAAGCTGGACAGTTCCACCGCCAGCACGTCGGACGGCTGGTCCAGCACGTCGAGCACCGGGTCACCGATGTTCCCGCACAGCTTGCTGCGCAGTCCCCCGGCGATCAGCATGTCGTGCAGCATCGAGGTGGTGGTGGTCTTGCCGTTCGTGCCGGTCACCACCAGCCACCGTCGCGGTGGCCCGAAATGGCCGGCCGCGTCCAGTCGCCAGGCCAGCTCCACATCGCCCCAGATCGGCACTCCGGCCGCGGCGGCCGCCGCCAGCACCGGGGTGTCCGGCTGGAAACCGGGGCTGGTGACCACCAGCGCGTACCGGTCGATCTGCGCAATGGCGGTTACGGGGTCGGCGGTCCCGACGCCCGCCGCGGCGTGTGGGGCCAGCATCGCCGGGTCGTCGTCGCACAGCGTCGGCTCGGCCCCGAACCGGGCCAGCGTGGCCAGCACCGCGCGGCCGGTCACCCGGGCGCCGGCGATCAGGACGGGCGCACCAGGCGCCAACGGATCCAGCACGTCAGGCACCGATCGTGGACAGCCACTCGCCGTAGAACAGGGCGACGCCCAGGCCGCAGCTGATCGCGGTGAGCAGCCAGAACCGGATTATCACCGTGGTTTCCGCCCAGCCGCCGAGCTCGAAATGGTGATGGAAGGGCGCCATCCGGAATACCCGGCGCCCGGTGGTCCGGAAGGCCAGGATCTGCAACACCACGGAGGTGACTTCGGCGACGAACAACGCTCCCAGCACGACGGCGAGGATCTCGGTGCGGCTGGTCACCGACAGTCCGGCGATGATGCCGCCCAATGCCAGCGACCCGGTGTCGCCCATGAAGATCTTGGCGGGCGCGGCGTTCCACCACAGGAACCCGATGCAGGCGCCGGCGGTGGCGGCCGCGATCAGCGCCAGGTCCAGCGGGTCGCGCACGTTGTAGCAGCCCAGGCCGGGCGCGGTGACGCAGGCGTTGCGGTACTGCCAGAAGGTGATCAGGACATAGGCGCCGGTGACCATCGCCATGCAGCCGGCGGCCAGGCCGTCCAGCCCGTCGGTGAAGTTCACCGCGTTCGACCAGGCGCTGACCACCACCACGCAGAACAACACGAAGAGCCCCGGGGCGAAGGTGACGGTAGCGATCTCACGTACGTAGGACAGATCCGCGCTGCCCGGTGTCAGGCCGGCGTTGTTGCGGAACTGCAGCACCAGCACGGCGAACAGCACCGCGGCGGTGATCTGCCCGACCGTCTTGGCCGTCTTGTTCAAGCCCAGGTTGCGTGACCGGCGGATCTTGATCAGGTCGTCGATGAACCCGACCCCGCCGAGGGCGGTGGCCAGGCCCAGCACGCACAGACCCGTCGCCGAGATCCCCTCGCCGTCGAAGGCCAGCCCGAACAGGTGGGTGCCCAGGTAGCCGGCCCAGATACCGGCCAGGATCGCCACCCCGCCCATCGAGGGCGTGCCCCGCTTGGTGTGGTGGCTGGGTGGGCCGTCCTCGCGGATCTGGTGACCGAATCCCTGCCGGGTGAACAGCCGGATGAGCGCCGGGGTCAGCAGGATGGACACGGTCACCGCGATGGCGACGGCGATCAGGATCTGCCTCACGGGCGCGCCGCTCCCTTGCGGCCGGCATCGTCTGCGATCAGCGCGTCGGCCAGCGCCCCCAACCCGGCCGAGTTGGACGCCTTGACCAAGACCACGTCTCCGGGTCGCAGCTCATCACGCAACAGGGAGAGGGCGGCGGTCGCGTCGACTACGTTGACGACCTCCTCCCCCCACGAGCCCTCCATCACCGCACCCTGGTGCATGGCGCTCATCGACCTCCCGGTTCCCACGACAACGAGTCGAGACACATCTAATCGCACCGCCAGCCGGCCGATGCGGTCGTGCTCGGTTATTGCATCCTCGCCGAGCTCGGCCATCTCCCCCAGCACCGCCCAGCTGCGCCGCGGATGTTCGTCACCGTGCGCGATCCAGGCGAGGGCCTGCAGACCGGCCCGCATCGAGTCGGGGTTGGCGTTGTAGGCGTCGTCGATGACGGTGACACCGTCGGCGCGGGTGCTCACGTGCATGCGGTGACGCGACACCGGGCCCGCCGCCGCCAGCGCCGCCGCGACCTGTTCGACGCTCGCCCCGCACTCGAGGCCCACGGCGGCCGCGCACAGCGCGTTGCTGACCTGATGGTCGCCGTAGACGGCAAGGTGGACGTCGGCTTCGGCGGGGCCGGCGTGCAGGGTGAACTGCGGCCTGGCCACCTCGTCGAGTGACACCGGACCGGCCCACACGTCGCCTCCGGAATTCTCAGATCTTTCATTGCGACTCACCCGGACCACCCGGGCCGCGGTCACGTCGGCCATCGCGGCCACCATCGGATCGTCGGCGTTCAGGATGACTACACCGGATGGCGGAACAGATTGCGGCAGTTCGGATTTGGCCTGGGCGATGATCTCCCGGGAGCCGAACTCGCCCAGGTGGGCGGTGCCGACGTTGAGCACGACACCGATCGACGGCGTCGCGATGTCGGCCAGCGCGGCGATATTGCCGGGGTGGCGCGCCGACATCTCCAGAATCAGGAAATCGGTGTCCCGCGTTGCCCGCAGCACCGTCCAGGGATGACCCAGTTCGTTGTTGAACGAACCCGGCGGCGCGATCACCTCGCCCAGCGGCCGCAGCACCGCGGCCACCAGGTCCTTGGTGGACGTCTTGCCCGACGACCCGGTGATCCCGATGATCGTCAGCCCTCCGGCCGCGAGTTCGGCGGCCACCGCCTTGGCCAGCTTGGCCAGCGCGGCCAGTACCGCGGCACCCGAGCCGTCGGCGTCGTGCTCGAGTACCGAGGCCCGATCGTCCTGTGCCGCTTGCGGTTTGACGACGATCGCGGGTACGCCGACCGGCCGGGCGGCCAGCACCGCCACCGCACCGGCGGCCACCGCCGATACGGCGTGGTCGTGCCCGTCGACGCGGGCGCCGGGCAGGGCCAGGAACAGTCCGCCCGGGCCGATGGCGCGCGAGTCGAATTCCACCGAACCGGTGACGCGGGTGGCTGCCGCCTGCTGCGGGGTGATGTCGGCCAGGGTGCCGCCGACGATGTCGGCGATCTGGGCCACGGTCAGGTCGATCACGCTCGACCTCCCAAAGCCTCGAGAGCCGCGGCCAGTTCCACCCGGTCATCGAACGGACGCACCTCGTCGGCGCTGCGCTGACCGGTCTCATGGCCCTTGCCGGCGATCAGCACCACGTCCCCGGGGCCGGCCCAGCCGACCGCGTGGCGGATCGCCTGTTGCCGGTCGGCGATCTCGACCAGCTCGGCTCGTGAGCCGGCTTCCTTTGCGCCCGCCAGGATTTCGCTGCGGATGGCGGCGGGATCCTCGCTGCGCGGGTTGTCGTCGGTGACGACGACGAGGTCGGCGAGTTCGGCGGCCACCGCGCCCATCGGTGCCCGCTTGCCCGGGTCGCGGTCACCGCCGGCGCCGAACACCACCGCCAGGCGGCGCCCCGGCTGCACCAGGGTGGTGAGCACCGCGCGCAGCGCACCCGGCTTGTGCGCGTAGTCGACCAGCGCGAGGAAGCCCTGGCCGCGGTCGACCTGCTCGAGCCGCCCCGGCACCCGGGTCTCCCGCAGGCCCGTCGCCGCTTGCGCGGGCGAAACTCCGACCTCATTCAGAATTGCCAGAGCCACAAGGCAATTCGCGATGTTGTAGTGACCCGGCAGATTGATGCCGACGCGGTGCTCGGCGCCGGCGGGATCGACGGCGGTGAATTCCTGACCGGCCGGACCGCTGGGCGTGACGTCATAGGCGCGCCAGTGCGCCGGCTCCCCGGTGACGCTGACGGTGATCGCGTCACCCGCCCGCTCCGCCATCGCACGACCGGCCTCGTCGTCGACGCACACCACGACCCGGTGGGCACGCAGGGCCGAGGCGGGGTCGAACAACAGGGCCTTGGCCTCGAAGTAGTCGGCCATGGTCGGGTGGAAGTCGAGGTGGTCGCGCGACAGATTGGTGAATCCGCCGACGGCGAACTCGGTGCCGTCCACCCGGCCCAAAGCCAGCGCGTGACTGGACACCTCCATCACGACGGTGTCGACGCCGCGCTCGGCCATGGCTGCGAACAGCGCCTGCAACGCGGGGGCCTCCGGCGTAGTCAGCGCGCTGGGTATGTCGACGCCGTCGATGCGGATACCGATGGTGCCGACCAGACCCGCGACCCGACCGCCGGCCCGCAGACCCGCTTCGACCAGGTATGTCGTGGTGGTCTTGCCCGAGGTGCCGGTGATGCCGACGACGGTGACCCGGTCCGACGGGCGGCCGTACACGGTCGCGGCCAGCCCGCCGAGCACGCTGCGCGGCGCCGGATGCACCAGCACCGGCACCGTCGTCGCGTGCGCACCCATCGCGGCGACCCCGTCGGCGTCGGTGAGCACCGCCACGGCACCGCGCCCGATGGCGTCGCCGGCATAGCGCGCGCCGTGCGTGGTGGCGCCCGGCAGAGCGGCGAACAGGTCACCGGGCTGCACGTCCTGAGCCCGCAATGTCACGCCGGTCACCGACACGTCGCCGGTGCACGTCGCTCCGATCTGCGCGGCCAGCACAGTCAGCGGGACGCCGACGATGGTGCGAGGCCGTAACCCGGTGGGCATCGACTCCGCCACGGGCACCACCTCCGTCCGGCCGCGGATATTCCAGAGATCGCTCGGCCTTGACACCCTACCCAGCGGCACCCGTTCACCATGCAGAGCCGCGCCCGGGCGGGAACGGCTTCACTCTCGCGGTGAGCCCCGACCACGGATCGGTGCGCGCTCCGGAGCTACGGGACCCCGTCCACCCCGCTAGCACCGAGCAACAACCCGCCGGTGCCACCGGTGCCGCCGGCGCCGCCGTTGTTGCCGTTGCCTCCGTTGCCGCCGTTGCCGAAGAACGTCTGGACGAAAGCGCCCTGGGAGATTGCCCCGACGTTGCCGCCGTTGCCGCCGGCGGACGGTCCGACGCCTTGGCCGGCGTTGCCGCCGTTCCCGCCTAGTCCAACGGTCAACAGGCCGCCCGAGTTGCCACCCGCGCCGCCGTGGCCGCCGGCTGCAGCGAGGCTGTTGCCACCCGCACCACCGAGACCTCCGGCGCCCAGGCCGGCGAGGAGGAGGCCCTGGCCGCCCGCCCCGCCGGCGCCGCCCGTCCCGGCGACACTGAAGCCGCCCCCGCCGCCCAAGCCGCCGACACCGAAACCTGCGACCGCGGCGCCGATGCCACCGACGCCGCCCGCGCCACCGGCGCCACCCATGTTCGCGCTACCACCGAGGCTGCCGGCACCGCCGACGCCCACACCCAGGACCGCAGCGCCGGTGCCGCCCGCGCCGGCGGCACCGCCCCCGGCGGCGCCGAAGCCGCCCATTCCACTGGCACCGCCTTGGGCGTAGCCGAGCAGCACGCCGGACACGCCGCCGTCGCCCCCTGCCCCGCCGACGCCGGCAGCCGAAGAGGCCGCGCCACCGGCTCCTCCAGCTCCGCCGAGACCGAAGAAGTAACCACCACCGGCGCCGCCCGCTCCACCGCCACCGCCCCCTGCCGTGCCCGCCCCACCGACGCCGCCGGCTCCGCCCACGCTGAAGAGCAGCCCGCTGGCGCCTCCGCCGGCGCCGCCAGCACCGCCGGTGCCACCGAAACCGCCTGTTCCGCCGGCGCCACCAACGGCTATGAGCCTTCCGCCGGTCCCTCCCGCGCCGCCGACCCCACCAGTTCCAGTGGCGGAGTCCCCACCCGCCCCGCCGTTGCCGCCCCATCCGATCAAAGTCGCGTTGCCGCCGGCCCCACCGGTCCCGCCAATGGCACCCAGGAGGTTGACCGCTCCCGCAGCACCGCCGCTACCGCCGCTGCCGATCAGCCACCCGCCGTTGCCGCCGCCCCCGCCGGACCCACCCAGGTAGCCGGTACCCCCCGCTCCGCCGTTGCCGATCAATCCCGCAGCACCACCGCTGCCGCCATTCTGCGCAGTGGCCCCGCTGGTGAAGCTGAAGCCGTTGCCCCCGTTGCCGATCAGCAGCCCGCCCGCACCGCCATTAGGGCTCGCCGCCGTCCCGTTGGCGCCGTTACCGATCAACGGACGCCCCAGCAACGCCTGGGTGGGCGCGTTCACCACGCTCAGGACACCGACTTCCAGTGCCTGCAGCGGCGAGGCGCCGGCGGCGTCGGCCGCCGCG
The DNA here is from genome assembly GCF_003614435.1 of Mycobacterium paragordonae. Taxonomy (NCBI): domain Bacteria; kingdom Bacillati; phylum Actinomycetota; class Actinomycetes; order Mycobacteriales; family Mycobacteriaceae; genus Mycobacterium; species Mycobacterium paragordonae. The sequence continues at coordinate 3,968,108 of NZ_CP025546.1, forward strand.
TACGCGCCGCCGGCCGCATTCAGCGTCTGGAGGAAACTCTGATGAAACTCCGCGGCGGCCGCGCTCAGTGACTGATATTGGGCGCCATAATTGCTGAATAGCGCGGTGACGGCCGCCGATATCTCGTCAGCGCCGGCCGCGAGCACCTGGGTGGTCGAGGCCGCGGCAGCCGCATTCGCGCTGTTCAGCGTGGTACCGATGCGAGCCACCTGCTGCGTAGCTGTTCCCAGCGCTTCCGGAACAACATTTACAAACGACATCAAACGTCTCCTGCCTCGGCCACGGGTAAGCGGCTGCAATTATGCAGAGTTCAGGAGAATTCGTGCGGACATTCGCCGAAAGGTCGTAATACTTTCAGCATACTTTCAGCGAAGCGTTTGGGCGGCTCGGTCGCTACATCGCCTGCAGCGTCAGCGGCGGTCCGGGATCGGGCGACAGCGGCACGTTCTCCCGCTGCATCAGCCAGCCCGCGATGTTGTGGAACAACGGCGCCGCGGAGTGCCCCGGCGTGCCGTCGGCGTTGCGTTGCGGGTTGTCCATCATGATCCCGATGACGTAGCGGGGATTGTCGACGGTGGCCATGCCGGCGAAGGTAATCCAGTAGACGTCGTCGAAGTAGCAGCCGCAGCCGGGGTTGATCTGCTGGGCGGTGCCGGTCTTGCCGGCCATCTGGTAGCCCGGCACCGCGGCCGCCGGCCCGGTGCCCTGCTGGTAGCCCATCGGGTCCTGCTGCACGACTGCCCGCAGCATCTGGCGCACGGTCTGGGCGGTCTGCGCCGATACGACCCGCACGCCTTCCGGACGCGGCTCTTCGGTGCGTGAGCCGTCGGCCGCGACGGTGGCCTTGAGGATCCGCGGCGGGATCCGCACCCCGTCGTTGGCGATGGCCTGGTACATGCCCGCCATCTGCAGCAGGGTCATCGAAACACCTTGTCCGATTGGGAGATTGGAGAAGGTACTGCCCGACCACTGGTCGATCGGTGGCACCAGGCCGGCGCTTTCACCGGGCAGTCCGACGCCGGTGCGCTGGCCCAGTCCGAACTTGCGGACCATGTCGTAGAAGCGCTCCGGGCCCACCCGCTGCGCCAGCATCAGGGTGCCGACGTTGGAGGACTTTCCGAAGACGCCGGTGGTGGTGTACGGCATCACGCCGTGGTCCCACGCGTCGTGCACGGTGACACCGCCCATGGAGATCGTCCCGGGCACCTGCAGCACCTCGTCGGGGTTGGACAGGCCGTATTCGATGACCGAGGACGCGGTGATGATCTTGTTGACCGAGCCGGGTTCGAAGGGTGAGGACACCGGCAGGTTGCCCAGTTGCCGCTCGCCCTGACGCCCGATGTCCTGCGACGGGTCAAAGGTGTTGTCGTTGGCCATGGCCAGCACTTCGCCGGTCTTGGCGTCGAGCACCACCGCGGAGACGGTGTGGGCTCCCGACACGTTCTTGGCCTGCTGCACCTGCTGCTGGACGTAGAACTGGATGTCGTCGTCGAGAGTCAGCTGGATGGTGGAACCGTGCACGGCCTTGTGGCGGTTGCGGTAACTGCCGGGGATGACGACACCGTCGGAACCGCGGTCGTAGGTCACCGAACCGTCGGTGCCGGCCAGCATGGCGTCCAGGGAGTCCTCGAGGCCCAGCAGCCCGTGGCCGTCCCAGTCGATGCCGCCGACGATGTTGGCCGCCAACGAACCGCCCGGGTACTGCCGGAGGTCCTGGCGTTCCGAACCGACCTCGGGATATTTGGCCGAAATCGCATGGGCAACAGCAGGTTCGACGTTGCGTGCCAGATAGACGAACGTTTCGTTGCTCTGCAACTTCTTGAGCAGGGTCGCCGCGTCGGGCTTGTTGTTCAGCTTGCCCGCGACGTCCTTGGCCATGTCCTTGAGCCGCTGGTCCGGGTCCGGGGCGCTCGGGATCTTCTTCTTGGCGTCCTCGAGCTGCTGGCGAATCCGCTTGGGCTGGAAGGTCAATGCGCGCGCCTCGATGGTGAACGCGAGCCGGTCGTTGTGGCGGTCGATGATGGACCCGCGCACGGCCCGTTCGACGTCGGTGACCTTGAGCTGGCTTGCCGCCTGCGCGTTGAGTTGTGAGGCGTTGGACACCTGCAGGTAGAACAGCTGCGTGACGGCCACCAGCATCAGCACGAGGATCACCGCGTTGCCGGCCCGGTGACGGAAGACGAAGGACGCACCGCGGCTGGTCACTTCCATCACCTGCCGGGTGCGCCGCTGCGTCGCCGCGTGTCCCGTCTCGGGTCGTGCGGTGGCACGGGACTTGTTGGTCTCCTTGGGTTTCCGGATTCGCTTGGAGCCCGACGCGTCGGTGGCGGACCGGGCGCGGCGGCCCTTGGCCGGCCCCTGGTCTTCACGCGGCCGACGGGGACCGCGCTCGCGCCTCGGCTCGCCGCGACTCATCGCGGTATCCCTGGGGCCGCCGGTGCCGCGGGGGGTGCGACGGGAACGGATTGTTCGGTGTTAGGTGGCAGTGGCGCCGATAAACCTGGAGCCGGGGGGGCATCGCGCAAGGGATTGGGCGCGGTCGCCGCCGGCGGCAGGGGCGGAGGCAGCTGGGTCGGCACCTGGTCGGGGAAGGACAACAACGGCCCGTGCACGTCCAGTTGACCCGGCGCGGTCGGCACCTGACCGGGCACCGTCGGGAGCTGACCCGGCACCGTCGGGACCTGCCCGGGAACCGTCGGGAGCTGACCGGCCGGCGTCGGCACCTGACCCGGCACCGTCGGGACCTGCCCGGGAACCGTCGGGACCTGACCAGGCACAGCCGGCACCTGACCCGGCACCGTCGGGACCTGACCCGGCAGCGTGGCCTGCAGGCCGGGGTTCAGCGTCGCCGAACCGTCGGGCCCACGCAGGAGCACCTGCGGGCCTCCGCGGCCCGGCTGCGCCGGGTCACCCGTGGGCGGAAGTACCCGCACGGCCACCTCCGGCGGAGTCACGGCCGGCTTCGGCGGCGCCGGCGGCGCTTCGTCGGGCAGCTTGGCATTCAGCGGCGGCGGCTGGACACCGTCAGCGGGTTTCGGCGTGCCGACCACCACCCAGTTGCCGTCGGGCGCCTGGACCAGGTGGGCGGTGTCCCTGGTGGGGATCATGCCCTGCTTGCGGGCCGCCTCGGCCAGCGCCGGCGCGGACTCCGCTTCCCGCACGTCGCGTTCGAGCGCCTCCTTCTGCTGTTGCAGCATGCGGGTCCGCTCGCGGGCATCGCTCAATTTGTAGGAACGCTCGGCAGCATCGGTGGACAACCAGAGGGTCAGTCCCAGGCCGACGCCGAGCGCCCCGATGACCAGCACGACAAACGGAATCCTGCTCAGCAGGGTGTGCGGCCGCAGATCGATCTGACTGATCCGGGTGGCCAGCCGCTCGGTGAGCTTGGGCCGAATAACTTTGGGCGCTTTGGCTTTCCGCGCCTTTGCCCGGGCCTTGGCCTGGCTGGTGTTCTTGGCGCGGGCCGGCCGGTCGACCGGTCGGGTCATCGGGCTGGTCTGCGGACCCGACCGCGGAGCGCGCGCCTCACGACTGGGCGCCGCCGGCTTCCCGGAGCGTCCCCGACCGCGGCGCGAAGGTGCGTCCATGGCGCCGGGACGGGCGGCACCGGTGCGTCGCCCGCGGCGCTCGCTCTCGCGGCGTTTCGTCGCCTCGCGCTTTGTGCTCATGCCTGTGCCTTCCCCCTCGCGTGCTCAATTCGTTGCAGCGCCCGCAATCGGACCGGGGCACTGCGCGGGTTGCGTTCCACCTCGGCCGCGTCCGCTTTTTCCGCTCCATGGGTCAGCGACCGGAACAGCGGGCCATGGCCGGGAAGTTCCATTGGCAGCCCCGGCGGTGTGCGGGAAGCCGTCGCATCGGCGAACAGTCGCTTGACGATTCGATCCTCCAGCGATTGATAGGCCATCACCACGATGCGGCCGGCTACCGCGAGCGCGTCCAGCGCGGCGGGAACGGCATTGCGCAGCGACTCCAGTTCGTCGTTGACGGCCACGCGCAGCGCTTGGAAGGTGCGTTTGGCCGGGTGCCCGCCGGTGCGCCGGGCCGGAGCCGGTATCGCTTCGTACAGCAGGGCCACCAGTTCGGCCGTCGTGGTGAACGGGGTACGGGCGCGGCGGCGGACGAGCTGTGCGGCGATGCGTCGGGCGAACCGCTCCTCGCCGTAGCGGTGCAGGATGTCAGCCAGCTCAGCTTCGCTGTAGGTGTTGACGATGTCGGCCGCGGTCAGCGACGACGACGGGTCCATCCGCATGTCCAGCGGCGCGTCTTTGGCGTAGGCGAAACCCCGCTCGGCACGGTCCAGCTGCATCGACGAGACCCCAAGGTCGAACAGCACCCCGTCAACGGATTCCACTGTGTCATAACCTGATTCGGTCAATGCGTTGACGATGCCGTCATAGCGGGTGTGCACCAGGGTGATCCGGTCGGCGAAGGGGGCGAGCCGGCCGCGGGCAATCTGCAGCGCGCTCGGGTCGCGGTCGAGTCCGATCACGCGCAGTCCCGGCAGTTCGGTCAGAAACAGCTCCGCATGCCCGCCCGCACCGAGTGTGGCGTCGACCAGGACGGCTCCGGTGCCATCGGGGTGGCTGCGGGTCAGCGCCGGGGTAAGCAGCTCGACACACCGCTGGGCGAGAACCGGGACATGTCCGAAATCACCTGCGCCGGAACCGGGTTGAGGCACCACGACACCTCCCGCGCTGCGGCCATCCAGGCCTGGTTGCCGTGACACCCGTGCACCGAGGCCCCTGTCCGAGACGCACCTGGCGTTGGGGAAGTACGCCAGGGTCGGTTCGGGCAGAGACCACGGTGCACAGGCATGCACCTCAGAAGATGTCGCCGAGTGCTTCATCGCTGGCCGCGGAGAAGTTCTCTTCATGCATTTGCTGATAGTCGTTCCAGGCCTGCGCATCCCAGATCTCGAGGTAGTCGACAGCGCCGATCACCACGCAATCCTTGGTCAGGCCGGCGTAGCGGCGGTGGTCGGACGAGAGCGTGATGCGGCCCTGTCCGTCGGGGTGCTGCTCGTCGGTGCCGGCGGCGAGGTTGCGCAGGAACGCCCGCGCCTCCGGGTTGCTCCGGGGCGCCTTGCTCGCCCGGCGCGCCAACTGCTCGAACTCCGCCCGCGGGTAGACGGCGAGGCTGTGGTCCTGGCTCTTGGTGACCATCAACCCCCCTGCCAGAGCGTCGCGAAATTTGGCCGGCAGCGTGAGCCGCCCCTTGTCGTCGAGCTTGGGCGTGTAGGTGCCGAGAAACACTGCGGCACCTCCAACTTGCTTCTCACCCAAACACTTCGGCCACCATACCCCACAACCCCCCACTTCGCCCCATAAATGCCCCCTCCGCGCGTCCCGGTGTGGCGTTTCCCCACCACGGCACCGGTGGACGGTGCCCAGGGGGGTCCTGTGGGAACCACGGTGGTGAGTGAAAAGCCATGCCAGAAGCCATATTCGGCGCCGTGGGGCCAGGGTGGGGCGCGGTGGGGAGGAATGGACACAACTGCGCTACAAGTGGGGCACGAGATGGCTTCACCCGGCGTGGATGGCGTGTCGGCGCGGCCAGGTCTGCCACCGTGGCAACTGCCCATCGCACAAACAAAACGAACAAACAAAAACGGGGCAGCCGTTGGGCTACCCCGTTACGACGCTGTCGCGTCGACTACTCGTCGAAGCGGCGCCGGAACCTGTCCTCCATGCGACTGGTGAACGAGCCACCCGCTCCCTTTGAGCGACGCTGCCGCGATGAACCGGCCGCCGGTCCCCCGTGGTCCGGCCTGCCGGACAACCGCCGACCGGTGACCGCGTACACCACGCCGCCGAACATCACGATGAAGCCGAACACACTGAGGATCGGAAAGCTGCCGATCATCGTGGCCTTGAACGCCACCCCGGAAACCAGCATGCCCAGTCCCACGACGAACAACGCCATGCCCTGCAGACGGCGGCGCGCGGTCGGCGCCCGGAAACCCCCGCCGCGCACACTTGACGCGAACTTGGGATCCTCGGCATAGAGAGCGCTCTCGATCTGATCGAGCATTCGCTGCTCATGATCGGAGAGTGGCATTCGTCCCTCCTTGCCGACACACTGTCACGTAACCACCGGTAGCACGCGCCTGCCCTTGTTAGAGCAATTAACCACAATGATACGAGGTCAATCTGCGCCGTACCACTGGTTCGCAGGCGATTCTATCCCGGCTGCGACAGTGTGACGTGATCGGCCACAGCACGAGGATGATGCAACCGGTCGCCTGGCCGTCCCGCGCCCAGTCGTGGCTTCCCGAACGGTGCGTCCGATACTGGAACCACCCACAGCTCATCCGCAGACGATGAAAAGGACACCGCACGTTGGCGACATTCCTCATCGATTTGCCGGCCAAGGAGATGGAGCGCCGCCTCGGCGACGCTCTGAGTGTCTATGTCGATGCGATGCGTTATCCCAGAGGCACGGAGAGCCAGCGGGCCGGCATGTGGCTGGAGCACACCCGGCGGCGGGGGTGGAAGGCGGTCGCGGCCGTCGAGGTCGCCGACGACGCGGCCACCGCCGGTTCGGAGACCGAGCTGCGTTCCGCGCCACTCGTCGGCATCGCCTACGGCTATCCCGGAGCACCCGGTCAGTGGTGGCAACAGCAGGTCGTCCTGGGACTGCAACGCAGCGGTTTTCCGCCGCAGGCGATCGATCGGCTGATGAACAGTTACTTCGAACTGACCGAGCTGCACATCCACCCCCGCGCTCAGGGGCGTGGCCTCGGCGAGGCGCTGGCCCGGCGCTTGCTCGCGGGCCGCGACGAGAACAACGTTCTGCTGTCCACTCCGGAGAACAACGGCGAGGCCAACCGCGCCTGGCGCCTCTACCGGCGGTTGGGTTTCACCGACGTGATCCGCAGCTACTACTTCGCCGGAGATCCGCGGCCTTTCGCGATTCTGGGCCGCGCTCTGCCCCTGTAACCGGGCGGCTCGCCCATGCGGGGCACCGGGTCTGGCACGATGACCTGGTGCGAGCCAGCTCTCCCCCGCTTCCAGCCCGCGGATTTACTGCCCGGCGGCGCCGCGTGCTGGCCATTGTGATGCTGCTGATGTTGGTGCCGCTGGCCACCGGCTGCCTGCGCGTGCGCGCGTCTCTGACGATCTCGCCCGACGATCAGGTGTCCGGCGAGATCATCGCCGCCGCAAAACCGAAGAACAACAAGGACACCGGGCCGCAGCTCGATACGAACCTGCCGTTCAGCCAGAAGGTTGCCGTCTCCAACTACGACAGCGACGGCTACGTCGGATCCCAGGCCGTCTTCTCCGATCTGACGTTCGCCGAGTTGCCGCAGCTGGCCCACATGAATCCCGACGCCGCCGGGGTGAACCTGTCACTGCGCCGCAACGGCAACCTGGTGATCCTGGAAGGCCGGGCCGACCTGACCTCGCTGACCGACGCCGAGGCCGACGTCGAGTTGACCGTCGCCTTCCCCGGCACCGTCACCTCGACCAACGGCGACCGCATCGAACCCGAAGTGGTGCAGTGGAAGCTGAAGCCAGGCGTGGTCAGCACTATGACCGCGCAGGCCCGCTACACCGATCCCAACACCCGGTCGTTCACCGGCGCGGGCATCTGGCTCGGCATCGCCTCGTTCGCGGCAGCCGGCGTGGTGGCGTTGCTGGCCTGGATCAGCCGGGACCGCTCACCCCGGTTCACCGCCTCGGGCGATAAGACGAGTTCCATTTAATCGCGATCGCAAGAGCGGCGTAGCCGGTCGCTGCGGGTCGCGACATTGGCTAAGCCCGGTCGGGCGCCCAGTAGGAAAGCATTTCGGCGAACGTCTCGAACGCGGGACCGGAAACGCCGTAGGTGGCCTCGAAGTGGATGCTGAGCGGAAAACCGAGTTCGGCCACCCCGTCGACCACCCGTTTGTACAGGTCCACCAGCATCCGGCGCTTCTGCTCGGGTTCGCTGCCGGCCAACTGCTTGACGAACTCCTGCTCGCCGGTCACCGCTTCGTTGCCGGGGTCCTGAATCAGCCAGTTGATCAGGCCGACGCGGGTCTCCATCTTGGGCACGAAACCGAATGACAGCAGGATTTCCGGCCGGTGATCGGTTTCCCGGGCGAAGTCGGTCAAGAAGCCGACGATCGCGTCGGAATACAGCAACTGGGTCATGCCGTAAGTGGCGCCCTGGTTGCATTTGAAGTTGAGTCGGCCCTGTTCCCCGTCCCGGGTGGGGATCACGATCACTCCGCGGTTGGTCACCGCGTCGCGGTAGATCGACAGCGCGTCGGTCGGCGCGACGCCGGAGCCCTCGCCGTCGTTCATGGTGCGCGGCACGCCGACGAACACCACTCCCTCCATGCCGGCGTCGGTCAGCTCGGCCAGGCGCTTGCCCAGGGATGCTTCGTCCATGAAAGCGGTGACCTGAGTGCACAGGCCGCGCATCCCGGGAAGCTGTGGCCTGATGATCGACCAGAAGTCCAGGACGTCCATCTTGGGCTTCATCGGCACCGGGCGGTCGTCGTCCTCGGCGATCATGCCGGGGATCATGACGTGCCGGATGCGGCCGTCGAGGCCCGACTCTGCCGAGTACCGCACCACTTTCTGCGCGTCTTCTGCCGCCTTCTCCCGACCCCCGTCGACGTTCGGCGGCACCAGCTCCAGCGCGATGGTGTTGAGCGTCACTCGGCTCCTCTCTTCCTCCAACGAGTCCCCCGACTCCCCGTGCCGGGCCACCACGACAGCATAGGGGCGGCCGGTGCGGCCACCTCAGCGCATATGGGGCGGCCACCTCAGCGCTGGGGGCTGCCGGCGGGCCACCGGCATCCGGGCGGCATACACTGTCGGGCCAGAAGCACGCCGAGCAGAAAGGGGCACCTCCGGTGAGCCTGGAAGCATCGGCAACCGTCGAGGTGGCCGGCGCCATCACCGAACAA